>NZ_JBWQPU010000015.1:0-76312 GCF_056620325.1 Psychrobacillus sp. Z3-81
CAACTGTCCCTAAAAGCCCGATTGGTTCAACTAATGATTGGTGGGGGATGAAAGAATACCCCCACCAATCAAAGTTTAACTTTATGTGAATGAAGGGAATTTGGGAAGGGCAATGTAAGGATAAGGGAGGAATAAGCTTGACGAAGATGAATCTAGGAATTATAACGGCATTTTCTGCAATTGGAATTGCACAAGGATTAAAAATTTTTACTTATAAGAAAAACACGGGAAAATGGGATTTCAAGCAAGCATTTACTACAGGTGGAATGCCAAGCTCCCATTCAGCCGGAGTTTCAGCATTAGCTTCCTATATCGCAGCCAATAAAGGAACAAGGCATACAGAAACAGCTATTGCGGTTATTTTTGGTATTATCGTCATGTATGATGCACAAGGAATCAGGAGGCACACTGGTGAGATTGCTCAACTGGTGAACGATTTAGAGGACCATGTTGCTGAGTTATCAGGAAATTTTCCGAGCTTTGAGTATGTAGAGGGAGAGGGCGAACTAAAGGAGCTTCTTGGACATCAACCGATTGAAGTGGCAGCTGGAGCTTTGTTAGGTGTAGCCTTAGGGGTTATCACAGCAAAATTAGAAGGATAAAATCTGGGTATGCAAATCTTTTTGGTACAAATAAAATTCCGGGGTATTGTAGTAAATAAAATACCGACTGCTATACTCCCGGAATGTATCCTTTTTATTCTTCATTTTGGCTATATGTTTTCGTTTCTCCCTCGTGAAACTGGACATCTAACTGGATAGTACGTTCTTTTTGGATATCAAATGATTCCTTCACCTTAGTTAATACCTCTTCCTCTTCCATGTCAGGAGTTAGATTTAGCTCATTGAATACTGGTGCGAGTAAATCTAAGGCTTCGTCACCCTCTGTGTTTACTCCCTCTTGCATATTTTTATAGACAACTAGGCTGGAGTCACCTTTATATTCAACTGTAATCGCTTTTTCATTTTCCTCTGTCGCAACGGTTAGATTAAACTCTTCAAATGTAAATTTATCTTCTTCAGCAGAATCAGCCGATTTTTGGTCCTGTGTGTTTGGCTTGATCACGTCGGTTTTTAATACGTTTTCTTCCGCTTCATTGTTATTATCATCATTATTACATGCACCTAATAACAAAATCCCAGAGAGGATTATACTTACTACCATCGTCTTATGAATATTTTTCATCCTATTTCTCCTTTCTATAAGTACTCACTCTTTTAATAACCAGTTCGCCCATGCTCTAAACAAATAATGAGCTTCTGCCCTTGTTTATGAAATTTGGAAAATAGGGTATAGATAAAGAAATACTTTACGAGAAAGGATGTATGCAGAATGCTTACGTATACCGAAATAACATCGATGGAGCAATGGAAGAAACTGATGCAAGAGTCTGAGGATAAAAAAATACTTATTTTTAAGCATAGTACGACTTGTCCAATTAGCGCTAATGCATATGGGGCATTTGCTTCTTATCAGTCACCAGTAGATAAATATTTAGTAAATGTTATACAAAGTCGGGAGGTATCTAATGCGGTAGCGAAGGATTTATCTATCCAGCACGAATCACCTCAAGCGATTGTAGTAGAGAATGGAAAGGGAATATGGAATGCCTCCCATTGGGATATAACAGGAGAGGCATTGGACGAAGCAATCAAACAATAGAGAAGACCTAAAAAAAGCGGATCAAAATAGCACTTGCGACTTTAGTGATAGTCGCAAGCGCTTTCTTCTTTTTGTGAACAGGCAATTAGGCAAAATAAGTTACCACTCGTAAAACGATAGTATATACATCTTTTTGTCCTCGTTTCCCCTGTAGACTCTACTTTCATTCATAATAGTCTTCCAGCCACAAAGACTCAAAACTATTCTCTTAGTTTAGATAGATACGGGCTAGGGTAACAGATGAATGGGAGAACATTCTTGATTGAAAAAGACCTTGTAGGGTCGAAATAAAAGGAGGATACGAAATGTTCGATGATTTTTATTGGAGAAGTACACTTTCCTTTTTACCAGAATTTATTTTAGCTTTAGTGGTTTTATTGATTGGTTTTGTTGTTGCAAAAGTGTTGGAAAATGCAACATATAAACTACTGAGAAAATACCGAGTGAACGAACGCCTCGGTAATACACGAGAAGGTTGGTCAGTAGAAAAGATTGTGAGCAAAGTAGTTTTTGCTATTGTTCTTTTATTTGCCTTTATTCTTTTCTTTAGTATTTTAAATATGAATACGATCGCTTCTCCTTTTATGAATATGTACACTGGCTTAACTGATGCGGTACTAAATATCTTAAAGGCCGGACTTATTCTATTGCTGGCATGGGTGTTAGCAACCGTAGTAAAAAAAGTTATTAAGATGGCAGGAAATAAATTAGATTTAAACAAATATGTACAAAAAGCTGGCACAGATGCTGGCAAAGTGGATCAAGCGAAATGGACTGATACGGCTGCTAATGTCGTATACTACCTTATTTTCCTGCTTTTCATTCCAGCAGTTCTGAGTGCATTAGGTATAGATGGTTTAAGTGGTCCGTTCGAAGGGATGGTTGCAAGCTTCATCACTTTCATCCCGAAGCTAGTTTCAGCAGCAATCGTCTTTGCTATTGGCTGGTTTGTTGCGAAGCTTGTAAGAAACTTAGTAGAGAAATTTCTTCAAGCTGCTGGTACGGATCGATTAGCTGACAAATTAAAGATTTCTAGCTTCCTAGAGGGTACAACTCTTTCGAAGGTAGCGGGTATCATTGTATTTGTCTTAATATTAATTCCTATTTCGATTACCTCATTAGAGATTTTAGATCTAGAGGGTATTTCAGCACCTGCAATTAATATGCTGAATCTCATACTTGCTATGCTACCTAAGATTTTTGTCGCAATTCTATTAATACTCATTGGACTTGTTGTGGCTAAGTGGATAAAAGATATGGTTGTCTCCTTGCTTGAAAAACTCGGAGTGAACTCTCTTTTCGGTAAGATGGGCTTCAAGGGAGTTGGAGGGAAATCACCTTCTTTTGCTGCTATTATTGGCACAATCGCTCAGGTAGTGGTGATTCTTTTATTTGTTGGAGAGGCACTACAGCTTTTAGAGCTAGACTTTATGGTGACATTGGTAGCTGCGATCTTTGCTTATTTACCTCATGTGCTTACGGCTGTCGTAATACTTGCAGTAGGATTCTGGTTAGCTAATTTAGTGGAAAGAATTGTTGGAAGCTTGATGACTCATGCTTCAGGCTCTCCTCACTTTTTACGCTATGTAGCTAAATATGCTATTTTAGCATTTGCCTTTTTTATGGCCTTAAGTCAATTAGGAATTGCAGCTTCTATTATTAACTCTGCATTTATCTTAATACTGGGTGGTCTGGCACTAGCATTCGGTCTGGCATTTGGCTTAGGAGGACGAGAGCATGCCGCTAGATACCTAACGAAGATGGAAAAAAGCATTCAAGATGCAGAGGTTTCCAAGGAAAGCATGATTCGAGAAAAAGAAGGAATGAAGGAATCCTTTAAGGAAAACTTTCAAAGCCCAGAAGAAAAAGAAAAAAGCTTAAGAGGTAATAATCCACATATAGATGAAATCAAGCCGGTGGGAGATTTTGATGCAACTGCTGCAAATGAACCACCAAATCCAATGGACGAGGCCTTTGAAGAGGACTCTCCTGATACTGGGTACAATCAGCGTTCAACCGATGATTTCCATCCATATGACGATTTACCACCGAACAATAAAGAATAACATTTTCGCTCCAGTCTATGAAGGCTGGAGTTTTTTAGAATAAATGATAATAGATTGCAGGGATGGTAAAATAGATAAAAATGGTATTGGGAGGCTGGGGAAATGATGGAGCAAGTGTTTATAGTAGATGGTGCAAGGACCGCTTTTACAAGCTTTGGTGGAGCCTTTGCACAAACAAAGGCAGATGAACTCGGAGCAGAGACAGCAAAAGAGGCGTTAAGGCGTTCTGGAATTAGTCCAGAAGAGGTAGACCATGTTCTATATGGGAACGTGATTCATTCGAGCACAAATGCTTCTTTTCTAGCAAGGCATATTGCACTAAAGGCAGGAATTCCAGTAATTGTACCTGCCATGAATCTGAATCGATTATGTGGATCTGGCTGTCAGTCCATTATTTCTGCCGCTCAGCTGATTAAGCTTGGGGAAGCTGGCATCGTGCTATGCGGTGGTGCTGAAAATATGTCCATGGCTCCGTATGCGAATTTTGATGCGAGGTTTGGAGCTGCAAAGATGGGGTCTATGACATTTGAAGACATGCTTCAGCGGACGTTAACGGATGAATATATCGGAAAAGGTATGGGAATGACAGCTGAAAAGCTAGCACAAGACTATGGAATTACGAGAGAAATGCAAGATGAATTTGCTCTGCTAAGCCAAACGCGTGCCACTAACGCACAGCAGGAGGGCAAATTTGAAGAGGAAATAGTAGGCGTAGAGGTGCGGAGTAAGAAGGGGGCCGTGTTGGTAGATAGGGATGAATACATTAAGTCACAGGTCACGATGGATAAGCTTCAAAAATTATCTCCTGCATTTTTAAAGGATGGTACCGTCACTCCAGGAAACGCAAGTGGTATTAATGATGGAGCGGCTTCTTTAGTAGTCGCAAGTGAAAAGAAAGTGAAAGAACTGGGCTTACATCCAGTAGCCCGCATTGTTTCTTGGGCGGTTGCAGGTGTTGATCCAAACGTTATGGGAATCGGTCCAGTACCAGCTATGAAAATGGCTTTGGAAAAAGCAGGTCTTTCACTTGAGGACATAGATTTAATAGAAATCAATGAGGCATTTGCTGCTCAATATTTAGCGGTAGAAAAGGAACTGGACCTTGATAGGGAGAAAACGAATGTCAATGGCGGAGCAATCGCACTAGGTCATCCAGTTGGTGCGAGTGGCACGAGAATTGTTCTTTCGCTTGCTTATGAATTAAGAAGAAGGAATTTGACCTATGGAGCAGCCAGCTTGTGTATCGGTGGAGGGCAAGGTATCGCAATGATTATTGAACGTGTGTAACCTATGGAAATTTGAGGACTATTGAAAGAATGATAGTTAAGATGATCGTGGAGGGGGCTAAGAAATGAAAATTGGTGTTTTGGGTGCCGGGACAATGGGGAGCGGCATTGCGCAAATAATGGCAACAGCTGGATACGCAGTGACAATGTGTGATATTAACAATGAGAGCTTGGAAAGAGCGGCAAAAGTGATTGAAGAAAATGTTAAAAGGGTGAACAAAAAACAAGAAAAAAATCTGGAAGAAGCAAGTAAAGTCCAGGAGAGAATAAGGTTCACTTCTAACAAAAATGATCTTGCTGATATGGATATTATTATCGAAGCAATCATGGAGAATATTGAAATCAAGAAACGGGTGTTTTCCGAGCTAGATGCCATTTGCGAGGGTAAAACTATCCTGGCATCTAACATATCGGGCTTTAGCATTACAGAACTGGGTGCGTCTACAAACAGACCAGAAAAGGTAATAGGCCTTCATTTCTTCAACCCTGTTCCTGTAATGAAGCTAGTAGAGGTCATTCGGGGTTCAGAGACGTCGGAAGAGACTTATCAGAAGTCATTAGAAGTAATAAAGAATACCGGAAAAGAGAGTATATCTATAATAGATTCCCCGCTTTTTGTGGTGAATCGAATTCTTGTACCAATGATCAATGAAGCAATATTTGTACTAGGTGAGGGTATTGCGACAGCTGAAGATATAGACAAAGGGATGGTGCTAGGGACAAACCAGCCAATCGGACCCTTAGCCCTGGCTGATTTAATTGGCTTAGATACTTTGCTTTGTGTAATGGAAACGCTGTTGCAGGAAACAGGGGACTCCAAGTATCGTGTTGCTCCGCTATTAAAGAAGTATGTGAGGTCTGGTCGTTTGGGACGTAAGACGGGCAGAGGCTTTTACGATTACAATTGACTTATACGACTGTGAGAAGAAATGATAGCACTTATGACAACTAGTCATAGGTGCTTTTTTTATGCCAATCAAGTCCTGACGAGCGAAAGCTCAGTGGATGCCCGGTTACTCAGACCTTACCGAGTGAGAGTAAATTGCTTCTGAACGAGAGTAAAGTCCGGCTGAACGAGAGTATTCCCCCTAAATGAGAATAAATTGCTCCTATCCGAAAATAAATCTTGCCTCTCAGAGAGTAAATATACCTTGAACGAGAATAAATCCCCTGTGAACGAGAGAAAGGAGTATCGCTCTTTTGGTCCTGCGGCTTCCAGGTTAATCGAATCTTGCCAAGTGAGAGTAAGTTGCTTCTGAACGAGAGTATAGTCTGACCGAATGAGAGTATTCCCTTTTTCTCGGGCCAACTTAGGTTATTTGAGCGTCAATTTACGAGTGAAAGCAGCTTCCCCTCCTAATCCAGCGGATGCTCGGTTACTCAGACCTTACCGAGTGAGAGTAAATTGCTTCTGAACGAGAGTAAAGTCCGGCTGAACGAGAGTATTCCCCTTAAATGAGAATAAATTGCTCCTATCTGAGAATAAATCTTGCCTATCCGAGAGTAAATATATCTTGAACGAGAATAAATCCCTTGTGAACGAGAGAAAGAAGTATTCACCTTGTGACGATAGGATGAATCGGTTGAATAAAAATATATTGAAAAATTATGTATTCAAGTATCTTTGTACTGAGATATTAGTTTGAATTTTTAGAATAAAAATGAATCAAATTTATCAGTTTTAATTTATGATAATAAAATTTTGATATAAATAAAGTTAAATATATATTTATTAATAAAAATATGACTACCAATTTTAGAGAATGAAATTTCGTGACAAAAGTCTTTGTGTGGAAAGTTCTATTAAAAGTTAGACTATTCTGATGAAACTTTGACTAGAAAGAATTGGGATGTTATTTATTATATGAGTGATATATATGGTTGTTCATGTAATAAATGGAATTTAGCTATTATTTGAACGTTGCTTTGAAGTAGAGGTTAATTCAAGGGGAAGTTGGCAATGCAAACATACAAGCACGTGGGGTATGTGTAATTTTGTTTTCTGAGGGAAGGCTCCAAGCCGAATAGTTATTACCCGTCTTACCTTCTGTTAAACCTAACAAATTATATAAATTTGGGAAATTTCTATTTTCCTAGGTTTAAGAGGTTAGAATACGGGGGAATAGACTAATAGAATTGGATGTATTTAGTAAAAAAAGAAGAAGATAGACGCTCTTTGTCGCTGTCTTGTTTGAAAAAAGAAATGTTTGTTACTTATTTGTTAAATAGTCGATGGCGTGTTTAGGAGATTAGGTGGGGAAGTACCTGTCTAGGTTAACCTTACATAGTTAATCTTTACAGTTATTTTATAAATTTAAATTCAATGAAAAGGGAGATGTATGGAATGTCAGGAATTATTCGCGTAACACCAGCTGAGCTTGATGCAATGGCATCACGTTACAGCAACGAATCTAGCGAGGTAGCTTCACAGATTGGACGTCTTGATGGAATGATTTCAGAGCTTCAATCTATGTGGGAAGGGGCTTCTAGTGCAGCCTTCGCTGAACAATATGAAAGATTAAAACCTCATTTTAATGATATGCGAGAGCTTTTAAGTGAAATTAGTGTTCAATTAAGTCGTACTGGTCAAGCTCTTCAGGATGCGGATCAGCAAATTGCAAGCCAAATCAGAGGATAATCTGGCTATATGCAAAAATTGCAAAGCGTCATTCCATATTGGGAAGACGCTTTTTCCTTCATTTTCAGGCGTTACCTTTATCCTATTAGCTTTAGAGGTGAAAAAGATGTATATAGAAATAACGGTAGATCTTTCTAAATACAAGGAAGAAGTGTTGGATATTCGATTATCTAACTACTATACCTTGAAGAAAATGATAGATATTGCTTGGCAGGCAGCTACTATCAAAGACACACCAAGAGAGGGCTATTGGGTTCGTGTCGTGAATAAAGACAAATTATTCCCTGGATACCTTACTATATCGGAATGTGGCATTACTACTGGCGACCGGCTTGAAATTATTTAAAGGAGCTATGGACGATGGCTGTTAACTCTTATACATACTTTAAAAATAGAATTGGCGCTGAGATAACGGAAGAGCCAAAGAAGACCACATTTGTCTTTCAAAAAGAAAGAGTTGGGTTTAAGCGGACGGAGGAAGTCATTTTCCTTCAAGAGGTCAACCCCAAAATTCGCAAGGAAATTATTATTACGGAGAGTGAGTTGATACTGGAGGCAGAGATTCCAGAAGGGTATCAACGATTTTCGAATATACATCAAGAAGAGGTAAAAGCGCGCTGGATGTTTGGATACCAGTTGGTTGAAGCCGTCGAAGCACATTCATATCCTCGACTAAACCAAATTATAAGTCCTGAAAATATTATCTATAACAAAGGGATGGCACCTTCCTTTTTGTATTATGGGGTAAGCGGCAGCCTACCTCCATTCGAAGCAGATAAAGAAAGAGAATGGCTTGAAACCAAGGCGGTAGTCGCAGCAGCCATTGATAATTCCTTTACCTTTGATGATTATCTAAAATACTCTGAGATTTTAGAGTTGAAGGATACTGGGAAGACAATCATGTCCATGGAGGATAGTCAAGCTCTTCTAAATTACATAGCAGTTCAGATGGAGCAGTTAGAGGAAAAGGAAAAGAAAAATGTACAAATTCCTCAAAAAAAGTGGCGAATCACGAAGTATCTAGCCATTGCACTAAGTGTCTTAATGATCCCGGCAATTGTCTTTACTATTTTGTTTTTTGTCCATGAACGACCTAAAAATATCGCCTTTCATAACAGTCATTACTACTACTTAAATCAGAATTATAGCCAGGTAGTTAGTACACTTGGAAAGTATAGCGTGGATTCTATGCCATATGTCGTGCTTTATGAATATGCTTATTCATCTGTAACAAATGAGCGACTGGATGAGGAACAGAAAAAGAATGTTTTAGCGAATATCACCTTGCGTACAGAAGAATCTTATCTGAAATATTGGATTTATATAGGAAGAGGAGAAGCAGAGGAAGCGGTAGATATAGCGCGAGCGATGGAGGATGGGGAACTAATCACATATGGTCTGTTGAAACGTAGAGAAGAAATCAAAGCGGATGACAGTCTTTCTGGTGAAGAAATGCAAGAGCAAATCACGGAGATTGATCGAGAAGTAGAAGAATATGAAAAGCTAATGGAGCAAGAAGGAATGGAAGAGGAAGAATAGCTCCCCAACTAGGTATTGGAAAGAAGGTGTTTGCATTTGATGCATCTATGGGTTTTTTATGGAGACGTTTATCAGAGAGTCCCGCTAGAAGAGAAAGAGGGAGCTATTATTCGAATCGGTCCATCTATTGAAGATGATGTGACCGTACTATCTTATCCTTTTATTCACGGCTCTATTAAGCTGATAAAAAGTGGAGAAACTTTTGAAGTATATGATGGAGATAGACAAACAGGGGTGTTACACCTAGGGAAGGAACTGCAGGTAGAGCAGAAGGAAAAAATGATACGCTTATTTATTTCACGTAATCCCTTATCTGCTAAAACTTACTATATAGACTTTGAGAATGAAGTTACGTTTGGAGGTAATGCTTCAGACGCAACTTTTACATGGAAGGAATCTGTTTATCCCTATGCAGAAGGAGGTAATTTCTCTCTTAATAAAGTAGCAGGTGGTTGGATTATTAAAAGAGATATTAATTGTCCATTGTATCTCAATGGTTATAGATGTGAATCTAATCAGCTATTGAGTATAGGAGATGTTTTACAATGGTCCCTTATAGAATTCCGTTTGGTTGAACGAGACATGCTAGAGGTAGTTTCCGCTGTAGACTATGAAAGTGTATTACCCGAAATAGAAGTTCCGAAATCAGAAGTTTTGCAAAAGTATCCAGATTACCGTAGAACACCTAGGATGATTTATGATTTGCCAGATGAGAAGGTATCCATTACCTTTCCTTCGCAGGAGTCCGAGGATTCTAATAGAGGGTTGCTAACAGCGATTGCAGCTCCTCTTGTCATGCTTATAGTCATGGGTACTATTTCCATCATTTGGCCAAGAGGAATTTTTATCATTATCTCTATTACGATGTTTATTGTCGTGATTATTAATACGACCGTTCAATATGTGAAAGACCGCAAAAGAAGAAAACAACGGGAAGAAAAGCGAGTGAGAGTTTATACGGCATATTTAGAAAACCTCCGTGAGGAAATTCATGAGCTATCAGAGAAGCAAAAGTACGTACTTGCTTATCATTATCCTCATTTTGAACAGCTCAAGGCACTGACACAGAAGCTTTCTGGGCGAATTTGGGAAAGGACATTAGAAAGTCACGATTTTTTAGAGTTTCGACTTGGAGCAGGGACAATACCATCAAGCTTTGAGATTAAGCTATCGTCCAGTGATTTGGCTAATAGGGAAATAGATAATTTGCTTGAGCAAGCGCAACGAATTGAAAAGGTCTATAAAGAAGTGCCAAACGCACCAGTAACGACGAATCTCTCTGACGGTATTCTCGGATTAATAGGAAAAGAGACTATTATTAAGCGAGAAATTCAACAAATTATAGGACAGCTTGCCTTTGCGCATAGCTATCACGATGTCCGATTTATTTATATTTTTAAGCATGAAGAATACAAGGAATTTGAATGGATGAAATGGCTGCCTCATTTTATGATTCCCAATATGCATGCAAAGGGTTTTATTCATAACGAGGAAACAAGAGATCAATTATTGTCCTCTCTCTATGAAATGATACGGGAAAGAGACATTTCCGAGGATAAAGGAAAAGTTACTCATTCGCCACATTTAGTGTTCATCGTGTCTAATTATTCTTTAATTGCAGAGCATGTAATTTTGGAGTTTCTAGAGAGAAAGAATACGCAAGAGTTGGGTTTCTCTGTCATATTCACAGAGACTGCAAAGGAAAGAATTACGGAGAATGTCCACACGCTTGTACGCTATGTGAATGAACGAGAGGGAGATATTTTAATTGAAAAAGGAAAGGCAGTAAATAAATCCTTTCAGCTCGATTCCTATGAACCAACCACCAATGAAAGATTTGCTCGTACGTTGAAGACGTTGAATCACCAGGTAGGTATGACGAATTCTATCCCGAATTCTGTAGGATTTTTAGAAATGTTTGGTGTCAAAGATGTGGAAGAAGTACCAATTGATCGATTTTGGAGAACAAACGAGTCGGCAAAATCACTTGCAGTTCCAATTGGCTTGAAAGGAAAAGAAGAGCTAGTTCATCTGAATTTACATGAAAAGGCACACGGACCTCATGGTTTATTAGCAGGGACAACTGGGTCCGGTAAGAGTGAGTTTCTCCAAACGTATATTTTATCGCTTGCAGTCCACTTCCATCCTCATGAGGTGGCGTTCCTGTTAATTGATTATAAGGGTGGAGGAATGGCGCAACCATTCAAAGGGATTCCGCATTTACTTGGAACGATTACGAATATTGAAGGAAGTAAAAACTTTAGTATGAGGGCTTTAGCCTCTATTAATAGTGAGCTAAAGAGAAGGCAACGGTTATTTGATCAATATGGTGTTTCTCATATTAATGATTATACAAGGCAGTATAAGAGTGGAATTGCAATGGAGCCACTCCCACACTTATTCCTAATTTCTGATGAGTTTGCTGAACTAAAGAGTGAAGAGCCAGAATTTATTCGTGAGCTTGTGAGTACTGCGCGAATCGGACGAAGCCTTGGGGTACATCTAATCTTAGCGACTCAAAAGCCAGGCGGTATAATCGATGACCAAATCTGGAGTAACGCACGTTTCCGTGTTGCCCTGAAAGTTCAGGATGCAGCAGACAGTAAGGAAATCTTGAAAAATAGCGATGCTGCTTCTATCACGGTTACTGGTCGAGGCTACTTACAGGTTGGTAATAATGAGGTTTATGAATTATTCCAATCTGCGTGGAGTGGTGCACCTTATATGGAGGAAACGTTGGAGGGAGAGGATGACGTTTCCATTGTCACGGACCTAGGACTGCTTCGTTTATCCGGAATTGAAACGGTACAGAGTAAGAAGAAAAGCAATTTAACCGAAATCGAAGTGGTTACCTCTAAAATTGCAGAGTTGCAACAGAAGCTGGGAATCTCCAAGCTTCCGAGTCCTTGGCTGCCACCTTTAGAGATGCGCATCGAACCGCCAGTTGGCTGGGGTAATCAGGAGGAGGCATTCCCAATAGGTATGATCGATGAGCCGGAGAAACAGGCACAGCTATTATATAGCTATAGCTGGAAAAGAGATGGAAATGTAGGGGTTTTCGGTTCCTCGGGGTATGGAAAATCTTATACTCTTTTGTCTCTATTGCTCGGCCTTAGTCATCATCTATCTCCAACGGAAGCTCATTTCTACCTATTAGATTATGGCAATGGTTCATTACTGCCGTTGAAACAGCTTCCGCAAACGGCAGATTATCTAACGATAGATGAGGTGCTTAAGCGAGGTAAACTCGTGAAGCTAATAAAAGAAGAAATAGCGAAGAGAAAGGTTGCATTTCAGCAAGCAGAGGTAAGTAACATTCATATGTATAATGTCGTTTCTGAAGAAAAATTTCCTCTACTCTACTTGGTGGTCGATAACTTTGACATTGTACGAGAGGAAATGGAAGAGCTAGAGGCACAGCTCATTCAGTTCGGACGAGATGGACAGTCTTTAGGTATTCATTTATTCATTTCTGCAACAAGAGTTCAATCCGTTCGACAATCTCTCATGAACAATTTAAAAACGAAAATAGTTCACTATTTAATCGACAGCTCCGAGTCTTATAGCATTGTCGGAAGAGTACCGTTTGATTTAGAGCCTTTTGCTGGAAGAGCAATCGTAAAGAAAGAAGATGCAAAGTTTGCACAAATGTATCTACCAGCAAGTGGAGCAGACGACTTTGAAGTATTAGAGGCAGTGAAAGCGGTAGTTCAGCAGTTGAAAGAGCACTATAAAGAGGCTCCATCTCCAGCTCCTATACCGATGCTGCCATTAGAACTTCATTCCGATAATTTTATGGAATACTTGCCTGCTGAAGAGCTTCGAACAATCCCTGTAGGATTAGATGAGGAAACGGTGAAGCCTGTCTTTATTGACTTCCACCGCAATCATCATTGCCTGCTAATCGGTCAGGCGCAGCGTGGAAAGACGAATACCATCAAGTGGATGATTGAACAAATGAAGAAACAGAATTCAGGATTTATCGCTATTTTTGATTCCTTTGATAGGGGCTTGTCCATGTACGCCGGGGAAACAGGCATACGTTATTTAGATACAAAAGAAGGTTTGGCTGAGTGGATTTCAGAGGTTGAGTCGCACTACGCAGAAGTGGAGCAGGATTTTGTTCGCAATATTCAACAAGGAAGAAATATTGAACTGCCTCTTTCCTATTTCATTGTAGATGGATACACACGATTCTTACAGGTTGCAGATGCAAGTGTCCAAGATCGCTTGTCCAAGCTAATGAAAAAGTATGCACACTTAGGATTTAATGTGATTGTTTCCGGAAACAATTCCGAGCTTACGAAGGGCTTCGATCCATTTACCAATGAACTCAAGCTTGTTCGTCAAGGTATGCTCTTTATGAAAAAATCAGAACAGACAATATTCGCTGTTTCTTATGAGCGAAAGGAAACAGAATTGCCTATAGGATATGCCCACTTTGTATTAAACGGAAATACCACAAAAATACTAACGCCGTTATGCAGAATTGAGAGGAAGATCATGCAATGAAAAAGACAAAAAATGTAGGGCTTTGGAAAATTGTTGCTGGTATTGTATTTATCATCGCAACGCCTATCTTATTTTTTCTGCTAATGGGTGTAAGTCCCTTAGATTTAGAAAAAGAAAATAAGAGAGTAATTGCCATTGTCAACGAAGATCAGGGACTTTTAAAGGATGAGGAGTCAGTAGAGATGGGAAAAGAGGTAGTCACTCTTTTAGGGCAGGACTCCTCATATGAATGGTCGGTTGTAGGGCGTGGAACTGCAGAAAGTGGATTAAAGTCTAACCAATACGAAGCGATTGTATATATTCCTTCAAATTTCTCAGCAAGTGTCATGTCGTATGATGAAAGCAATCCACAGAAAGCAGAGTTTACCTTTAAGCTGGATAATCAGAAAGCCGGCATCCAAAAGGAGAAGGTACTTCAGGAAATTAATGGTGCTACGAATAGGGTGAATGAAAAGATTTCTACCCTTTACTGGTCTTATATTGCACAGGAAATGGATCATATTAAAAAGGAATTTTCCAATATTCTTAAGACGGAATCAGAATTCTTAACAGCAATGGCTGGTTATTATAAGCCTGAATCGGAAGCATTAGCAGAGGAAATGACTAGACAGAAGGAGCAAATGGAGGGAATTCTCTCTACCTTAAACTCTACCAATAAATCATCTAAGCAACGGGTTGAGAACGCAGAAGTATTTGAACAGCAGATGAAAGGGTTTATTGATTACCTCCAACAGTATCGTACTTTTCAAGAAAAGCAAAAAGAGATACTGCAACAGGTACAAGATAGCAGCTTGGCCCAAATCCAGGCAGCAGCCGTTAAGCAGAATGAACAATTTGGTGAATCTATAAAGCAATTAGAGGACAATAACGAGAAATTAAATCAGGAAATTAAAAAAGTAAACGATATGGTTGCAGCGAATCAAGAAAAGTTTAACCAGCTATCTACTACCCGTAAACAGGTAGTAGATAGCCAGCTTTCAGAACTGCTAAGCGTACAAAAGAAAGCGATCGACCGTTATAACTTTGCCTTACTTCGAAGCCTGGAGAGAGATATCACCAATCAAAAGGATTCTGGGGTAAGTGGTATAGGAACGGTCGGATTGAACCCTGATGCGTTGGCCGACATAAAGGACGGTATGCTCGTTAAAATTGATGAAAAACGGACTAACGCACCACCACAGCTACACGAGGAAATTGAGAAGATAAGTGGGCTAGTAGCTGTTCTAGATTCCTTAAAGGAGAGCTTACAGGCTACAGAATCTGATTCGAGTTTAGTTTCGGAGCTTGAAAAAGTTCAAACTGAATTATCTACTCTCCATTCTGCAATAAGAGAAAAAGAAGATAATTTGTTCAGTTCTAGACAAGAGGATATGGAGGATTATGTAACTGCAACAAACAATTATACTGAGCTATTAGAAAACTATCGCTCGATTTTTGAGGAAAACACTTCCATCCGTGACGTTTTGAATAATTATCCTGCTGACTTAACTAGAATTGGCGCTGAAATCAAACAGAAGGAACAAAAATTACTTGCCCATAAAAATATGAGTGGATCTCAAAAGGAAAGGTTACAGGAGCTATTCGATAAAGGTTATTCCACAATGAATCTTAGCTCAATGCTATCTTACTACGCTACGTTGCAGCAGTTTGAATATACCTTGAATGATGACATTCAAAATCAGATAAAGGATGGCATGCTAGAGGATGAAATTTTGACCGCATTGCTAAGGGATGTGGTAACTGTGCAAGAGGATGAACTTGAAGACTGGATGCAATTAGAAGAGAGCATACCTCAAACTCAACTAAGTGTAAATGAAATGGACACCACCTTTGCTGCGATTATGTCAGGATATGAGAAGAACATAGAACAACAGCATGTTGCATTGGTAAGCGAGTTAAATTCCATTAATCAGCAGGCGAATTTACTGCTTCAACAGCTTCAAAATCCTGCAACACTAGGGAATCCAGAGCCAGCACAAGGTATAACTGAAGGAGAGGTTGCCTCGAGCGGACAAAATATTAGCAGTCAGCTTTTAACGCTTAATCAAATGATGGTTTCTCTTTCTGATAGACAAAATAGTTTAGTAGGCTATGCAAACGATTTGCATGTGAAGGCAGGAGAATTAAAGGAAACATCAGTAGACTTTACTTCCAAATGGGAAACAAATGCGACTGCAATGAATGAATTTGAAGGAGATATTCAAGAATTCCTAGGGAATACGTATGTAGATGGACAGGAAAATGGCTATGTATTTGAGCATTATGTCAATCCCCTAGCGGTAAAAGGGGAGGCTGTACTTTCTGAGTCTGCTAGCAGAGTACCACCAGTTATTCTATTTTTAGTACTTCTATTGAGCAGTCTGTTTATTGGATATTTTACGTATCAGTTAAAGGCTGGTTCTGAGGGGATGAAGCTTGCTATGGCTGGAATATTATCGCTTATAGTAGGAGCAATCATCAGCCTATACAGTATTAATATGTATGTGTTAAATGATTCTCGAGCTTTAGAATGGTCTATCTTTACTGTCCTATTACTATTAGCAGGTGCTTCTCTTATCAAAGCTGCCCTAGAATTTGGTCAAGCAGCAGGGTGGATTGCTGGAATTGCATTAATGGCTGTTTATATTATTCCTTTATTAATATTGGCAGTACCAACAATTGATGTGCCAGATGTATTATCTACCGTCTATATGTCTATCAAATACGAGCCAGAAACAAGCTTTATTTTAGGGGCAGTAGTGACGGCAATCATCGCTAGTATTATGCTGACAGTCTCCTATTTTATGGGGAGAAAAAACAATGCTACAAGGGTAGATGAGGTTCATGAAGCTTAAGCGGAATTGGTTACTGATATGGATGATTTCCTTTTTAGGAGCTTTTTCAGTAGAGGTACATGCAGAGGAGGATAATCCCTCCTCTGATTTAAATCCTTTGCAATATGAAAGCTTAAAGTTTAAAAAGAATACAGATTATCTACATGATGAAAAAAAAATAGAACTTAAGAACACATTGCCCAAAAAACAGTTTGATATTTTCTTTGATGGGAGGCAGCAGCTTCCTGAACGAGGGGATACCTCTTACTTGTTTCAAACAAGTAAGCGTGGCGAGATAAGTACGGTTTCTGCCAGATCACAGGAGCTTCAGTTATTCTCCGAAGAAGCATCTTCTTCTGTTATACAAGCATCTGACAAGATAGAGGAAGGAAGCGCCAGTAAGCTCCCTATGATCATTATCATTACTTTATTAATTTTATCAATTGGTTCCCTATTTCTATTTATTGTACCAAAGCTGTTAAAAAACGTAGATTCACCTAGAAGTGTTCAAACAAAATCATAGGAGTGGATGGTTAGCATGCTAAGTTATTATCTCGCTCTTCTAGCTAAAAAGCAGGAAGAGGTAAGACGCTTAAATACCTGTAAGTCTTCCCTATCGGGGAAGAGAGCGGATTTTCAATCTAATCAACATAAATGTCTAGAGCCACACTTGACGACAACCACCTGGCATGGCACCTTAGCGGATAGCTTTGATCATATCCGGGAGGGTGGAATTGAAGCATCGTATTTAGAAATTATGGGAAGTCAGTTCGATGCAGCTTTCACGGCAATTGATAACAAGATTGCCTCCTTAGAGGCAGAAATAGAACAAATTAAACGGATTATCGAAGAGATTCGTGCACGAGAAGCAGCGGAGGCAGCTGCAAGAGCAAAAGCTGCCAAATAAGGTGAAGGGGTGACTGTTGATGGCAGAAATTAAAATGAAATATGCGGATGTAGAGGCTAAGATTGATCAGATGAATAATGCTGGGAGCTCCTTAGACCCTTCCAAGCCAGAGCCTATTTCTGGTAACACCTTAAACGTAGTAGATAAATTAAGTAATCTATCTGATGAACTAGAAGGGGTATTGCTCCACTACCAAGAAATTTTAGCATCGAATAACCAAACTTCTACAGCGTCGGTTCAATCCATGAAAGAGACGGATGAAATGATTTCAACTGGTATTAACTCTTCAATGAATGGACCGAGACTGATGGCACATTAACAGCTGCAATGACAAATTAAAACTAGGGGATTAAAACCTGTTTCCCGGAGGTGCTCATGTGAAAGTATTGCAAGTAAGTTCTTTTAATGCTGGGCTGCAAAGAGAAAAGGAATGGCTAACAAAGCTTGAGGGAGAAATGAAGGCTATTCAACAAGCAATTGATGGATTTGTAGCTCTGGAGGATTCGCTAAAAGGGCAAGGAGGAAATGCTCTAAGGGCATTTTATAATGACTGTCACTTGCCCTTTGTCCTATTTTTTCAAGGATTTCAATCTGCTTTCCAAGACGTATTAAGCAATATGAAGGCTTCTCTTCAACAGCTGGAGCCAAGCGATGCTGGGTATATACAGCAAAGCTTTCTTGAAGGGGAAGTAGAAAATGGTTTAACGGAGATTTCTACTATAACTGGGAATCTTACTGACGAGGCAAATAGTATTATGGATACGGTAGCAGACATCGTAGGCCTGCCACATCTGAATGATAGCGAAGTGCAAAGTGAAATTAAGAATGCCAAGAAAAAGAGAGATACAACAGTCACTGACTTGGAGGCTTTTGATGCCAATCAAACTGCTGCACTAGAAGTAGCGGCAGTTGGAATCGATAGCTTAAAATCGTGGCTCAACGATATTGAATTTTTAATGGCAGAGGGGTTAGTAGGTGTTGATTTCCCGCAAGACGAGTGGAATCAAGCGCAAAGTGGTACATTAATTGGAAAATTCTACAAAAACTATCAAGCGGATTTATTAGCTAATAACCCACGTGTTACCGGGAATGATGTGGATGTATGTACACCTAACAATGCGGAAGCCTCTGGAGGTGGAGGCTTAGAAGGCATGGCTTCATCTTTTTTATCAGCTATAGGTCTGGATGCATCAGATTGGAAGGATGAGCCTATTGTTGCAGCAGCTACGTTAGCGACCTTTAGTGATTCTGGATATGCCGCTCTTAAAGAAATGATGCTAGCTAAACAAGGGTTTGGAATAAGACGTGAAACAAAAGTGACCGCTCAAGGAAAGACGAGAGTTGTCATCAAGCTAGATAGACCTGAGCTTATAGGTGTGAAAAAGAAAACTTATACAGGCGCTAATGCAACAAACTATACAAAAATCTTTAAGCGTGTAGATGCAGCAACGAGAGTGAAGGAGACATTTAAATACGCTGGCAATAAAATAGGTTTTATTGGAGCTGGAGCTACTCTTGTAGGTAATATATTCCATGGTAGTAGAAGAGGAGACACAGTTGGAGAAATTGCAGGTGAAGCTGTTAGTGATCTTGCTGTAGCAACTGCATCTTGGACCGCTAGTGCAGCAGCTGGTGCAAAAATTGGAGCCATGGCTGGAACATTTGGTGGACCTGTGGGAGTAGTGGCAGGTGCAGCGGCGGGCTTTGCAATCGGTATAATAACTACTGCTATGCTAAGTGACTACAAAATTTTTGACGCAGATGGGGATGGGAAAAAAGATTCTGTCGGAGGAATGATAAAAAGTGGCGTATCTAAGTTAGTCGGATTATTTGGATGATAGGAGAGAATGAAGATTAGTAAACACATAGACGAAATTACAAAATCCTACTTACGGTTTCAAACACCGGAAGAAAATAGATCAAACATCATTACATTTTTTTTAATCTTTTTATATTTTATTGGTCTCTTTCCCCTGATAGGGGATCCAGTTTCTATGAGTTATATTTGGTGGGCTATAATTCCCGTAATTCTCATAACTATATGGGGATTACTCTACATAATAAACCCCTATAAATATGAGAAATCTTATTATCTCTTTTTTGGGGTGTATGGAATAGTTAATACATTTGTATTCTTCTTATCTATACAGAAAATGCTTTATGTAAATATGAATGCCACTGGTAGCTATGTATGGATAAGTGGGGTTATTTTATTCCTAGCTTTAATTATTGGGATAAACATATTAAATGTGAAAGCTATTTATAGTGGTACGTATCATAAGCTCCAGCAGAAGAAAGGAATATCTGTCAGTTGGATGGCAATTGGGGGAATCGGCTACGCGCTTGGGCAACTAGTTTTGTCCTTTGCTAATTCTGACTTCGCTATAGAAATGATCATCATCGTATGTATTTCTTTTCTAAGTGTATTTACTGCCTTTTTTTCTGTTCATATTCACAAGTACTTTTACATTAGGAAGCATCTAGAGGAAGTTAAGCAGATATATCCTCAGTTTGGTTTACCGAAGGAGGAAAGATATACAAAGAAAAAGCGAAAGAAGGGGAAAAAATGATACCCAGTTTTTCACACAAGGATCTCTACTTTTTAATGCAGATAATGGATACAGATATTCTCATTGGGTTCTCCAATCCCTTTGAGGGAAAGGCTCATCACGAAATATCTCCAGAATGGAAGAAGACACGGGAAAAGCTAGAGCAGCTTCAGCTCTTAAAAATCACGGATAACGATGTACAGATGGAGGAGCAGTTCCAACGTGCATTGTGGATTATGTCACGGACAAATCTAGTAGTAGAAATCTTAAAGGATGGAAATCAAAAGAGTTATTTTTACTTTAGCAGACAAAATGTGGTGGAGTGTACGCAAGTGGAGAACGGGGAATTCACCCTTTATATGCACGGAGCCTCAGAGGATACATGGAATAATGTCATCTATCCTAGAATGCTTACTGGTGTCGAAGAGAGAAAAATACTCACGAATGAAAAGGTTTATGTGTCTCCAAGGGAGTACAATAAATGGGTAAAGGATAATAACATGCAGGCGGCAAGCGATGCAAATCCAGCCTTGAAGCAAGCATTTCAACAACGAACACACAATCATCGGATGATGCTATTTTATAAGGGTGAAACAGATTGGATGGTGGAGGGCCTCCATATATTGACATCTCCGGCTGGAAACTGGGTATTGAAGATGATGAACAAGGATGGCGTGGAACTATTAGAGGGCAATCAATCTACGAATATGGGAATTGTTTCAGCTATATTATCCTTGCTCCAAATAGTTATGGAAAAACAACAAGCGATTGTAAAATAATAAAAACGCATGTCATCTTTTATCGGATGATATGCGTTTTTATAATGGGATTTGACATTTCATAGTTGTGTTCTCACCTGAATTCTTTCAATTTGTGCTAGATTAATCGTATAGTTATTCTCTGTAATAATAAATTCTCCTCCATTGGCGTATTCCCTTTTTGCCTTTCGGATATCCGTGTCCGTCTCCAAAACTAAGCTATGTCCACCTTTAAAGGATAAAAAGAATTTATATTTTTTTGTCTCCAAATGGTCACCTCCTTTCAAAAATTGTACCATATGGTTTTATTTTTGGAAATATATTCATAAAAAGTAATTCGATTTATTTATGCTTAACTTCTAGACAGTTCATTATATATTATAAATACTAATATTCTAATTAAATTGACTTCTTTATTAGGAACACTTATATTTTAGATAATGAAATGGAGAGTGGGGAAATCACATGCTGTGGGATACATCAGAAAAGCTGAGAAAACTTTTATGTGAGCTAGTAAGCTGGAAAAGTATAACGCTAACAGAAGGGGAGAGACTGTTTGCGCCAAAGCTCATAGATAAAATGAGAGAGTTAGAATATTTTCAAAAACATCCAAGTCGATTGCAAATGCATGATGCTGGTCTAGGAAGATCGGTAGTGACTGGACTATATAAGCATTCATCTGCTGTAGATACAATCGTTATGATTAGCCATTTTGACACAGTACAAACAGAAGAGTATGGAGAGCTAGAGCCACTAGCATATTTCCCAGAGGAGCTAACAAACTATTGGATGGAGCATCCTCAAGAATTACCGGAGAGTGCCAGAGCCGATTTGAATACAGGTAAGTATTTGTTTGGACGAGGCACAATGGATATGAAAATGGGACTTGCCCTTCATATGCAGCTAATAGAAAAGGCAAGTATGGAGAAATGGCCAATCAACCTGTTACTTGTAGCTGTCCCAGATGAAGAGGTAAATTCAGCTGGAATGCGTGCTGCTGTGCCACATTTAGTAAATATTCGTGAAGAATATGGCTTACATTATAAGCTTTTCTTAAATAGCGAGCCGTCCTTTGCACAAAATCCAACGGATATAGACGAGTATATCTACTCTGGAACTATCGGCAAAATTATGCCTGCTGCTTTATTTTATGGAAAAGAAACACATGTCGGAGAGCCGATGAAAGGGATCACTGCCAATTACATTGCTTCTTATCTAACACAGCGCATGGAATTTAACCCGATTTTCAGCGAAACTGATTTAGGAGAAAGTACACCAGTTCCAGTATCTCTGCAACAAAAGGACTTAAAAATGTCTTATTCTACACAAACTCCTTACCGAGCAGTAGCCTTATATAATGTGTTTTTATTCAAACGATCAGCATTTGAAATCATGGAGCTGTTCGAGCGAGTGGCTAACGAAGCAATGAGTGCTTTAAATGAAAGCTATAAGGTAATCTGTGATAGAGAAAAGGTTTTGGGAGTAGGACCAGTAAAGGTTTTACGCTATGAGCAGCTACTAGAATATGCTAGTAACAAGCTTGGAGCAGAGAAAGTAGAGGCATTAAAGAAAGAGGTGCTATCTCAGGAAGAGTGGGATGACCGTGAAAAGTCTCTACGAATCGTGGACAATCTGATGATTGCCTGCCAAGAGTTAGCGCCAGCTACCGTTCTATTGTTCGCTCCACCTTATTACCCGGCTGTAAATACTTCCAACGACCCGCTGATAGTGGAAGCGATGGAAACATTGAAAAAGTCAGCGGAGTCCTTTAACAATACAGTTAAGCAGGTTCACTATTTTAACGGTATTTGCGATTTTAGCTACGTCAATTACCAGGATGAAGGAAACGGTTGGACAGCCTTCGAAAGCAACACGCCTGTATGGGGCGAAACGTACAGCATTCCGTTCAAAGAAATGGCTCAGCTGAAGGGGCCTGTTTTAAACGTAGGTCCTTTTGGTAAAGACCCGCATCAAAAAACGGAGCGCTTACATGTAGACAGTGCATTCGTTGAAATGCCAGTGATGCTGGAAACTTTAATAAAGAGCTTTTTCGAGACAAAATAATTAGGAAGACATCCCATATACAGTGTGGGATGTCTTTTTTTGATCGACTGACGTATAACTAGTTATTTAGAGTTAGAGAGTTCTCATTTTGTTGCGGTTATTTGGAAATGAAAAGGAAATACTTGCGGAAGGCAGCCGGTTACTTGCGCTTGGGTGTAGAATACTTGCGCTGGCTTTGATTTTACTTGCACAATTGGCTTTCTTACTTGTGAAACCGGCTGATTTACTTGCAATATGGTCACCGAAATGGTGAATCCACTCTTAGCCCATAAGAAAAGATCATGGAAGCTCCATGATCTTTATTCGATATTAGCTGATAGATAGGTTAATTCTTTCAAAGTGTCTTCATTTATGTCGAGCCCAAGCCCTGGCTTGTCAGTCAAATGGACGAAGGGAACGTTATAATTTAAGTTAGCGATATCCTTGCTAAACATCAAGGGGCCAACTAGCTCGTTGCTCAGAATATTTTTCTTGGCAAGCGCTAGGTGAAGACCAGCTGCAGATGCAACTGCCGACTCGACCATGGAGCCTATTTGACATTCGATTCCACTAGCCTCTGCTTGATGAACCATCTGAACAGCTGGATAGAGCCCGCCACATTTCATGAGCTTGATATTAATCTTGTCGGCAGCCCTTTTTTCGATTACTTCTTTCAACTCTTTATTACCATGGAGCCCTTCGTCGATCATTACCGGGATAGTGGTTTTTTGTTTAATTTCCCAAAGACCCGCTATATCGTCCGCTATTACTGGCTGTTCAATCCAGTCAATCTCTGCATCGAGTATCCTCTCTAGAACGTAAAGGGAGCGGCTGCTGTTTTTCCAGCCTTGGTTTGCGTCTACCTTTAAAGGAATGCTTGGCCCAACGGCTTCACGTACTGCCTTGATTCGCTCGACGTCCAGCTTGTGGTCTGTTCCAACCTTCAGCTTGAGTGTTTGATAGCCTTCGCGGACAGCTTCTTTGGCTTGAGTAGCCATCTTCTCGGGCGAAAGGATACTGATCACCTTTGGAATCTCTAAAGCATCATGGTATTGTCCACCCAAAAGGTTGTAGACAGGCTGACCTGTTGCTTTTCCCATTACGTCATAGCAAGCAATGTCGATTGCGGCTTTTGCAGAAGGGACGCCTAATACGAGCTTGTTCATTAGGTCATGGATTTTTTCTGTTTGAAAAGGATTGCAGCCGATTAGAGCTGGTGCAATTGTTTTCGTAAGCACGGCATAGGTGCTTTCCCATGTTTCACCGGTAACGTGCTCATCGGGAGTAGCTTCCCCATGTCCGGTAATTCCACATTCGGTCTCGATACGAACGATAATGGAAGGCATGTCGTTATAGGTATGATAGCTTACGATAAATGGCGTCACTAAGGGCAATCTGATAGCGGACACTTCCAGCGATTTAATCTTCATTGGAAGCAGCTTCCTTTAAATAGTCAATCACGCCGTTCGTAAATAATTCAACTCCCACTGGGAGCATATCTTCGTCTATATCAAACTTCGGATGATGGTGTCCATAAGGAGCTTCTGGTTTTCCTACACCGATAAACGTAAAGCTTGCTGGAATCTCATGTGAATAGTAGGAGAAATCCTCGCTACCTAATATCGGATCGATTTCCACAACCTTATCCTCACCGTAAAGGTTGATTGCCGTCTTTTGAATAAAAGAGGTCAGTTCTTTATTATTTAAAACTGGTGGATCACCGTGTATATACGTAAATTCGTAGGTTGCGCCAAATGACTTGCATACCCCATCGATGATTTCTTCCATTCGTTTCTCGATAAGGTAGGAGGTTTCTTTATTGAAATAACGAACAGAGCCAGAAGCATAAGCGGTATCTGGAATCACGTTATAGTTAGTGCCTGCTCTCAGCTCTCCTACGCTTAGTACGGCATTGTCGATTGCTGAAATGCTTCGACTAATAATCGTATGGAGCTGTGTAATGATATGGGAGATAACGAGCGTTGGATCGACTGTTTGCTCTGGCATCGATCCATGTCCACCCTTCCCATAAATCTTTATTTCAAACCGATTAATTCCTGCCATTGCTGGGCCACTGCGTACACCGATAAGTCCGCTTGGCAAAGGCTGCCACAAATGATAGCCAAATATTGCTTCGATATCCTTTAATCCATTGGCCGTAACGATTTCTACTGCGCCACCCGGCACTTCTTCCTCTGCATGTTGAAATAAAAGATGAATGGTCCCGTGTATAGAAGACTTATTATCTACTAGTATTTTCGCAACTCCTAGAAGAATAGACATATGCCCATCGTGCCCACACGCATGCATAACACCTGGGCTTTGAGAAGCAAAAGGTAAGCTGGTTTCCTCTAGAATCGGAAGGGCATCCATGTCTGATCTAATAGCTACCGTTTTACCAGGATGATCACCTTTAATAATGCCTATCACATCTTTGCCAGTCACTGTATACGTTTCAATACCTAGTTCATGCAATTTTGCGGTAATATAAGCTTTTGTTTCCGTTTCATGATGAGAAAGCTCTGGATGCTGATGTAAGTATCGACGCTGTTCGATAACCCACTGATTCAAATCGTCTCCTAATTTCATGTTGCTTCATATCCTTTCTTAAGAAAAACCAATGTAATGAGCGATTGTCACAAAAATAGCTCCTAATGTGTATTGAATAATGATTAATGGGAAAATCCATTTCACCCATTTCACCCATGAAATTTTTGCTAAAGCCAATCCAGCCATAAAGTAGCCAGACGTTGGTGTGAAAATATTGGAAATACCATCTCCGAATTGGAATGCAAGCACTGCTGTCTGACGAGTAACGCCAACTAAATCCGCTAATGGAGCCATGATTGGCATGGTTAGAGCTGCCTGGCCACTTCCAGAAGGGATAATGAAGTTTAATAGACACTGAACAATATACATACCGAAAGCCGCTAACACAGCAGGCATTTCACCGATTGTAGAGGAAAAGGCATGTAAGATCGTATCCATAATCTTACCGTCTTGCAAAACAACGAGTATACCATTTGCCACACCGACTACAAGTGCTCCCATCACCAGTACACTACAGCCTTTAATGAAGGACTCGGAAATCTGACTGAAGTTCATCTTTCCGACTAACCCTATTAAAATCCCCATAAGTAAGAAGAGACCTGCAATTTCTGATAGATACCAGCCGAATTTGATTACTCCAAAGGCTAACGTTACTAGTGTTCCTAGGAGGATAGCGAAGATAATCTTATGGCGTCCAGTAAGTGTTGCGATTTTATCAGGAATAATAAAATCATCTTCTTGTTTTTCACCATACATAATACTTTTCTTAGGATCTTTCTTTATTTTATTCGCATATCTCATCACATACCAAATGCTAATAATTAGGAAAACGACAAAAAAGATAATACGTAGAGTCATTCCAGAGAATATAGGAATCTCGGCAATACCTTGTGCTACACCCACTGTAAAGGGGTTTAAAAACGCTGCTGTAAATCCTGCAGAAGTACCTACCAATACGACGGCCGCACCAACCATGGAATCATAACCAATAAGCAACATCAATGGAACTAAAATAGTTATGTAAGGAATAGTTTCTTCCGCTAGACCAAGCATTGCTCCAGATAAAGCGAAAAATGTCATTAAGATGGGGATGAGCAGTATTTCTCTTCCTTTTAGTTTTTGTGAAATAGATCCTACTGCTGCTTCAATTGCTCCTGTAGTTTGAAGGACTCCAAAGGATCCACCTACAATGAAAATATAAAAGATAATACCAGCAGAATTTACCATTCCTTTATGAACGGCTTGGAAGATAGACCAGAATCCAGCGGGTGTCGACTCGGTTTCTGCATATGTATCCGCAACGACTACCGTCCTGCCTGCATCGTCTACAATTCTCTCATACTCCCCTGCAGGTAATATGTATGTAGCTATAGCTGCAAGGATGATTAAGGAAAATAAAATTACATACACATGAGGGATTTTAAACTTTTTTTCATCATGCTTTTCCGTTGAATTACCCATTAATATTCTCCTTTTCTTTACAATTATTTCTTAATTAATTTATTATACTGAGAAAGGAATAAATATTCAATTAGTTGTAAGAATATTTTAAAATGACGTGATAATCTCTTCTATTTCCTGCAAGAAAGGAAATAGATTCATAATAGGAGGTAGTAGTTTATACTACAAGATGAGCTGTAAAATTCCTTTGTAACCTTTTTGTTACACAAATGTAAACTCACTTACGTTTATATCGTGTTAGGATGGGTATAGAGAAATTTTGGTAATTTTTCAATACGCATCTATGGGGGAACTTACGGTTTGACTTCTTTGTTTAAAAAAATCATCACTATTTTTAGTTTGTCATTAGTTTTAGCCGCGGGAACATTTGGAGGAAATACAGCAGAAGCATCATCTGTATCATCAACAGAAATAGTATCGAGTGCGAAAAATTTAGTTGGAATTAAATATCGTTTTGGTGGAACAACGAAGGCAGGCTTTGATTGCTCAGGATATATTGGCTACGTTTACAAACAAAATGGAATTAAGCTTCCGAGAACTGCAGCAGGTATGTACAGCACAGGAAAAAGTGTGAAAAAAGCTAATTTACAAACTGGCGACTTAGTATTTTTCAATACATCCGGAAAAGGTGTTTCCCACGTTGGCATGTACATAGGTAATGGAAAGTTCATCCATGCATCTACATCCAAAGGTGTTCGTGTTGATAAATTAAACGACCCATACTATTGGGGTAAAAAGTATGTAGGTGCAAAAAGAGTAGCTACAGTTGCAGTAGCAAAAAAATAAAATGACTGTTCAAACCGTTTCGGCTATGTTGCTGAAACGGTTTTTTAATACTTGAGGAGCCTGGCGACCTGGGTGAGCAGTTTACTCTCGGATAGAGTAGATTTACTCTCGGTTGGCTGGTCAATACTCTCGATTAAGGCTGCTTTACTCTCGGATAGCGCCGATTTATTCTCGTTCAGCCGGTTTACTCTCGCTCGAGGAGGATTTACTCTCGTTCAGCGGTGATTTACTCTCAATTAGGAGATTCATATTCTTGTATAGAGGAGCCAGGTCAGCTAGTTAGTAGCTTACTCTCGGATAGAGTGGATTTACTCTCGATTGGCCGATCAATACTCTCGATTAAGGCTGCTTTACTCTCAGATAGAGCCGATTTATTCTCTTTCAGCCGGTTTACTCTCGCTCGAGCAGGATTTACTCTCGTTCAACGGTAATTTACTCTCGGATAATCGAGTCATACTCTCATATGACCCAGCCCCCCTGGTCAGTTGTTTACTCTCGAATAATCGAAATTTCTTTAGGAGTTACTTATATAGCCAAAGCGCGATTTGCAGTAGGAGTGCATCATGAAAGATGGTTGGGTCATAGCCAGTTATCTCCTTGATTTTCTGTAAGCGATAGGAAAGAGTGTGCCGGTGAATGTTTAATTCATCAGCGGTAGCTTGTAGCTGTTGATTTGTATTAAAGTATGATTGCAGGGTATGTAAGAGCTTTTTATCGAGAGAGCCAACTAGTCGGTTTGTGAAATGAGCTACCTCTGTTGTTTCTCGACTTTTTAATAAGGAAAAAAGCTCAGCCTCTTCAAAATATCGGATGTGATTTTTTTCATTTCCGTATACAAAAGCCACCTTGGCGGTCTTATATGCATATAGTACTTGTTCTAAGG
Organism: Psychrobacillus sp. Z3-81; assembly: GCF_056620325.1. Classification (NCBI taxonomy): domain Bacteria; kingdom Bacillati; phylum Bacillota; class Bacilli; order Caryophanales; family Bacillaceae; genus Psychrobacillus; species Psychrobacillus sp. Z3-81. Next base: position 28,454 of record NZ_JBWQPU010000015.1, read on the forward strand.
TGTTTACCTCTTGGCCAACCCCAATCGGCAAAACGTGATACTTTCTCATATAGGATATAAAGTTATTTACTATATGAGTAAACGCTTGTTTTGATAAGCCGGAGACTAGGATGAAATGCTCCTTATCTTGGTAGTGTCCCACTAGCACAGAGCCTTTGGGAAACAACAGATCAATTTCTTGAAGGATGCTTTGGTAGGAGCTTGATTCTGGATTTATTTCTAGCATAATAGCATGATAGGGTGGGATATTTTTATACCCTAGCTTCTTTAAGCGTTCCACCAGCAGTTTCTTTGGTGGCTGTCCACTCATTAATTCCTCGAAAATCATTTCTTGCAGTTTTCTTTTCCACTCTCTCTCGGAGACTATTAATGCTTGGTGAACCATCATTTCGGTTGTCAGCTGTACAAGGTTCGCAAACTCCTCGAGCTCCTCAGGATTTCCGGTTATGCCAATTACGCCTACCAACTCCTTTTGAAAGAAAATAGGCATGTTGATGCCAGGCTTTGAATGTGGAAATAGATGATTATTTTCTATATTTATTCGTAAAGGGAGCCGCGTATGAGCCACCTCAATTGCTCCTTCATGAATGCTGTTAATACGTAGCTGATCTCCAGATGCAAGAATTACTCCATTTGTTTGCATGACATTTATATTTCGATGAAGCCGCAGCATTGTCTGTTCTACAATCTGTTGGGCTAATTGTTTTGTAAGCATATTTCCACCTCTATGTATAAAAACTAAGCTGTTATAATACAGAAATTTTATACTAAAAGTATAATGTATTTTCATGCAATTAGCACTATAATTTTTGAAAGCGCTTTAATAGATTGGAGGAAAGCCTGTGAGAATCGTTATTAGTCCGGACTCTTTTAAGGGATCCTTGACCGCAATAGAGGTAGGAGTACAAATGACTGAGGCAATAAAGGAAGTAAACGCTGAAATAGAAACTGTACTATTACCTGTAGCAGATGGAGGAGAAGGAACATTAGAGCCTCTCATAGAAGCGACAGAAGGAAAGCTGATAAATGTCCAGGTACATAATCCTTTAGGGAAAATGATAGAGGCTTCTTATGGGGTTCTTGGTGACGGCAAGACATGTGTGATTGAGATGGCAAAAGCATCTGGCTTGCCATTGATAAAAGAAGATGAGAGAGATCCTTATAAGGCTTCTAGCTTCGGGACTGGAGAGTTAATTCTACATGCATTAGACCAAGGCTACCGAGAATTTATTATTGGAATTGGAGGCAGTGCCACGAACGATGGTGGCACAGGAATGCTTCAAGCTCTTGGTGTTACGTTTTCTAATACCATAGGAGAGGTTATCCAGCCTAGAGAATTTTTACTGGAGGAGTTGGGAGAGATCGATCTAGCTTCCTTCGATTCTAGAATTATAGAATCAAAGTTTACAGTGGCTTGCGATGTAGATAATCCATTTGTAGGACCCCATGGAGCTACGGCTGTGTTTGGTCCACAAAAAGGAGTAATTGCAAAGGATGTACCGTTGTTGGACCAGAAGCTGGTAGCGCTTGGCGATAAAATAGAAGAAAAGACTGGAATACGTATTCATGAAAGTCCTGGGGCAGGAGCGGCAGGGGGTCTTGGCGGAGCATTACTAGCTTTTTTCCCTGTCGAATTAAAACCAGGAATAGATGTAGTCATGGAAGCAATACATTTTAAAGAGAAGCTAAAAAATGCTGATTTGGTCATAACGGGCGAAGGAAAAAGTGATCGTCAGACACTGGCTGGGAAAGCGCCACTCGGAGTCGCCAAATTGGCAAAAGAATTTGGAATCCCTACTATATGTATCTCGGGGATGGTCGAGGATAAAGAGCTGCTCTCTTCTCATTTTTGGAAGATTGCCAGTGTGGTAGATGGATTTGTTTCAAAAGAAGATTCTATGAACAACCCAGGCTATTATGTAAGACTACGCACGAAGGAAGTATTGCAAACCATTCTAGAGGAAAAGAGGTAGAAACATGTTATTTTTGATTATTCTAATCGGCGTCTTGTTTGTCGTGTTAGCGACTGCAGTATTTAAAGTGCATCCATTTTTATCATTACTAATCAGTGCTTTTTTTGTAGGGATCGCTTCTGGTATGCCGTTATTAACAGTAGTGTCTACGATCAATACGGGTTTTGGCAGCTTGATGACAAGCATTGGTATCGTTATCGTGGCTGGAACGATTATTGGAGTTATTTTAGAAAAATCCGGTGCGGCTTACCGTATGGCAGAAGTAATATTACGATTTCTTGGGGAGAAGCGCCCGCAGCTTGCAATGTCAATGATTGGGTATATTGTGTCCATCCCAGTGTTTTGCGACTCAGGATTTGTTATTTTATCTAGCTTGAAAAAATCGCTGGCAAAGCGTGCAAAAGTAAAGGTAGCTTCTATGGCAGTTGCGCTTTCCACTGGACTATATGCAACTCATACATTAGTGCCACCGACTCCGGGTCCAATTGCAGCGGCAGGAAACATTAATGCAACGGATTACTTGGGAACAATTATTTTAGTTGGCTTACTGGTTGCTATTCCCGCAGTGCTTGTGGGATACATTTGGGCAGTAAAGGTAGGAACGAAAATCGATGTTCCTGCAGACCATGAGGAGGCTTTGGATTACGAGGAGGTAATAAAATCCTTTGGAAAAATGCCTTCTACGTTTAAAGCATTCTTACCGATTGTGTTACCGATTTTATTGATAGGTATCGGATCAATTGCCAAACTGACGCTTGATGAGTCAGGGATATCAAACTTTCTACAATTTTTAGGTTCACCAACAGTCGCATTACTCTTTGGTGTGCTGGCGGCATTCCTGCTTCTTCCTGAAATCAGTGAGACGACATTAACTGGATGGATCGGAGAAAGTTTAAAAGAGGCAGCACCTATTCTACTTATTACTGGTGCTGGGGGAGCGTTTGGAACAGTTATCAAAGAATCTGGTGTTCAGGCTATATTAGAAGGAATGGACTTAAGTGCTTTTGGAAGTGGCGCCTTATTCTTGCTAGTGCCATTCCTAATAGCAGCAGCGCTTAAGACGGCTCAAGGTTCTTCCACGACTGCATTAGTCGTAACCTCTACTTTGGTTGCACCAATGCTTGTAACATTAGATATAAGTGGAGCACTTCCATTAGCACTTGTGGTTATGGCAATTGGTGCTGGTGCTATGACGGTAAGCCATGTGAACGATAGCTATTTCTGGGTCGTAACGCAATTCAGTGGAATGAAGGTAACAGATGCTTACAAAGCACAGACAATGGCTACTTTGCTACAGGGTGTTACTACTATTATTGTAACTATGTTTTTATGGCTAATATTCGTATAAAGCTTTGAAAAGAGATGAAGCAGAGTTAGATATTAATAGCTATCCTTCGTATAAAATATTTTTCAAATTAAGCAGTTAGCATTAATGGTTTAAGGGTAGCCAGTAACCTAAGCTGAAAGTAAGAAAGGACTTACGATTTTAGAGAAAATCGTAAGTCCTTTTATTTTATTTGTTCAGGCTTTCCTCTTTTTAATTGGTGATTGTTACAATTTTCTCTCCAATGACATTGCCGTATTCATCGAAGGCGATGAATTTTGCTTCGGAGAATAAGGAAAGGTTAGCGATTTCATAGCTTGCTTTTTCAATTGCAAAGTAGTTTTGTCCTCTGTCAATCAGCTCGTAATCAATATTTCCTTCTAAAGAAGAGAAGCGAACAATGACTCTTGCTGTCGTTCCACAATTATTATCCATAAAGGTATTCAGGTATAGACTATTGCTTGTCAGCCTAATGGTAGGCGAGATAAAGCCTTGGTTGAAATACGAGCAGCTTGGAGGTGGAGTTACACATGTTATTTCATTGATGATTGTTTGGTAAGCAGTAGTTATGTTCCTGCTATCTTTCACATGGAAATAGCTTCCTCCAGTAGTAGCTGCCACTTGCTCTAAAAATTCCTCATTTAGCTGGTTCTTGTCGCCTAAGCCTATTGTATAAATCGTCACATTACGATCCCTAGCCTTTTGTAAAAGAGTTAATAATCTGTTTGTGTTTGATTTTCCATCAGACAACAGAATGGCTACCTTTGGTGTCTGGTTATTAGAGAACCTATCAAGCGCTATATCTAAGCCAGCCACAATGTTGGTTCCGCCAGATTGCGTGACATTATAGAAGGAAGAGCTTACAGTATACTGATTTCCTGTTGCAAGCAAATGGCCGCTCGAGTTGAAGTGTGATCCAACGTTATAGGCTGCACCGAGCTTGGAAATCATCTCTTGTGATTTAGACACCCTTAGTCGATCAGGATCATTACGCTTCATACTGCCAGAGGAATCGATAATAAAACCTATTTCATAATCTCTCGGACAGCTGTGATCAATGGTTAATGGATGTCCAAGATCTACTTCCTGTGTTTGTGGTCTATTTACCACTGCTCCGACGATGGAGCTATATCTAGGATCTGCCTGTGTAACAGTTGCAGTATATTGACCGAAGCCCCTGTTACGATTGTTTTGAACAGTAGTGCTGGCGACCCCGTTAATAAATTGTACTTCATTGCTAATGAAGTTAAACTGTGAGGATGTAAACCTTACTTTTCCGTTGTAATCGGTAATGACATCTCCACCTGGGCGAACGATTGTAGCTTTTACTTGAATGGTTTGGTCACTATAGCTATCGAAGCCCCAACTATAAACTTCATGTTCAATACGAAGCTCTGCTTTTGGTTCATACGTAACTTTTACATTAACTGGGGTCTTATAGCAGGACATGTTGACACCAGAATAATTGCCCTCAGTGATTGTGAAGGAGATTGTATCCGTTACGTTTTTGTTTGATTTGATTGCTGTGATGTTCGCTGTAATATCTGGACCATCCGAATAAAGTGTAGTAGCAGAATTGACCTTGCTGCCATTCTCTGTCGTGATGGATGCTCCTAGTGTAGAACGGACAACTAGTGGAATTGATTGGTCAAATGAAATTGGGTTGCCGTAACAATCCTTCAGGGAAATGGTGATGAAACTGGAATCCACACCATTAGCTAGTAAAATTGGCTTTTCTATATCAACTCCTGCTACGCGGGAATCGGTGCCAGTAGCAGGGGGAGTGTTTGTGCCCGGCTTCGTTGGGCTAGGAAATACGATTGTTCCATTGTCGGGGAAATCAGCTGGCACGTCAGCGACATTTCCATTTTTTACTCCTACGATTTTATAGACTCCTCTGTTTTCAAGTCGCTGAAGCAATACGATTGCATCGGCTCTTGTCAGTGTCCTCTTGGGCTGAAAGTCTTCATATGTTTTCTTTCCGCTAGTTCCATTTGAAAGTCCTTGGCTATATAAGTATTCCACGGCATATCTCTCGGTAAGCTTATAGCCATCTGCTGCTGCAATAATTTTTGCAAACTGCCCACGAGTAATTGGTTTATTTCTTTGCTTCGAATCAGAGAGGCCTGCTAAAGGGATTTGTTTGCTCTTGAAATAACGATAATATCCTGCAGAGCTTGCTTCCCCTTCCTTTGCAACATAGGGAGAAACCCGTTTATAGGAACTATCCTGCTTTGTTAAAACTGAAATTAGCTGAGATTCTGTTATAGCTTTGGTTGGCTTGAAGGTCCCATCCGGGAATCCTGCCGTTATTCCTTTTTTAGTCGCCCACTCGATGGAGCTGTATGCCCAATAGCTCTTATTGATGTCTTTATAAAGATTCGCAGCGCTTACTGAGAGAGAGCTTGTTAGGAAAAGAAAAAATATGGATAGAAGTAGACCGCGTCTCAAAGTAGCTTTCATTAGTATTTCCTCCCCTTAGTCAAAAAAGAGCATGTCGTCACGGTAATTTTGTTTTAAATCTGCTTCTAGGAAGTTCAAGAAGCGTGAAATAATGGCAGAAGCCTGTGCTCTCGTAAGAGGCTGATTTGGATTAAAGCGGTTTTTTTCATCTCCACTTATTAGTCCGAGCTCAGTGGCTACATAGACACTATCCTTCGCATATGCAGGGATTTTTTTATCATCCGCATAGCTTGTTTTAAAGCCAGGGCTTGGTGCTCTTCCTTCTAAGCCGAGTGCGCGTACTAGTATTGCTACGGCCTGTGCACGCTTGATTGGTTGGTTTGGAGCAAAGGTAGTAGGGTTAACTCCTGAAATGATTCCTTTTTCTACTGCACTTTCAATGTAAGGATAATCTGGATCTTTCGGATTCAAATCAGCAAAAATTGCCTTTGCAGGAGCTCTTTTTGTTTTTGGTTGCTCTAATACTCGAAGGTCAACAGCCTTCAATACTCCTACCGTAAATTGATATCTTTGCATCGGTGTGTTAGGAGAGAAGAATTGACTTGATTCGTCTAAAATGCCTAAGGAATATAGCTTTTCAATGTCGTCCTTTGCCCAATGGTTAGAAAGGTCGCGAAGCTTGGGAACAATTAACCGTTCTACAGTAGGCAGGTTTTCTTGTGCAAGATTCATTTTTCCTTTTGAAGACGTATATCTTGAATAGGGAATATCATACGTATATTCTGCAATCATATTGCTAGAGTTGATGACAGAATGCCCTCCTACAAAGCTTGAAAGAGAAGGAGGATTTGGCTCATATTGCAACGTTTTTGACTTGCTGTCAGAGACCTTGCTAGTAATATAAGCAGTTCCTTGCGGAGTGATGATTTCGTAATCCATTAGCTGAGTTTCGGTAGCACCCCAGAAGTTTTTATAACCCATGTCTCTTCCACTCATAAACATGGTGATAGTTTCTTTAGTAGAGTTGGAACCAGTGCCTTTTGTTGTCTTAATAAATGTTTTTCTACCTGAAATATTGCCAGAGTAGTAATCAGACGCTGGTCTGTTGTCAATGATTGAAGCCTTAGAAAATTGATAGTCATCTAAAGTATAGGTTTCACTTCCTACCGTGATTTTTTCAGTAAAACTTTTAACTATCGTATTGGAGGTTGTTTGTCCTTTATCTGCATGTGCTTCTAGACTAGAAACATAAACTACGTTTCTAGTTAGTTTATCTCCATCGGCTGAACTAAGATTGAACTTATAGGTTGTTGTAATCTGATTCTTCGCTTCTCTTTCTGTAACTATAGGTTTTCCAGAAAATCTAATAGGGTAACCTGCAAGGAAGAATACTTCTTCATATGTATATTCGTTTTGAACTCCTCCTTGGAATTCTGGAGCCTTTGCAAAGGCTTTTTCTGTGTCTAGCGCAAGGAACAATAGACTTACACAAAGTGCAAAAGATAAATAGAATTGTAATTTTCTCATGTTGTTTACTCTTACCTCGTTTCATCGATTTGAGGATGGAATTGGCATGTAAAGTAGTGCTTACATGCCAAATTTTCATCTCTTCATTCATTCTTCTCTTAGAAATTTTTATCCAAAGGCTATGAGTCTGGTTTTCGTTAGATTGACAGAGTGAATTTTTTCACCATGGTATTTTTCATCTTCTTCATACCGATAAATAGAAACAGTAGTTAGATTTTCTTTGTCGTGCATGTGTTTTCCAATTAGCTAAACTCCCTTTACAAAACACTATGGAATTTCAGGTTACGAGCCGAGTAGTTAGTCAACTAATATAAATCTGCCTTTTACAAAAGATTCGTGGATGATAAATAAACGGTCGTTCGGCTCAAGGTCGCTAATGGAAATCACTTTGCCTTCCTTAATAAATGTTGCCTGTTCAACATTCATATTGTATATTTTTCCTGCTTCCTTCCAAGTGCCTGACTGCCAATTGCTTACGTTTTGTACCCTTATCGTTGAACCGTAGGAAGTCTCTAATCGACCAATTGATATTAGATTTGCAGGCTTTGTTATTGTGCCAACAAGGTGCATTGCAGTTATGTCATTGTCTTTCACATAGAAATATGCGAACTGACCGATTCTGTCATCCAGTTCATTTTTAGGCAGAACAGTTAGGGTTCCTCTTCTAAAATCTTCTACCGCTGTTGTCTCATTATGGAATGTAAGCTTAGTGCTAGGGGTACTCGCCCAGTAGTTGCCAGACAGCTTACTAGCATTATTAACCGTTGTCTCATAGTTATTTGTCGAGCTTATTCTACCGTAATATAATGTATAATCAGCTAGGTTTGGACTTTGAAAACCATCATTTGTAATTTGAATAATATTCGCAAATTGATTTTTAGCCGTGCCATCTGTTAAAACAAAAGCTGTACCACTGGCCTGTAAACTGTTTGAATCTACTAATCGTCCATTTCTAATTAAAATGGAACCACTGTGGTAAGGAAATATGCCTGTGTTTCTAAGACCAATCTTTTTAGTAGACGTGTTAATAGAGGACATAGGCTGGTAATAGCTTCGTTCACTAGATTTTTGGATAATTATCTTTTGGATGACTTCCTTGCCAAATTGGCTCACTGTGACATAGTAAACCTCGTCATTCACATATGAACGGAGCTGGCTTTGCTTTATCTGTTTATTCCCTACGTAAATAGATGTATTATAGCCAAATACTCGTGATGTATTATTAGAAGCCCTTAGTTGCCATTTCCAATCCTTAAATATTTCCTCGTTTTTTACTACTAGTTTACTTTGTATGGGATCTATTTTTTGGATAGTTCCTTTATATATATTCTCGATGATGGAGCCCTGGGTATTTACTTCGATGGAGGAAATGATGTTTGAGTCGTGCTCCACTAACATTCCTTTTACTTTATCGCCCTCAAAAAATGCACTTAAATCAACTTGACTCTGATCTTTAAATAACTCTGTCTCGTTATTCATATAATAAGTTTTTGTTTTCCCCGACGTCAGCTTAATTGAAAGGTATGTACCCTTCTTATCTATCCGACTGATGCTGCCAGAGAAGCTTTTTCCAATTGCATCTGTATCACTGTTTGCAATATTTACGTTGCCTCTTAATTCTTTCACCTTTCGAAGGTTAACTTCTGCTTCTATTTTCATGCCTAGTTTGAAAGCTGTAATAGTAGTAGGTATTGAATTAATGGAAAGTTTGGAGGAGCTATCCATATGAAAGGTTACCTCTCGACCGTTGCTGCTTTTAATGGTTACCTTCACTGGTTTTGTGCCTATGGAACCATCGTTTTTTTCAAAATCGGTGTAAGTAGCTTCGACAAAAGTTCCCTTGTAAAGTGTGGATGCAGTAGCTTCAGATGATAAAAATAGGCTACTAATGAAAAGCGTTAGTACTATACAATAGAGGAAAATCTTCTTAGACAAATTATTGCCCCCTTTATTTGTGACTATATGTATAGTTATTTTATCGGCCAATATTCCAATAATGTTATGAAATTATTGATATTTCTATCTTTTCCATAGAATTCCGAAAGCGGGTTCTTATTTATAAAATATTTTGAATATTTTATAAAAGGGTATTTACGAATTTAGTAAAAGGAGTATAATTGCATATAATATATTGCACATTTCTATAGTGTAATTTAATAATCTAATAGCTAAATGGGGTAATGATATGTCTAATAGTCTAAAAATTCTTTTGAACGAAAGTGATATTAAAAGTGACAAGATTCCTGCAAGTGAATTGGTTTTTGGACGGAAATTCACGGACCATATGTTTATAGCGGACTATACTGCCGGAGTAGGTTGGCATGATTATCGAATTGTTCCATATCAGCCTATTATGTTAGATCCCTCCGCTACAGTTCTGCATTACGGACAAACTGTGTTTGAAGGAATGAAGGCATACCTTTCTGAAAAAGGGAAGATTCGCTTATTCCGTCCGGAACAGAACTTGAAACGGATGAATATATCCTGCGACCGTTTAAGCATGCCGCCAATAAATGAAGAAATGGCACTAGAGGCATTAAAGCAATTATTAGAGGTAGACAGAGAATGGATACCAAATGAGCCAGGGACTGCTCTCTATATCCGACCTTTCATGATAGCTACAGAACCACATCTAGGGGTTTCGCCGTCAAAGACTTATCGCTTTATGATTATCATGTCGCCAGTTGGTTCTTATTATAAAGAAGGAATTCACCCTGTGAAGATTCTCGTAGAAAGTGAATATGTACGGGCCGTGGCAGGGGGGACTGGTGCTGCTAAAACAGCTGGTAACTATGCAGCTGGTTTAAAGGCACAAGAGGTTGCTGACCGAGAAGGGTACTCACAGGTGCTATGGCTAGATGGAGTAGAAAGAAAATATATAGAAGAAGTCGGTAGCATGAATGTCTTCTTTAAAATAGACGGAGAGGTTGTCACACCAGCGCTAAATGGCAGTATTTTGGATGGGATTACTAGAAAATCGATTATCCAGCTTCTAAAATACTGGGGTGTTCCAGTATCTGAAAGAAAGGTTTCGATGGAGGACATCCGGAATGCATATGTTAATGGGAAGCTTGAAGAGGCTTTTGGTACCGGAACAGCAGCGGTTATTTCCCCTATAGGAGAGCTTTGCTGGAAAAATGAATTGTTTTATATTAACAACGGCGAGGCTGGCGAGCTGTCTACAAAATTGTATGATACGTTAGTTGGTATCCAAAGAGGAAAACAAGAAGACCCATTTGGTTGGGTATTAGAGTTATAGAATCTTGAAGAATAGTGGGTTAGAACAAATCCAAAAACAGTACTTATGATTCTTTCATAAGTGCTGTTTTATATTGGAGACTCAGGTTTTTCAGTTGTTGCGCCGGAGGCCAACAGGATGTTGGTCAGGAAAACGTTGTCACACGACGTGACGTTCTTAGTTTTCCCTCCACGTGGCAAGCCAGCACCCAATAGTTAGAGGTTGTACAATTTTGCCTATCACTCTGCTTAGCCCCGCTAAAATATCACAAAACTTCGTTACAATGGAGATGTCTTAATATGTCTTCGAGATTTCCCAACTTCTACACTACTTACTTTGGACTTAGGACGAAGTATAAAGGACAATTCCGGAAGAGACTGTTCTTTGGAGGTCTGCAATGAACAGGAACTATATGGATAAGCATCTGTCTTTGTCATAATGCCTGCTAACAGTGGCTGCTCGTATATAAAATTTACTATTTTTAATAGCTCATTTTCTGTTTGAATAATGCTAGTGAAGAAATTTGATTCATATAGCTGCCCTGTCCATTTATATTTTTGTTTATAGTAACGTGAATAGGTTTTATTGATATATAGCATAATCTCAGGGAGAGGTTCTTGGGAGGAGCGGATTAGTATATGATACTGGTTATCTAGTAGACAGTAAGCGAGTAAGTGGAAAGAAGACTCCTTGCTAGCTCTTCTCAAGATACGAATGAATTCTTTATAATCATCGGAACAGCGGAATATTTGTTGTCTATTATTACCTCTCATCGTTACATAATAGCAAGTGTATGGCAGCCAAAATTTTCTCGTGCTTTGCATTCCTTTCAATCCTCCCCTAAACTATTTTTTTAAAAGATACAGTAATTTACATAAGATGACAAATCACTTAATTAAATGTTTTATGAAACTATTCCATTTTATTAAGAAAAAATGAATGAAAATGGTTTTTCCGTATGCAAATGAGGATAAAAATAATTTATAGGTATACAAAAATTAAGACAGATTTAGCTTAGTGGATGAAAATATTTCCTTGGAGCGAGATAGTTTGTAGATTAAAAATGAAAGTTTGTCGCCTTTGACACTAAAAGACAAACGCTTCTCTTATACGTTAAAATATGGTATTGACTATTAGGAGATAAGACAATGTCTCAAGGAAAAATTTTAAAATAGTATGATAGAATAAGAGCAAAAGGAGGATTCTAATGAAGGAACAAGTGCTAATCATAGAAGACGAAGAGAATATTGCACGTGTTCTTCAATTGGAATTGCAGTTTGAAGGATACGAGGTTGAAGTTGCCCATACCGGGCCGGATGGATTAATTAAATATAGAGAAAATAGCTGGAATCTCGTGTTGTTAGACTTAATGTTACCTGGACTCCATGGCTTGGATGTATTAAGAAGAATTAGGGCAACAGAAATGAGTACTCCGGTCATCTTATTGACAGCAAAGGGAGAGGTAGAAGATAAGGTGGCAGGCTTGGATTTGGGGGCAAACGATTATATAACAAAACCGTTTGAGATTGAAGAGCTAATGGCTAGAGTGCGATCTGCCATCCGCTTTGCTAAAAAAGTGGATGCCCCTCAAGTGAAGGACGAGAAGATCCATGTGTTCCACACCCTTGTGTTAAATGAACATACTCGAGAAATTACAAATAACGGAAGGATGATAAATTTAACCCCAAGGGAATACGACCTTTTACTTTTTCTAATGAGGCATCCCAACCAAGTATTATCTAGAGAGCAACTACTGGATGCAGTGTGGGGATATGATTATTATGGAGATACAAATGTGGTAGACGTTTACATAAGGTATGTACGAAAAAAACTGGAAGTAACGGGGAAAGCATCTTTTATCCAAACTATCCGTGGGGTTGGTTATGTGTTGAAGGAGCAATCTAATGAAGCTTAAAACGAAGATTCATCTGTTCTCGACTTTTTTAACGCTTGTTATATTGGGAATAATGAATGTTGGCGTTTATTTCATCTATGAGCGCTTGGCTTACGATACGGAGTATAAGCAATTAAATGAGGAGATAGATGAGCTGATTACTGCCATTAGTAAGTTAGAGGAAAAAGATGATGCAGCTACTTTGCTTAGAGCCTATCTTCCTCCGAATGGCGGTATCCGGGTCGTTCAATCAAATGTAACTAAAATGTTTGTTCAATCTATTGAGGGGCTTAATAATTATTATCCCGAATACCAGTCTGAAGAAAGATATTCGATTGATAATTTTGAAGGGCCCCCCGTGATGGCAATCTCTAAGCCTGTTATTTGGGCGGATGGGGAAGTGCTGGAAATCCAAGTGATGAAGGTTTTATTAGAAGTAGAGAAAAACTTAACCTACTTGCGCTTTACTCTAATAGGGGTTACGTTGATTGGTCTGTTTCTTATGACCATCTCTAGCTTTATACTCGGAAATATTATTACGAGCCCTATTAATCGCCTGATTAATACGATGGCTAAGAGTAGAATTTCAGGGAACTATGAAAAATACAAGCTAAGCCCTAATAGAAAAGATGAAATTGCACAGATGGGGATTGCTTTTAACGAAATGATGGAGCAGCTTGAGGAAAATTATAAGAAACAGGAGCAGTTCGTATCAGATGCTTCTCATGAATTAAAGACGCCTATTACGGTTATTGAGAGCTATGCTCGATTGTTAGCTAGGCATGGTTTGAAAAACGAAGAAGTAGCGACGGAATCCATCCAAACTATCTTAAAGGAAACAGATCGCATGAAGGAGATGGTTTCACAAATGCTCCTGTTGGCTAAAGGGAATAGCCAAACCACTCCTCACATAGAAACAGTTAATATAGAAGAACTTGTGTCCTCTACTCTTCAATCGCTACGTACTGCATATGGAAGACAATTTATTCTTGAGTCGGAAGCTAATCTTTTGGTGGATACGGACAAGCAGAAGCTAAAACAGTTGCTGTTCATTATCTTAGACAATGCGAGGAAGTACAGCGATAAAGAAATTTATACTATTGTCCAAAAGAAAGAGAAGGGTGTATTAATCAGTGTCCAAGATTATGGGAATGGTATACCAGAGGAAGCATTAGATCATATTTTTGATCGTTTTTATAGAGTCGATCAGGATCGAAACAGAAAGACTGGCGGAACAGGTTTGGGCCTGGCTATCGCAAAAGAGATTTCGAAAACACTCTCCATCGATTTAACAATTTCTAGCAAGATTGGGGAAGGGAGCACTGTATATATTTTTATTCCAAATTAACCATTTCTCATCAATTTTTAATGTTTCTTTATTATGATGGTAGGGTGGAGGGGTGAATGGAATGAAAATGAAGCAGAGAAAACAGTGGCTCACCTTCATTTCTATAGTAATAGTAATCGGAATAGGTGTCGCTTATGCATTCATGACTTCGAAAAGCCAGGTCATCACCGAAACCGATGTGAGAAATCAGCTTTCTTCCCTGTATGACGCGGAAGTAGCGGATGTTCAAAAAACGAAGGATGTTTATACAGCAGTCATTACAAAGAGTGGGTCTGCATACTTGGTTGAAATGAATCCAAAAAATGGTGAAATTTTTTCATTACAGCCTACAGAGGAGCAACCAGTTTCGAAGCAAGTACATTCAACAAGTTCCAATATTTCCGACAAGGAGAAGGAGCTTCCGTCTAGTACTAAGCCAAAGTCACAGCCGGATTCAACTAACAAGCAACGTACCAGTACAAGCCTTTCAAAACCAGGAACGGCAAAAGAGGACAAATCTGTTTCACAGGATGAGAAGGGAAGTAAAAATAATGCTGGTAGGCAAAAGCAAGAGACAGGTACTGTGAAAGAGCAGGTTTCTAGCGAAGGACTTCCAATAGATGAAACTCAGCCTGCTACACTTTCTGGAGAAACAGTATCTCAGCCTACTAATACCGAGGCTGTCGCACCTAACGATACAAAGCAACCCTCTTCAGAAGAAAAAAAGGATGAGCAGACAAGTGCTGAATCAACGAAAGAAACAGTGAATGATAGCAAGGGGGCACCTGTACTCACAGGGGAAAATGCTATCACCATAGCAACAGTGGATGAGTCAAAAACCGACGTATCAGCTAAGGAAACTCAGCCGTCTACCATGTATATTTCAAAGAAAGAAGCGATTCGGATTGCGCTTGAACAGTACAAAGGCTCCTTTGAAAAATTGAGTTTTGAAAAGAAAGAGGATGGCGGTTTTTATTTAGTTACGTTAAAGGACATCACAAGCGAAAAAGACTCCAAGGAAAAACAAAAGGCTACCGTACAAATACATGCTATCTCTGGCAAGATCCTTTCAGTCACATGGGAATAGATATTTCTCATGAATTTCTCATTTTTCTCTAAGGTTCCTCTCATCTAGAAGAATTATGATGGAGTTACAAATAAATAAGTATTCTGTTGCGAAAGCAACACATTATAAAAGGGGAATTTCATAAAGGCAACCAACCATTTTTTATGAAATTATAAACGACCTACCAATATGACCATGTTCTATTTTCCCCGTAGAATATGGTTTTTTATTTTGGATAAAGCACAACAAATGTGGTAGTTGCTTTTGATAAGAGATAAGAATGGGTATAAATAAAGAGACGAAGGGGATTATGCTGGATGATAGACTCTTAAAATTCGTTGCAAGTAAAGTAGCCTATCGTGCAGTTAAATATCTTGCTATTTAGTATTCTAAGTCTAAGCACTTTTTTAAAACGAAGAAAGAAAAGAAAACTGCCGTTCACCAGATGAACGACAGTTTTTTAAACGTATACTTATTTTTTCTTTCCTTTTGTTAGTCTTCCTAATAGGAATGCGCCTGCTGCAACACCAAGGACTGTGTTTGTGCGTTTGTTGAATACTTGTTTTGCAACTAAATTTAAGTTGGCAGGACGCTCTGCTAAGCGACGCATGAAATATCCGTACCAGTCTTTCCCGAACGGAACATAGGTTGTAAAGTTATAGCCTTCTTTTGCAAGCAGTTCTTGCATATCAGTACGGAAGCCATATAGCATTTGGAATTCAAATTTATCGTAAGGAATGTTATGTTCCTTTATAAATTGCTTTATTTCATTAATCACATGATGATCATGTGTAGCGATGGAAGTAAATTTCCCGTTTAGTAAGTGCCATTTAATTAATTCAACATAGTTTTTGTCGATTTCCTCTTTTGTTTGATAAGCTACATCTGCAGGCTCTTTGTAAGCACCTTTTACAATACGAAGACGGAAGTCCTTATATTTTTGGATGTCGTCTGCTGCACGGAAGAAATAAGCTTGAATCACTGTACCAACATTATCAAAATCCTTTGATAGCTCGTCTAATATATCAAAGGAAGGCTGAAGATGCTTGTTCGACTCCATATCGATATTGATAAACATATTATATTTTGCAGCAGCCTCTACAATTTCCCGAAGATTTTGTAAAGCAAAATCATAATCTATATCTAAGCCTAGCTGAGAAGGCTTTAGGGAAATATGAGCGTCTACTTGATGCGTATGAATAGCTTCTACTACGTTTAAAATTTGTTCTTTCGCTTCTAGCGCTTCCTCTTTTTCAAATACAAATTCTCCTAGATTATCAACAGTACAAGAGATTCCAAGTGCATTCAATTTTTTAATGCTTTCTATTGTTTCTTCTATATTAGTTCCTGCAACTACACTTTGTGCACCCATTTTTAAACCATATTTTTTTGCTGCTCCATTTAACAGCTGATTTTCAGATAAAGCCATAAAGATATCTTTTAACATAATGATGCTCCTATCTCTATATTGATGTCTTATTATATCATATAAATGATATTCTTGTGCACGTTATGCAAGGGGAACCCTTCTATTTATGACATGATGCAACAAGAAGATGAAGTTCATGTCTAGTATATTACTTTTTTATTACTGATAGTATATTTGTGTTTTCCTAGCTTAACTCTGGGTATTCAAAGGATGAGTATCGTGTTTTTTAGTGTGTACAAAAGTGTACTTATTAGTCGATGCTTACACTGAAAAAGGAGGCATAAATAGTATGAAGCAAAAGGGTATGAAAGCAACGGCAGCCACTGCGTTACTATCAGCAGCAATCTTAGGAGGACCTATGGCTGGAAGTGCTCACGGAGGGCCTGGTCACGATAAGGGACATTCAAAGGATTACAAACAATCCTATCAAACAATGGAAAACTACAAGCAAAAGGATAAGCGAGATAAACACTGGAAGAGGGAAGGGCACAGAGACCGAGGAGATCGTGGCTTCCGCCAATCAAACTTTGATAGACATGGTGAGAACTCAAAGCATGTCGAGCAAGTACAAAATAGAGACAACGGGAGAGTGGAAAGTGCAAATTCCCAAAGAAAAGAGAATGCTAAGAGCAGAGTGGACAAGGTAAGAGCAGACAAGCCGAATAAAATTATTCCTACTCCTGCACCAGTACCAGCAGTAACGGTCGCTGATGTGAATGCCTTTGGAGACGAACATGTCTTACCATATGTGGATGCGCTGGATAAAGCGGAGGCAAATGTAGATTGGGAAGGCATTCAAAAGAATTCTAGAGTCCTTTCTGCAAATGTCAAGAAAGTGGCAAAGTTAATCGACAAGCTAGAAAACAGTGAAGAAAAAGCAAATCTGATCAACAGCTATGTAGTTGCTGGAGAAGAGGCATTGTCAGACGTAAAGCTTGCGCTTAAAGCACATAAAACCCTACAAAATGCTGAAAATCAATATGCAAAGGGGAAGGCAAATAAAGCGGTATGGAAGTTAATCAAAGCAAAGGTTCTAACAAACAGACTAGATCGTGGAGCCGATGACCCGCTTCAAGCCGACCTGCAGTCTAGAATAAATAGTTTACAAGCGAAGGTTAAGGAATCTTACAATACGAATGTGGATGAGGTTTCTCTCTAGGGGCTTAAAACACGGAAAGCACTTATGATTCTTCTGTACTGGCAAGAATCATAAGTGCTTTTAAGCTACTACTGTAACTGGGGATTCCAGTTAGGTTTGAAGGTGTTATAGGCTGTCACCAGCTATGTTCCTCGACTGTAAATTGATTTATTGCTGAGTAATCAAGCTCATATCCAATGCCGTATCCAGAGGGAATAGCGATACAGCCATCTACTGCTACAATCTCTGGGGTAATTATATCCCTCTCCCAATATCGTGAGGAGCCTGAGATATCTCCAGGAAATGAGAAGTTCGGTAGGGAAGCAAGAGCAATATTATGGGCTCTTCCAACTCCTGCCTCTAGCATTCCTCCGCACCAAACAGGTACGCCAGCTTGCAAGCAGTAGTCATGAATCTTTTTAGCCTCTGTTAACCCTCCGACTCTTCCGATTTTAATATTGATAACCTTTGCGCTGCCAAGCTCAATAGCCTTTCTTGCATCCTCTAAAGATTGAATGCTTTCGTCTAAGCAAATAGGTGTTTTTAGTTTCTTCTGTAATGCCGCATGGTCCACAATATCATCAAAGCCAAGAGGCTGCTCAATCATGAGGAGGTCAAATGGATCTAGCTTCTGTAATAGCTCAATATCTTGCAGAGTGTAAGCAGAGTTAGCATCAGCCATTAACGGAATATCAGGAAATACCTCTCTAATAGACTGGAGCAGTTGGACATCTTCTCCTGGTTTAATTTTTACTTTTATTCGCTTATAGCCGTCTTGTAAATGGGCTTGGATTACCCTTTGTAATGCTTCGAAGCTATTCTGTAGACCAATGCTGACACCAACCTCGATTTTCTTTCTTGTACCGCCCAAGGCCTGCGACAGGGTTTGCTTATTCCTCTTTGCATATAAGTCCCAAACAGCTCCTTCCAGTGCTGCCTTTGCCATATTGTTTCTACGAATAGAAGAAAAGCGTTTGCTAATCTCATCTGGATGTTCGATATTTTGATGAAGTATTAGAGGGATTAAAAATTCCTTCATTATATGAAAATTCGTTTCGACCGTTTCTTCGGTATACCAAGGGGCGTGGAAGGCAACAGATTCTCCGTAACCGATGTTCCCAAGCTCATCCATCACCTCGACTAGATAAAATGGCTTGTCCTGGATACTGCCAAAGCTCGTTTGAAATGGGGATTTTAATCGCATCTTGAGTTTTCTTAGGCTGATCTCCTGAATATACATCTCTCTGATCTCCCTCTAGGATGAAATTTTTTCTTTCTTTATAAATTGGTAGTAGTTAACAGGCTCGTCTGTTTTACGTACCGCTATGATTGAATAGTCTTCATTGAATAAAACTTGCATAATCCTTCTAATTTGTAATCGCCATTTTAAAGCTAACGGAGGATCGGTAATCTTCATCTCCTCTATTAGTTGAGGGATAGGAACTTCATAACCCTCCTCGGTTGGCTGGAAAGTCGGGGGCTCTACTAAAATAGGATAATTTTTTTCTGTAATTGTAATTTGAAATGGTTGCATAAATGTCTTATTGTCCTTCATGCGTTTGTTCCTCCGCTCGTTCACTTTAAAACTGCCAACATAAGTTCCATTAATACTCGTCTGCTTCTTCAAACAAAAAGTGGCTAGGTATATTTTGATACATTTGCTGTCTGTGCTTGAATGCTTCCTTTTGTTCCACTATTAATCCTGCAACAATCGCATTCATAAATGAAAATAAAGGAGATACTACATCGAAGGTAGATTTGTTTTGAGAATAAATAGGGAAAAGTACGTCACTATGTACATGGATCGGAGCGAGCATAGAGTCGCTGATTCCTATGATATAAGCCTTTTGCTTTCTAACAAGTTCGGCAATTTGCAGTGTTTCCTTCAAGTAACGATGGAAGGAAATGATAATTACCACTGAATTCGCATTCATTTGGGTAATTGTTCGAATAATGTCTTCTGTATCTGGACGCATGAAATGCACGTTTTCTTTTACTAGACCAATAGAGAAGGATAGCCAATTGGCAGCGGAATACGATGTACGAAGGCCGAGTACGTATACTGTTTTTGCTTTTGAAAGTCGTTGTACAGCAGCGTAGTAGGAAGCCTCGTCTATCTGGTTCATCGTTGTCAGGATAGATTGGCGGTCCTTTTCCATCACCTGCTTGTGGAAACTACTTTCTTGCTCTAGTTTGATTTCCGTATGCTGGTATGGAGTAAAGGTGGGCTCGTTAATAAAGAAGTGCTCGCGCATTAATTTTTGTAGCTCTACATATCCCGAGAAGCCAAGTGTGTAGGAGAATCTGATAATAGTTGATTCACTTACCCCGATTCTCGCCCCTAATTCCGAAGCTGAGCAAAGAGCAATATCTCTGGGATGATCCAGTACATAACTAGCTATTTTTTTTTGGCTTTTGGACATAGAGACGAAGTTATCTCGGATAAGATCATGAAGTATCAATGTTGTTCTCCTTTTTGAAGCTATCTCGTTATTTGTGTTGTCTTTTGAAGTATGCGCTTCATTTTCTATTATTGCTTAATTTATCATAATATTCCATCAAAAACAATGTTATTTTTATATTATAGAAAGAAAGAAGCCTCCCGGGGTGGGGAAGCCTCTCTGACATTCGACCATTTATTTATCCTCTTCATCAGGTCCATCTTCCTCTAGGGGATAGACAGGTCCTCCTTCTCCAATCATATTAAGAGCTGCTATCTCATCCAAATCCATACGTCTGTTCATTTCTTCTGAATCGACAGGATTTCGCTTAATTGAAAATGACCTCCTAGCTTTTTTACTAATATATTCGAAAAAGGGTCATTAAAGTCCGAAAATATTTTAAACAGCGAAAATTTTGATTAAAAACCCATTTTGGTGTCTAACTCTCTATAGAAATAAAGAAGATGCTTACTTTACACAATTTTGCTTGGTTGAAAGTATACAGAAAATTGTTAAAATGGAGGTGGGAGGAGGTTATGGAATGAATGCGACGGATTTTGTAAAAGGGATGAATAGTAGTATTCATAGTGTGGAAGAGAGTTTTCAACAACTGAAGAAAGGCTCAGCACTAACGAAGACAGAGCAGCTTCAAATGATGCAGGCGCTTTTAGAGCTTAGCCAACGTATCAAGCTTCTTGAGATGCATATCGAAATACAAAAAAACGAGGGAGACCATTAGCCCCCTCAAGTTTTATTTAGAGAGCTCTGCAAATATGTCAGGGAGCTCTGTTATCTTTGCGTGGCAAGCATGCTGTTCACATATTTCTATTTCCACTTGCTTAGTAGCATCATGACGAATAAACCAAACGTCATAAGGCCTGAATGTTGTATTTAAAAGCATTAGAACCTTCTCTATATTGGACCCAGTAATTTTAATTTCCCTATTCTCTGAATAAAGTGCTAGCTGTGTGCATAGCAAGGTTAATGTGGAGGAAGGATAGTTAGTTATTTCGTCGGCAAATGTAAGGAGTGTTTTCTCCACTTTATTCATTAAATCTATATCGTTTGTTAGTTTGGCTAATCTCCAAAGTTGAAGCGACGCAACCCCGTTTCCTGATGGTAATGCATTGTCAAACGCTATTTTTTGGCGAACAAGTAGTTTTTCAGCCTCGATATCTGTAAAAAAGAAACCACCATTGATGGGATCTGCAAATTTCTTCTCTATTTTGTCAGCGATGTCCTTTGCTTTCTCTAGATAGTGGACTTTGCCCGTTGCCTCATACAATTCTACGTAGCTCCATAATAGGAAAGAATAGTCATCCAAGTAGGCAAGATATTTCTTCTCTCCGTCTCTATATCTGGCATATAGTTGATCATGATCCATTAAATATTTCTCAAGGAAGGAGATGGCTCTTTTTGCCTTTTCTAACAAGCTGCTCTCATTAAATGTACCAGCAGCCTTGGTCAGAGCTACAATCATTAAGGCATTCCAAGAAGTCAGTATTTTGTCATCCAGGTGCGGGTAACTTTTGGCTGCTCTTCTTTCTAATAAAATCTTTCGTGACGCCTCTAAACGTTCCTCTAATTCATCCAGAGAGAGTTGGAATTCTTCTAGTAGAGCATCGACATCCGTAAAAATAAGGTTAGGTATATTGTTACCATCAAAGTTTCCTTCTTCGGTAATATCATAAGCATTGGCAAATAACGAACCCTCTTCTTTTCCAAGCAACTCTATTATTTCATTGTAGGACCAAATATAATAGGCGCCTTCTTTTCCATCACTATCCGCATCAATTGCTGAATAGAAGCCCCCTTCTGGTGAAGTAAGCTCTCTATCTATAAATTCCACAGTATTTAAAACGATTTCCTTATATTGAGGAATCTTTAAAATTTGATAAGCCTCCGTATATGCAAGGATGAGGAGGGCTTGATCATATAGCATCTTTTCAAAGTGAGGGACTAGCCACATTGGGTCGGTTGAATATCTGGAAAATCCGTATCCTATATGATCATATATGCCACCTCGTGCAATGCTGTTTAAGGTAGTTTCCACCATATTTAATGCCACGGGGTCCTTCTTCACCTCATAATAACGCATGAGAAAGAGAAGCTGACCAGGGGTAGGAAATTTAGGTGCACCACCAAATCCACCGTACTTTTCGTCATACATACTTCTAAGCTGTTGAAATGCCTCCTCTGTTATAGTCGGAGGAAGGGTTCCAGGGTCTTTTGATGAGCTGTTATGTAATGCAGTCATTAATCTTTTTGTGATGTCTCCAATCTTTTTATGATTTTTATTAAAAGCATTGGAAAGTTGCGGGATGAGCTCTAGTAAGCCGGGACGACCGTGTTTATCTTCCTTGGGATAATATGTTCCTGCAAAAAAGGGCTCTTGCTCAGGAGTCAAAAAAACATGTAAAGGCCAGCCGCCTTGACCAGTCAGCATTTCACATACATTCATGTAAAGCGAGTCTATATCTGGACGTTCTTCTCTGTCTACTTTTATGGAAATAAAGTGCTTATTCAGTAGTTCGGCAACTTCTTTGTCTGCAAATGATTCTCTTTCCATCACATGACACCAATGACAAGTGCTATAGCCTATGCTGACAAATACCGGTTTATTTTCTTTTTTTGCTATTTCAAAGGCTTCTTCTCCCCAAGGGAACCAATCGACCGGGTTATGCGCATGCTGTATGAGATAGGGAGACTTTTCATGTAATAATCTGTTTGCCATCTGTTCACCTGCTTTTTTAGATTCTATTTAAACCATTACCCTATTACACATCAACTCACACAGGAAGAGGAGAAAAATGCTAATAAGTTGTGTCAACTTTGGAACGCAAAAAAAGTTAAACCTTTCAAGAAAATATTTGACACTCTATAGTAAATCCTGTAAATTAACCTATGTACGAACGTTTTAGTTATAATTTATATAAAATATTCGGTTTTAGGAGTGTTTTAAATGGAAAATGTGTTTGATTACGAGGATATTCAATTAATTCCTGCGAAATGTATAGTGAAGAGTAGAACAGAATGTGATACAACCGTTACACTAGGCGACCATACCTTTAAGTTGCCTGTTGTCCCTGCGAATATGCAGACAATTATAGATGATAAGATCGCTCTTTATTTAGCGGAAAATGGCTATTTCTATATCATGCATCGGTTTCATCCAGAAACACGCACGAATTTTATAAAGAAGATGAAGGAGAGAGGATTAATTGCCTCTATCAGTGTAGGCGTGAAGGAGGAAGAGTATCAATTTATCGAAGCGCTTGCTGAAGAAAATTTGGTACCCGATTATATTACAATAGATATTGCACACGGTCATTCGGATGCGGTTATTCAGATGATCAAGCATATAAAAAAATATTTGCCGAAAAGCTTTGTCATAGCAGGAAACGTTGGAACTCCTGAGGCAGTAAGAGAGTTAGAGAATGCTGGTGCTGATGCAACAAAGGTAGGGATAGGACCAGGTAAAGTCTGTATTACAAAGATAAAAACAGGCTTCGGCACAGGAGGCTGGCAGCTGGCAGCATTACGCTGGTGTGCAAAGGCAGCAAGTAAACCGGTTATAGCTGACGGAGGAATTCGAACACATGGCGATATAGCAAAGTCCGTACGTTTTGGAGCTTCCATGGTGATGATTGGCTCTCTATTTGCCGGTCATGAGGAATCTCCGGGAGAGACAATCGAAAGAGGCGGGAAGCTTTACAAAGAATATTTTGGTTCTGCTTCTGAATTCCAAAAGGGTGAGCGTAAAAATGTAGAAGGTAAAAAAATGTTTGTAGAGTATAAAGGAAGCTTAGCGGATACACTGCAAGAAATGGAGCAGGATTTGCAATCTTCTATTTCCTACGCTGGTGGCAAGAAGTTAGACGCTATCCGTACCGTGGACTATGTGATTGTGAAGAATTCCATCTTTAATGGGGATAAAATTTACTGATAGAGATAATTTGCCTCTGGGGATATAAGGGATGCCCTTTATTCTCGGTTGGCTGGGATTTATTCTCGTTCGAAGGAAGGTTACTCTCGATTAGGTTCGGTTTATTCTCGTTTAGGGGAAGGTTACTCTCGTTCATCAATTTTACTCTCGTTCAGAGGATGTTTACTCTCGGATAGCCATGGTTTATTCTCGTTTAGAAAAGTAAAGGTTTTGAGTAACTTTATGAAGATAAAAACAAATGAGAATCAGTAGGTAATGGTTGCTTTCGGAGGACGCTTTCCGCGGGGAGAGCGGTGAGCCATAGCCGAACGCCTACGCGCGCCGTTGCTATGTCTCACCTGACCTCATCTTCCCGCAGGAGTCGCCGCCTTCGCTTCCATTAGTGTGGAGTTCGTATAAATAAATTCTTCTATAGAGTGGAGCCAAGTAGTATTTCCTTCTATAGCTAAATTTTTTTAAAAAGCTCCAAGCTTATATAAAAACTAATGGTTAGGAATAAGTGAAAAGAATAGCAAATAACTAATTTTTGGAAGTGAGATTAGCAAGCTAATTCGCACTTCCTTTTTTATTGTATCAAGTTATTTATCCTTTAAGGAGTGTCTTTAACATCTCGATTCTCAGCATAATAGCAATACTGCTTTAATTTAGGTGGTCTTTCCAAAATCGCTGTCAAAACAAGTGGTTATGTCTTCAGATATCGCACGAAGTTCTTTCTAAAGAAAATAGAAATGGGAAATTATGATAAAATGAATTCTATAAGGTGGTGGATATAGTGCAAACAAATGCTTTATTCTATAAAATCCAAAATGGAACTGTTTCTACTATAGACTATATCAATTGGTCGCAAACCTTATTAGAAAACACTGTGTCATCGCCATCCGTAAATATTATATCTTCCTTATCTTTTAACGAAAATATTTTCAAAGCGGAAGCTTATTTTAATAGAGCTTTAAAAGAGTTGGCGTTACAGAAACCATCATATGAGAAATGTGCGAGAGCCTATATAGGTCATTTAGCAAATAAAATTATAAAAGAAAATGACCATACCGTAATACTTGATTTAGCTTATATGATTTTTCGGATTGTGTCTGTGGATTTACGCTATCCAGATGATTTGTTTGGGTGGTATGAAATAAGTGAAATGATTGACGAGCTACGATATGGTGATAATCCTTTCAAGTTTAATAAGGAAGAAGTAATATCGAGGATTAAAGATGAGGCAGACGAATACTTTGATAAATGATTAGTACTGCTTATTTCGCTAACAAGTACGTTGATCTCGGAAGGTCTAATGATGTGATATGTTTAAATTTCATCAACTTGCTACGGGGGAACTTATGAAGACTCATTATTATTTAGGTTGGTTTAATAATTTTTTTCCAGATAATCTAGGCAGTGTATTACAGGAGGATATTACTGATAGAAAATCGCTTGCTATGATTAGCTCGAATCCATTATGTTCTGAAGATGATGGTGCTACTGAACGCTCGTGGTTGGACCAGGCCGGTATTATATTTGATGAATATCATGTAATTAATTACCGTATACAGAAGGAAGATGCCCAAACCTTCATACAAAATGCTTCAGTTATTTTCTTGTTGGGTGGAGATACACTTAAACAAAATAGGTTTCTAATGGAATATGGATTGTGGGATTCGATTAAAAAAAGCAGAGCTGTTGTGATGGGAGCAAGCGCTGGTGCGATCAATATGTCAGCTAAATGGTTATGTTCAAAAAACTTTGGCTATCCAGTAGAAAAAAGCTCGGTTTACGATGGAATTGGCCTTGACGATTTTTCCGTCCTGTCTCATTTTGATCTAGAAAATAACATGGCAATGGTTCAAGTAGAACTGACTCTCTTATCGGAAGAAATTAATATTTATGCGTCTAACAAAGATTGTGCAATACGTGTAAAGGGAGATAAAATCGATATTTTAGGCAATGTATATTTAATTTCCCACTCAAAAATTCAGAAATTGGATGCGACGCTTTAGTAATGTGGTAAACCAATCCGATTTGTAGGTTAGTTGCATAACGTAGCGGAGAACCTAAGCGTAAAAAGGAAGAAGCCCTTATGATTCTTATCAAGATTAAGAATCATAAGGGCTTTTCACTTGTTTTGTCCCGGCCTATTTTGCTTGCTATATATTTTGTTAAGTAGCAAGGGGAGTAGGCTTCTCCCACCAACCTATTGGTTTTGTCACTGCGTCTCTATTTTTGCTTATCATAAAATATTTTCCCGGGGTTCAGTATTCCTTTGGGATCGAATACCTTTTTTAACTCCTTCATAATGTCTATTGCTAAACCATGCTCTGCATCTTGATATTTTCTTTTTCCTAAGCCTACACCGTGTTCACCTGTGCAGGTTCCTCCGAGTTCAATAGCCTTCAGAGCGATTTTCTCATTGGTAAATTCAGCTTTCTCCAACTCTTCTTTGTTGTTAGGGTCATACATGACAATCGTATGGAAGTTGCCGTCTCCCACGTGACCAAAAACCCCATCCATTAATCCACTTTCTTCTATTAAGATGCGACCGAACACAACCATGTCAGCTAGCTTGGAAATTGGAACGCATGCATCTGCTCCGGTATTCACTTTTCCTTTTATATGCTTGTAGGAATATGCAAGCTCATGTCGTGCTTTCCATAGGTCTGCACGTTCCTTTGGAGTTTGGGCTCTTACCCAGTTCTCACATCCAAGCTCCTTCATCAGCTCCTCCACAACGAAAGCCTCTTCCTCTGCTATGTTAGGTGTACCTCCAAATTCAAAGAATAGGGAATGCTGCTCTGGAAAGTGGTAGCCCCCATAGCTATTCACTTGCTTAATACTATCTGCATCTACTAATTCCATCCGCATAACAGGAATTCCATAAGATAGTACCGCTTGAGCTGCTTCGGCACATGCCCTCGGTGTTTCAAAGGTACAGCGTGCTGCAATTAATTTTTCTGGTATGCCGTGCAGCTTCAGTGTGACTTTGGTGATGATGCCCAATGTTCCTTCAGAGCCTGCAATAATGCCATTTAGATGATAGCCGGAGGAGGATTTCTTGGCTTTGGACCCAGTGTGTATGATTCTTCCGTCTGCAAGGACTAGCTCCATATCTAAAATTTGTTCTCGCATGGAGCCGTACCGTACTGCCGTGGTCCCACTTGCATTGTTCGCTACCATCCCGCCAATAGAGGCATCTGCACCTGGGTCGATTGGGAAGTATAAACCATGCTTGTTCACGTACTCGTTTAATTGGAGTCTAGTTATACCTGGCTCCACCGTTATCAATAAATCCTCCGGTGAAAATTCTACTATCCGATTCATTCTCTCTAAATTAATCGAAATGCCTTTTTTTATTGGAATCGCCTGCCCCTCTAAACCAGAGCCCACTCCAAATGGCGTAACGGGGATTTCATATTTGTTCGCCAATTTCATCAAAGCTTGAACATCTTCCACATTCTCTGGGAAACATACAAAGTCTGGCTCCACAAACTCATAAGGAGATTCGTCATGGCTATGACGGAAAAGCTCTGATTCACTGGTGCTTATTTTTTCTTTTCCAAGTTCAGCGATAAAAGTATTTAATAGGTCCTGTTGCATCATAACTCTCCTTCTATTCGAAAAATTCTAAATATATATTTACAAGGATAATAGCATACTATATTATTTGTGTATACAGTATACAGGAAGGAGATAACTTCTCTTGAAAAAGTTGTTACCACGGGAGTCTCTGGCTGATCAAGCATATAAAGCGTTGAAGGATGCGATTATTCAAGGGACACTTGCTGAAGAAGAAGAGTTACCAGAAGAAAAGCTAGCATTAGACTTAGGGATTAGCAGAACTCCTATCAGAGAAGCGATAAAAAGGCTTGCTAGCGAAGGACTGGTCCTGCTGAATAAAGCCAAGCCTGCAACTGTCGCAACTTTTACAATGGAAGACGGTTTGCATTTCATGGAAATTAGAAGACTGCTAGAGCTATATAACATTGAGAAAAATGCCCAGCTTATCTCGGATTCTATACTGTTTGAGCTACAAGGAAATTTAGAAGAGCAGGAACAATCGATCAAAGAAAAGAAATATCATGAATTTATTGATTTAGACCGAGAATTTCATTTATTGATTGGGAGTATTGGAGAAAACAAAAAGCTTACCATGCTGTTAAGAGATGCAAACACAGGGGTAAACCGAGCGTTTCTTTTGCTTTCCAAAACACTAGAGATGGCTGCGGATGACGCATATCTAGAGCATAAAGAAATTTATAAAGCTCTTCGGAATAAAAGTACGGAGCTTACAAGGCAACTCATGTCCAATCACCTAGAAAAAGTAGAAAAAAGATTTTTATTATACTTTAAGGAGGAAGAAAAATGAGAAAGCTACTAGGTTTATTGTTAATTGTTACGATGATTTTAACTGCTTGTGGAAGACCGACTGCATCCAATTCTGGAGACGGGGAAGAATACAAGATTCGAATAGCCTATCTAGTGTCAGAGGAGCAATCTACACATTTGGCGGCACTGGATTATAAAGAAAAGCTTGAGGAACGAT
Organism: Psychrobacillus sp. Z3-81; assembly: GCF_056620325.1. Taxonomy (NCBI): domain Bacteria; kingdom Bacillati; phylum Bacillota; class Bacilli; order Caryophanales; family Bacillaceae; genus Psychrobacillus; species Psychrobacillus sp. Z3-81. The sequence continues at coordinate 56,694 of NZ_JBWQPU010000015.1, forward strand.
CTGAGGGAAGAATAAAAGTAGAGTTATATCCAAATGGTCAATTATATGCATCTGACCGCGAAGCAATTGAAGCAGTTCAATTAGGGAACATTGAAATGACCATCCCAGCGGTAGCACCGCTTGCATCCTTTAATGATAAATTCATGGTTTTTGACCTACCATTCTTATTTAACGACCATGATGCAGCCTACCGAGCACTGGACGGAGAGCTTGGACAAAAGCTTTTAGCAGAATTAGAGAGCAACGACATGAAGGGACTTGTATTTGCAGAAAACGGCTTCCGCCATATGTCCAATAATAACGGACCAATTGAAGGTACTGCAGATTTAAAAGGATTAAAATATCGAACACTTGAAAACCCAGTACATACAGATACCTTTAAGGCATTCGGGGCGAATGCTTCACCATTTGCATTTGGAGAGCTTTATACAGCACTTCAGCAAAAAACATATGATGCAATGGAATCTCCAATCTCTTTATATTACACAAACAAATTTTATGAAGTACAAGAATACTTAACATTATCAGGACATGTGTATGCAGCAACAATTTTGTTAATGAATAATGACTTTTACAATGACTTGCCAGAGGACCTTCAAAAGCTAGTAGTAGAGGCTTCAGAGGAGTATAGAGAAGAGCAGCGTTTGATTGCACAGAAACAAGACGTAGAATTTTTAGAGAAGCTAGAAGAAGAGGGCATGAAAATAAATGAATTAACAGAGGAACAAAAGAATGAGTTCCGCGAAGCAACAAAGTCTATCTACGATAAATATACCTCTCAGATTGGAGAGGACTTGGTAAACATGGCACAGGAGGCAAATAATCAATAAAGAGGTGATTAGTTTATGCTCAAGAGATTATCAAAAATAGAGGAGTTTTTATTAGTCATCTCTCTAGCAATTATGGTTATGCTTATTTTCGGCCAGGTTGTCGGGAGGAAAGTATTTTCTTCGGCTCCTAGCTGGACAGAGGAAATGGCTCGATATATTCATATTTTCCAGGTATGGATTGGAGCAAGCTATGCGGTAAAGCTGAGACAGCATATACGAGTGGGAGCGTTTATCACACGCTTCCACGGCAACTTCCGAAAGTTCCTGGAAATTTTATCTGCTTTAGTGTGGTTTGTAATGGCCTTATTCTTAGCGGTTTTTGGAACGGAGCTAGTACTTAGCAGTATAGAGCATGGACAGCTGGCACCCGCAATGCAAATCCCTATTTGGATTGCTTACCTAGCAATTCCTCTTGGTGGAGCAGGCATGGCTATTCGATTGTTGTTCCAAATTAGAGATGTGCTAAGAGGGGATTATGAGAAGCCGAAGGATGAGGAGATGATCGCATGACAGTCGCTTTATTATTCGGGACGTTATTCATTTGTTTATTAATCGGTGTTCCAATAGCTATTTCACTAGGAGTTTCAGCTTTGGTTGCCATTTATTATGGGTCCACACTGCCACTTGGAATTATTGCACAAAAAGCATTTACATCATTGGATTCCTTTCCGCTTCTGGCAATTCCTTTCTTTATGCTTGCTGGTGTTTTGATGAGTAAGGGTGGGGTTTCCAAAAGATTATTGGATCTCGCTGCAGCAATGGTTGGTTGGATTGTCGGGGGACTTTCCTTGGTTACGGTTGTGGCTTCGATGTTTTTTGCTGCGATATCAGGATCGGGTCCTGCAACTGTTGCAGCAATTGGTGGTTTCATGATTCCTGAGATGAAAAAGAAAAAGTATGACGGTGGTTTTGCAGCAGCTGTTTCTGCATCTGCAGGCTCTATCGGTGTAATTATTCCGCCTAGTATTCCGTTTGTTCTTTACGGAGTAATAGGAAGTGTCTCTGTTGGCAGTATGTTCTTGGCTGGGGTAATTCCTGGGATTCTTGTTGGGATTATGCTGATGATTACTGCATACTTTATTTCAAAAAAGCGTGGATACAAAGCAGAAGCCACAGAGGTTTTTACATTTAAGCGAGTATTAATAGCTACATATGATGCTAAATGGGCACTTCTCATTCCCGTAATTATATTAGGAGGAATATATGGAGGATTCTTTTCTCCGACAGAGGCTGCTGTTGTGGCAGTGGTGTACTCTTTAATTATAGGATTGTATGTTTATAAGGAGCTTACCTGGAAATCTGTTTATGAGTGCTTCCGAGAGGCAGTTGTAATTAATGCGACTACGATGATTATTATTGGACTTTCTGTGTCGTTTGCCTATTTTATGACGTTGGAGCAGGTGCCTAGCGATATTTCCGCATTTTTAACTGATTTATCTACGAATCCGATAGTTATTTTAATTGCAATTAATATTTTGTTGCTTATCGTTGGTATGTTTATCGATACAATTTCTGCATTGGTTATTTTAACGCCAATTCTATTGCCGATTGTGACGGCAGTAGGGGTGGATCCGATTCACTTTGGAGTAATTTTAGTGACAAACCTGGCTATTGGTTTTATTACGCCACCGCTAGGTGTCAATTTATTTGTTGCTTCGAGTGTGGGGAATGTGAAGTTTGAAAAGATTGTGATGGCGATTATCCCATTCTTGTTATCGATGATTGTGACGCTTCTTGTCATTACGTTTATTCCTAGTCTTTCGACGTGGTTACCGGGGTTGTTTAAGTAATAGGTTTGGTGATTTTGATAGTTGATGGCTGCTTTCATGCGTTACTACTACGAGGGTTGTTGTAAAAAGCTGGCTATAAATATGCTTAAGTTATACAAATAGTAGCCATACCTGTTGATGGTAGCGTAGGTGGCGACTCCAGTGGGAGGAGGGAGACAGGCGAGACAGCACATCCACACGCGTAAGCGTTGGGTGCTGGCTCACCTTGAGGAGGGAAAACTAAGAACGTCACATCGTGTGACAACGTTTTCCTGACCAACATCCTGTTGGCCTCACGGAAATCGTCCACCAGAGCGAACATCAACTACTAGTTGTTACTTTAGTAGATGTTATCTTTCTTACCTGGATGTATACCCGTTGGACAAGTCATATATTGCAGTAGCGCTAATAATATTCACTGCTATGAATAATTATTTTTATATAAAATCAACTCAGTTGGTTATTAATAAGTTGAAAGAAGGGTTTGTATGTCTTTATCTATTAACCCTAGAGCGAAGGCTTTAGAGCAACCAGGGATTCGTCAGTTTTCCAATCAATTAGTCCATTATCCTGATGCAGTCAATTTGACAATCGGACAGCCGGATTTTCCTACGCCTGTAGCAGTGAAGAATGCTGGTATAGCTGCCATACAGAATGATTACACTGGCTATTCTCATAATGCAGGCTTATTCGAACTGCGTGAGGCTGTGAATAACTTTTTCACAGACAAGTATGGATTTTCTTATGATCCTATGAAGGAAATTGTCATTACCAATGGGGCTAGTGAAGCAATAGATTCTGTGTTTCGAACAATTCTGGAAGAAGGGGACGAGGTTATTTTGCCAGCTCCTATCTATTCTGGCTACGAGCCTGTCATTGAGCTTTGCGGTGCAAAGGTTGTTTATTTGGATACAACAGATACTGGTCTTCAGCCGAATGCGAAGCGACTAGAAGGTTTAATTAATGAAAAAACAAAAGCTGTTCTTTTTAATAATCCTTCCAACCCTACTGGAGTAGTTATTCAAAAGGAACAGATGGATGAATTGGTGCAAGTGCTAAAGGACAAGGATGTATATATTCTTTCAGATGAAATATATAGTGAAAACACATTCTTAGGGGCGCATGTTACCTTTGCTGCATATAAAGAAATTCGCTCTCAGCTTTTCTATATTCATGGTGTTTCGAAATCACATTCTATGACGGGGTGGAGAATCGGATTTATCATGGGTCCTGCAGAGACGATGGAGCATGTAGTAAAAGTGCATTTATATAATTCGATTTGTGCTTCCTTACCAGCTCAATATGCTGCGATTGAAGCGCTAACAAATTCTAAGGATGTTCCAGAGGAAATGAACAAGGAATATATAAAAAGAAGAGACTTTATTTACAGTAGGCTTCTCGAAATGGGACTGCCTGTGGAAAAACCAAATGGAGCGTTTTATATATTTCCATCTATAAAAAAATTCAGTATGCCTTCGTTTGAATTTGCCACCAGATTATTAAAGGAAGGTGGAGTAGCGGTAGTACCAGGGAGTACCTTTACTCCATATGGAGAAGGATATATCCGTATTTCTTATGCTTATTCCATGAGCATTTTAGAAGAAGGACTTAATCGGTTAGAAGCGTTCATTCAAAAGTTAACGTAGGCCAGCGACATGCTTCGCTGGTTTTTTCTATTAAAGTATTGTTTTCCTGAAATAGGAATTGGAGGGTTGATTGTTTGTGTTTAAATTTGATGAGCTGGGACAGGAAATTATCAATGAACTTAGTCACTTAATACAGGATGATGTGATTCTGACAGATTCAAGAGGGTTTATTCAAGTAAGCACAGACCCTTCCCGAATTAATCAATTCCACGAAGGGGCACTTTTAAGTCTAAGGGAGGAACGTCTTATTTTAATATCGGATGAAGAGGTCGCTAGGCTAAAGGGAGTACGAAAAGGGATTGTCATCCCGATTATTACAGACGATACTCCAATAGCAGTTATCGGGATAACGGGGGAGCCTGAAAAAATAAAGCCCCAGGCACAACTCATTCGGAGAGTAGTGGAGCTGTTTATACAGGATTCCTTAAAAAGAAAGGAAAAGGAAGAGAAAATAAGAGAGTTTGAATTTTTTATGATGGAATGGCTTACGTCTTCGACTAAGGACCGTACATTTTATAATCGAGCGGAGCTGTTAGGAATTGAAGTTACCAACTATAAACAGATAGGCGTTCTTCAAGTAGAGGAAACTCATTATCGCTTTACGAATGAGGATGTGGAATTTTTACATTCGGTTCAGAGTATTCATCCAGAGCTTCTAATAAGTAGAAGGGGACATGATAAACTGGTAGTAGTCCTTCCGAAGATAGAGCAAACCTTTTTAAAACAAGAAGTTGAAAACCTCATTTTGCATATGAAAAGAAAGGCTAAAATAGTACTGGCAGCAGGTATAGGAGAGCCGATTGAGGACCATGAACTTAGTGTGTCCTTCAATCAAGCCGAAAGAGCGGCAAGAGTGTCTCTTAAACAAGGTAGAGTCATATTTGAGCGAGAGCTGTTATTTGATTTGATCTTACATAGCCTTCCAAAGGAGACAAGAGATCGATATATCCAGCGAACAGTTCAATCCTTAAAGAAACAGCCGGAACTCTTAGAAAATCTAAAGGTTTGGTTCAATGAAAATCATTCGATGAAAAACACGGCAGAAAAGCTACACATTCATAAGAACACGTTAACGTATCGCTTGCAAAAGGTAGAAGATTTAACAGGACTCTCTATATCAAAATTTCATGATTTGTTTCTTATCTATTTAGGTGTTCGTCTAATAGAGGAGTATGGGGAAGACTTGTAGAAAATGGAATAGATAAATCATGGAAAGGTAGGAGAGTTCTTATAAAAAAATTACTCCTTTTATTCTCTATGCTGTTTTTGTTTGGCTGCAGGGAAGACAGTGTTGGAGGTAATACGAAAGAATTTCATAATCCTAACAACGACCCGGTCAATATTACAATAGAAGAAGCGAACCAAATTGCATTAGAGCAAGCAGAAATCGATGGAATTGATAACCCAATTCTGTCAGAATGGCTGGAAACAAAAATTCAAAACAAGTATTCCATAAAGTATGACCGGGATATGAAGGTGTATACGGTTAATATTAGATCAGGTAATCGTGCAGAAGATTATACTTTGGATGGATCTTATTACATTAGTACAGAAACAGGGGAGTTTATTGACTCCACTCACTAATATAGTAGTAATGGAAGCAACTGAGGTTAGAAAGTATATCTCAAGTCCTTTTATTTTTTGGAACGATGACAGCATTTAAATTTCAATGATAGGCTCGGGATGGTTAATAAAATGGAGAGTAAATCTATGATGGTGGTGATAGGAGCCAAACCGTAGAAGCGCTAGAAGTGATATTACCTGAGCTTTAAAAACAAGGTTATGAGTTTGTAATAGTATCTGAGCTAATCAAAATGAAAAGCTTGCAATAAGGGAAGTATGTTGTGATGAATATCGCCCGAAGAGCGGACAGCTATTCGGATTCATTAATAAGAATTTTAATGCCATGATTCCAGCAATCATGGTTTTTTTTGTTCAGCTGTAATGCCGAGGCCATCGTGTCAACATGCGCCTCCTCATCCAGTTCCATTAGATTGTGGAGGACAATGACAGGAGAGGTTATAAACCAATGTTTATACTTTTTTATTCATAAAGGAAATTTTTAATTTCCAGTAAATTTCCGATAAGTGACTAAACTAGTGGCGAAAGTGACTAAATGGATATTTAAAATGACTATTTCATGATGAAAGCGACTAAATGTGCTTCGAAAGTGACTAAACCAGTTATGAAGATGACTATTTAGAAAATGCAGGTTTGAGAATCTAAAATATCCATTTTTCGGCAAGTGAGAAGTGGGAGATTGTCAAAGAGAAGAGACATCCTGTTTCGGGTGCCTGAGGAAAAGCTGTAATGATTGTTCCTTTAACTTCCAGGAATCTTGCTACTTGAACAACAATGGTCGGGTGCTCTGTACCGGCTTTTTTGTTTCTCCACACAAAATATGCGTCTAAATTTACGCAAAACTTTGTGTGCTTGACTATATATTCTTAATCGTTTGAATATTAAAATTAGTGAAAACGTTTTCGAAATGTGACAAGGAGATGGCAAATGGATAACAGTGCAATGAAGAGATTAATAGCTGTGACTGGTGAACAGTTTGCAAAGCATACAGTGGCACAAAAGCTTGCCTATTCCTATGACGCGACTGCGAACTTTCAGGCGATGCCAGATTTAGTGCTATCACCAGGTAACACGGCGGAGATACAAGAAATTGTGAAAATCTGTGGAGAATATAACATCCCTATTGTGTCCAGGGGATCTGGAACAAATCTAGCAGCAGGTACAGTTCCGACTTCGGGGGGAGTCGTTCTTCTGTTTAATAGAATGAATAATATACTCGATTTTGATGAAGAAAACCTGACGATTACGGTTCAGCCAGGTGTTATTACGAAGGATATTAATGAAGTGGTTCAGATGAAGGGCTTGTTTTATCCTCCAGATCCAAGCTCCATGAAAATATCTACAATCGGTGGTAATGTCAGTGAAAACTCTGGAGGGCTAAGAGGTTTAAAGTATGGTGTTACAAAGGATTATGTCGTTGGTCTAGAGGTTGTACTACCAAACGGAGAGGTCATTCGTACTGGTGGAAAGTTAAACAAGGACGTTGCAGGCTACGATTTAACAAGCTTATTTGTTGGCTCAGAAGGAACGATTGGAATTATCACAGAGATTATTCTTAGCTTGATTCCTCTTCCAAAAGCAAAGAAGACGCTGCTCGTTTTCTATGACGAGCTAGACAAAGCGGCCGAAACCGTTTCTTCGATTATCGCGGCTAAGATTGTTCCTGCTACTTTAGAATTTATGGATAAAGGGACGATTGAGCATGTAGAAGAGTACATGAAGATCGGTCTTCCGACGGATTGTGAGGCAATGCTGTTAATTGAACAGGATGGTGATCCACATACCGTGAATGCTGATATGGAAGCGGTCCACAAGATTTGTATGGAGCAAGGGGCCCGTTCGACGCAGCTTGCTCAATCAGCTGAGGAAGCGGTCATGCTAAGTACAGCTAGAAGAGTTGCTCTGTCGGTGCTGGCAAGAAAGCGACCAACTACTATCTTGGAGGATGCCACTGTACCGCGGTCCGAAATTGCCAATATGGTAAGAGAGATTCAGCGAATCGCTAAAAAGCATAACGTCATGATTTACACGTTTGGTCATGCCGGGGATGGCAATCTCCACCCTACTTGCCTTACGGATGTAAGAGATAAAGAGGAAATGGAGAGAGTAGATGCCGCTTTCAGTGAAATTTTCGAAGCTGCCATTATGCTGGGAGGCACCATCACCGGAGAGCATGGAGTTGGTGAGATGAAGGCGCCTTATCTTGAATGGAAGGTTGGAGCTGCTGGGATAGAAGTGATGAAAGGTATCAAGCAAGCTTTAGATCCTAAAAATATCATGAATCCAGGAAAGATATTTGCCAAGGATCGTAAGCAGAGGGTTGTGGTTCAGACATGACAACGATTCAAGAAAAAATGAGACAATCCTTTGTAACCCATGTGGACGAAAATAGGCTGATGGATTGTATGAGATGTGGCTTTTGTCTTCCTCATTGTCCTACTTACTTACACAGTAACTTCGATGAAACACAGTCACCTAGGGGAAGAATAGCGCTGATGAAGGCGGTGAGGGATGGTCAGGTCGTCTGGGATGGTTCGATTGAAGAGGCATTCGACCTTTGCTTAGGCTGCCGAGCCTGTGAGCCGGCATGTCCAGCAGGAGTACAATACGGTTCTTTAATTGAAGAAACAAGAGATGCGATTGTAGCTGTAAGCCCAAAATCCTTAAAGGAAAGAATCGTGCGCAAGGTTGCCTTTGATCATGTATTCGCAGAGCAAAAGAAGATGGAGACAGTCGTTGGCCTGGTGGGCTTTTATCAAAAGTCAGGACTTCAGAAGGTAGTAAGAAAAATAGGTTTCTTAGAGCTCTTCCCACCCTTTATGAAAGATATGGAAGCAGTTCTTCCTGCCCCACCTAAATTGGATCAACCAACATTACCAAAGGCAGCGACAAAAACAAGGGTCGCATTTTTTACAGGATGCTTGATGGATACGATGTTTCAGGAGACGAACAAACATACAATCTCTCTCTTAGAAGCATTGGGATGTGAAGTAATTATTCCGAAGGGGCAACAATGCTGCGGTGCATTACATAGTCATAGTGGCGAGCTAGAAAAATCAAAGAGAAATGCAAAGAAGAATATCGAAGCATTCGAGCTAGAAAATATCGACTACATTGTCAATAACGCTGGAGGGTGTGGTGCCTTTTTAGGAGAATACCATAAGCTTTTTCATCAGGACGAAAAGCAACAGGCAAGGGCGAAGCAGTTTACGGACAAACAAATCGACATTAGCACGCTGCTTGTGAAACTTGGAGTTATGAGATTACTAGATAAACTACCTCGGTCATTCTCTGCTGGTCTAGTGACCTACCAGGATTCCTGCCATTTGCGCAACGTTAGTGGTGTGAAGGATGAACCGAGAGAAATCTTACAGGCAGTTCACCAGTACACCTACGTGGAGTTACCAAATGCAGAGCTTTGCTGTGGCTCAGCTGGGATATACAACATCCTTCAGCCTCAGATGGCATCTCTTATATTGGAATCAAAAATGCATGAGATTAAAGAAATCCAAGCAAGCACTGTGATTACGACTAATCCGGGCTGCTTACTGCAGATGAAGGTTGGAATTGAGCGAGAAGGGCTTTCCTCAACTACTAGGGCAATGCACTTAGTTGATTTTTTATACGAGCTAATACAAAAAAATGATCAATGGGAGGATTCACAATGAAAAGAAGATTTAAATGGGGTTCTTTAGGGTTAGCTGCAATGTTATTACTTGGAGCATGCTCCGATTCGGGCGGTTCGGCAGATGCAGATGGCAAGGAATACAAGCTGAAGATGTCTGTCACAGTAAATGATACTTCTACTTGGTTTGAAGCGGCTCAAAAGCTTGCAGATGATGTGAGTGAAGAAACGGATGGACGTATCCAAATAGAAGTTTATCCGAATGAACAGCTTTCAGGTGGAGATTCCGGGAAGGCAGTAGAGATGCTTTCGAAAGGCTCAACCGATCTGACGTTTAACTCTACCATCATTTATTCCATTTTAGATGATCGTTTTGGAGTTGCTAGTGCACCTTTCCTATTTAATAACACAGAAGAGGTAGACAAGGTATTCAACGGAAAAGGTGGAGAAATGATTAACGAAATTTTAGAGGAAAAGGGAATCAAGCCTCTAGGGTTTGGGGAAAACGGATTTAGACAAATTACGAACAGCTCAAAAGAAATCAAAACGCCAGATGATATGAAGGGGATGAAGATTCGTATTCCTGGTATTACGATGTATACAGATCTTTATAGAACGCTGGGTGCAGATCCAACAACAATGACTTTCTCTGAGGTATTTACGAGCTTGCAGCAAGGTACAATCGATGGGCAGGAAAATCCAATCGATGTCATCCACTCTTCTAAACTAAACGAGGTTCAAGAATATTTAACTGCTTGGAACTACTCTTATGACCCATTAGTTTTAGGGATGAATAAAAAGCTATTTGAATCAATGAGTGAAGAAGACCAAGAAATATTCACAAGACTTGGGAAAGAAGCGGCAGAATACCAAGTGAAAATCGCACGTGAGAAGGAAGCAAAACAGATTGAAGATTTGAAGGCGAGTGGCATGAAATTTTATGAGCCAACCGAAGAAGAGATAGCTCAATTCAAAGAGGCAGTTCAGCCGCTATATGACAAGTACACTTCCATTTGGGGAGAAGAATTGTTGAAGGCTTTCCAAGAACGTTAATTCTTAGGGGGATAAAGAAATGAATCAAGTGCTCAGCAAAATAGAGGAAGGAATCGTAGTAATTGTTCTCTCTATTATGTCATTAGTTGCGTTTGTCAATATAATCTCTCGAGAGACGGCAAATTATTCTTGGTCCTTTACAGAGGAAATTACGATCAATCTTTTTGTTTTTTTAACCTTTGTGGGTACGGCGATAGGTGTGCGTGAAAATGCACACCTTGGCTTTACATTAATTTTTGATCGAGCAAACGGGGCTTTCCGTAAAGCGATTACGATACTAGTTGGTGTGTTAATGGGTGGACTCTTTGTTATCTTAGCTTATTTTGGCATACAGATGGTCTTATTCCAAATGGACATGGGTCAGAAAACACCATCGTTGGGCTGGCCACAATGGGTATTCTCATTGGCAATGCCGGTAGGATCTATCTTATGTCTTATTAGGACCGTTCAAGCAACTATTATCGAGTTTAAGGATGATCAGCAGAAAGGTGGGGAGATAGTATGACAGCGATACTATTATTTTCGGTTTTTATGATTTTAGTTTTCCTAAAGGTTCCGATAGCTGTCTCTCTTGCTATTTCCTCAGTCGTCATCTTGTTTACGGGCAGCGGATTATTTGGCTTAGAGCTAGTTGCGGATATTATGTATACGAGTGTTGCTAAGTTTACGTTACTTGCCATTCCATTCTTCGTTCTTGCAGGAGTCATTATGGAGCAAGCAGGCATATCGAAGAGATTAATAGACTTTGCGCAGTCACTAGTCGGACATCGAAAAAGCGGAATTGTGTTTGTAACCGTAATGGTAGCTATTTTCTTTGCAGCAATCTCCGGCTCAGGTCCAGCAACAGTAGCAGCAATTGGTGGGATTTTGATTCCAGCGTTAATAGGTAATGGATACAAGAAAGAAACTGCAGGAGGACTTGTTGCAAGTGCTGGAGCAATTGGTATTGTTATTCCACCAAGTATTGCTTTTATCGTCTTTGCCGTAGTTGCGGGAGACCAACTCCCTGTTTCCATAGCTCGGTTATTTATTGCTGGTATCATTCCTGGGATTATGCTAGGAATCGGATTTGTTCTGGCAGCAATGTTTGTGAGATGGAGACAAGAGAAGAATGAAGGCCCTCTTGAAGGATTTATTCAAAGAAAAAAAGCTACTGGAAAGGAACGCTGGAAAGCATTTGTAAATGCTATCTGGGGACTAATGATTCCAGTTATTATCCTTGGAGGGATTTATGGAGGATTTTTTACACCAACAGAAGCAGCGGTTGTTGCAGTATTCTACGGCCTGTTTGTCGGATTCTTTGTTTATAAAGAACTAACGTTAAAGAGCTTATATAAGATTCTTATAGATTCATCTGTTCAAACTGCGACCGTAATGTTCATCGTGTCTGCAGCATCTGTTTTTGCTTATATCATCACAACGGAGCAGATTGCTAGAACGATTTCTGATGCGATGTTGGGAATTTCAGACAATGCGATTATCATTTTACTATTGGTAAATGTTCTATTGCTGATTGCTGGGATGTTTATAGATGCTATCTCTGCATTCTATATATTGGTTCCGATTTTAGCGCCGGTAATGCTAATGCTTGGTGTCGATCCAACTGTTTTTGGTGTCTTTATGACAGTGAATCTTGCAATTGGTCTATTCACTCCGCCAGTGGGACTCAATCTTTATGTGGCTACGGGAATATCAAAAACCTCATTGGGTGAAATTTCAAGGGGAGTTGTTCCATTTGTTGTTTCTTCCGTGATTATTCTGATGCTCATCACATATGTTCCGTGGTTTTCTACATTTTTACCAGATCTATTAAATGTGAAATAGGATGCTTACAAAGGGGATGACAGGATGAGAGTAAAGGGACAAACGGCAATTATAACAGGGGCAGCAAGTGGAATCGGGGCAGGGATCGCATTAGCTCTTTCAAAGGAAGGAGCTAATGTCGTGCTAGTCGATTTAAATGCTTGTACAAAAACGATTCAGTCGATTCAAGAGCAAAATAGCGAGGCAAGGATATTAGAATGCCTTGGAGATATAAGAGATCCTGAATTTGTGAAAGCGACGATAGCGCGAGCTGCTGATACATTTGGGGAGCTACATATTTTAGTGAACAACGCAGGTACTTGTGGACGCTTAAACATAGAGGAAATGACCCTAGACGTATGGGATAAGGATTTGGACACAAATGTGAAGGCTGCCTTCTTATTCATCCAGGCGGCTGTGTACCCACATATGCTAGAGCAAAAATACGGAAGAATTATAAATATAAGCTCCATTTCAGGGATAAATGGTGGAGTCACTTCTGGTGGTGGAGAAGATTCCAAACGGTCAGGTCCAGCGTATGCAGCCTCTAAAGGAGCAGTAATCGCACTGACAAAATGGGTGGCGAAGGAATTAGGCGTTCATGGCATCACCTGCAATTCGGTGGCACCAGGGGCAGTGGAGTCAGCTATTACGACTGGGATTCCATACGATTTAAGCAGACAGGTCGTTAAACGGATGGGTAATCCTACAGACATAGCGGAAGCGGTCCTTTATTTTGCTTCAAGTGAATCTGGATATACGACTGGCCAAGTCTTGCAAGTAGACGGGGGTTATAGCTTTGGTTAATGGTATCCAAGCAGTACTAGACAAAAATTCTAACCGTATTGCCGGAAGACTAGCTAAAGGAGTAGACCTATTTGGTGGAATCAAGGAGGTCTGCAGCAGACATGGAATAAAGGCTGCTCAATTTCAGTGTATGGGATCCTTAGAATATGCGACCTATGTGCAGCTAGAAAAAACAGTAGAGGGGAAGCTTCAATACTCTTCAAAGATTAAAAGTGATTCAGAGGTAGAGCTGCTCACCGGGACAGGGTTTGTGGGATTAAACGCGAACGATGAGTTAGACGTTCATTTCCATGGAATGTTTGTTGACTGTGACCAGCAGATTAGCGGGGGACACTTTTTAGAAGGGGAGAATCCCGTAGCTATTACGATTGAATTTATTTTGTTTCCTTTAGATGGTATTGAACTTAAAAGAGGGCCAGATGAGACAACCAAGCTACCGATATTTCAATTCAAAGAAAAGGAGTGAAAGGACTTGGAAACAATAGCTCAGCTAGCAATAAAATCAGCAGCCGCTTACCCTGATAAACTGGCTGTAAAGGACAAGTATCGTTCCTTTTCCTATCAGGAATTAATGGAAAGAGCATATGCATTGTCCTCCTACTTTCATGTAAAGGGGTTTCAAAAAGGGGATAGAATTGCCATTCTTATGCCAAACAGGCTAGAGCATATCGAGCTAGATGTAGCAGTGGCGCTAAGCGGACTGATTAAGGTTCCATTAAATTATCGCTTACATCCAAAGGAGCATGAGTATATGCTTCAGGATGCTGCTCCGAAATTAATTATTGGAGACACCTCTCTAACAGAACCTATTGAAACATCTATTGAAGTGCTGGCAGTTGGAGTGGACTATGAGTCAATCGTCAACCAATACAATGGGCAGAGGTTCGTAGAAGAGGTAGGGGAAAACGATTTATTTGCCATCATGTATACCTCTGGCACTACTGGTAACCCAAAAGGGGTTATGCTTTCCCATCGTAATATGATTGCTGGTGCATTATCTCTATCACAGGTTTGTGAGGTAGACTATGACGATATTATTGGTCATGTGGCACCACTCACCCACGGCAGTAACTTTCTTTCTCATGTGTCATGGCTATATGGACTTTCTCAAGTAGTTTATAACAAGTTCGAGCCAGAGGAATTTATTCAAGACTTACAAAAAGATTCGGTCTCTATCATCTTCCTAGTTCCAACAATGGTCAATTTGATGATTCAGCATCCTAATTTTAATCCATCCAAGCTATCTACTTTAAAATCTATCAATATGGCTGGCTCGCCGATTGCTGCTAGTAAGCTGGAACAGGCTTTAAAGCTTGCGGGTCCAATTTTTGCAGAGACATATGGTCAGGTCGAGGCACCGATGTGTATTACGATGATGCCTAAGAAGGAGCTGCATGCTCATCTTGAATCCTGTGGCAGAATAGGTCCTTTCGTGCAAGTGAAGATTGTCGACGATGAAGGCAAGGAAGTGGCAGATGGTGAGGTAGGAGAGATTATTTGTAAGGGCTCCCTTGTCATGCAAGGCTATTGGAATAATGAATTGGCGACAAAGGAAACACTACAGGATGGTTGGCTTCACACTGGAGACCTAGGCTGGAAAAATCCTGGGGGCTATGTGCATATTGTAGACCGTAAAAAGGACGTTATCATTTCAGGAGGAGTAAATATCTACCCTCGTGAAGTAGAAGAAGTGCTAAATATGCATCCTGGTGTGAAGGAAGCGTGTGTGATTGGAGTTCCTGATGAAAAATGGGGCGAGTGTGTCGTTGCATATGTTGTATCAAACGGCAAGGAGGATGTGTCGGTTGAGGCACTTTATACCTTATGCGAGAGTAATATGGCTAGATTTAAAAAACCAAAGTCCATTCATATTGTCGACGAGCTACCAAAGAGCTCCTACGGAAAGATATTAAAAAGAGAAATGCGAGACCAGCATAAGGAGGTCAGTGTATGACAAATGTTTATATTCACGGAGCAGGAATGACACGTTTTGGAACATTTGTTGATCGTACGATGAAGGATATGCTACTAGAAGCATGTATCCAAGCGTTAGAGGATGCTGGCAATCCAAAGGTGGACGCTGTCTTTATTGGTAATTTTATGGGTGGCTCTATCTACAACCAAGAAATACTTGGTGCGATCGTTGCAAATGATTTGGGGCTGGGGTTTGTACCCACTGCAAAGGTAGAAGGTGCCTGTGCCTCAGGTGGAATTGCATTACGCCAAGGAATTCTTGGGATTTTAAGTGGAGAATATAACACAGTTTTAGTGGCAGGCGTGGAAAAAATGAAGCATGCGAGCACGAATGATGTCACCCAAGCGATTAACGCTGCAATGGATAATGATTCGAATGAAAAGCATGCAGGTTTAACATTCCCAGGCTTTTTTGGAGTTCTTGCGAATCGGTATTTTTATGAAACGGGAGCTTCTAAGGAGCACCTTGCGATGGTCGCACTGAAAAATCGTGAAAATGCGAGTAACAATCCACTAGCACAGTTCCAAAAGCAGACATCTATTGAGGAAATTATGCAAGCAAGAATGATTACCAATCCACTGGGTCTGTTTGATTGTTCACCAATGACAGACGGGGCAGCAGCGCTTGTTATTTCTAAGGATAAATCTGCCATTCATATTCGATCTACTGCCCAAGCATCAGGTCCAACGCAAATGCAGGATGCAGATGATTTACTTTCTATCCCAGCTATTCGAGAGTCTGGTCGTCTTGCCTATGAAAAGGCTGGGGTTGGACCAGAGGACATTGATGTAGTAGAAATTCATGACTGTTTTTCCATGACTGAAATAATCGCGACCGAAGAGCTTGGTTTTTTCAAAAAGGGTGAGGGTTGGAAGGCAGTAGAGCAGGGAAGGACGAAACCTACAGGAGATAAGCCGGTTAATACAAGTGGCGGTCTTTTATCGAGAGGACATCCAATTGGTGCAACCGGTATAGCACAAATCTATCAGTTGGTTCAGCAGCTACGAGGGAATGCAGCGAACCAGGTTTCCAGTCCTCGTCTTGCACTTTCGCAAAATCTTGGTGGAACAGGCTCCTATTCTACCGTGCATATATTAGAGAGGGTGTGACGGATGTGAAAATCTTTTCTTGTAACGACTGCAGCTATGCAAGCATGACGAAAAAATATAGCTGTCCAAAATGCTTAAAGGGCAAATTAGAGGAGCAGGAGGTAGCGACAGAGGGAACTGTTTATAGTTTTACAGAGGTTCACGTGGCACCTACTGAGTTTGCAAGTCTTGCCCCATATTTTGTAGTACTAGTAGAGCTGGATGACTGTAACGCAAAGGTTACCACGAGACTCACGGAACCAGTTTCCATCGGAGATAGGGTTGATCTTGACCGAGTCGAGAATGGTGCTTATATCTATAAAAAAATCGGATGAATTTATTCCTGTGCTTTTGTTATATAGAAGCACAGGTTTTATTCTTCTAAAGAGGAAACTTTGTTAGGAGATTATTTAATTGGAGGGGGTATGGAATTGAGACTAATACAAATATGTTCTCGCATTATTTCAACTTACATGCCGTTGTGGATTGTTTTTTGTGCATTGGTCGCTTTTCTTTTTCCTGCATTCTTTTTTCCCATTCAAGGCTTTACAGAGATAGGACTCGGGATCATCTTTTTGCTAATGGGACTGTCACTTTCCGCTGAGAAATTGTTTAAGATAATAAGAAAACCTAAAAACGTGTTAATAGGTGTTGCCTTAAAATGGAGCATCATGGTTACGGTCACAGTGGGGATTGCATTTCTTTTCTTTCGACATAGCGAGGAGCTGGCTACTGGTATCATATTAGCTGGAACAGTTCCGAGTGGCACCTCAGCGAACGTCTATACTTTTATAGCAGGCGGGGAAGCAGCGCTTAGTCTTACCATGGCTACACTTGATACGTTTATCTCTCCAATACTCACTCCTTATCTGGTTCAAAGTTTTGCTGGAAAGCTTATACATATAGCGTTTTGGCCGATGTTTTTTAATATTCTCTATGTAGTGTTTTTACCATTGATTTTAGGGCTACTAATTCAATGGAGATTCACAAAGCAAGTGGAAGCAATACGACCTCATACCCCTATATTATCTCAGATATCTCTATTTGTAATTGTGCTCTCAGTGGTATCAAGTGCACAGGAATCCTTGGCTAGTAATTTGTCCATTTTACCCATTCTTTTCTTGGCAGTTTTTTTACAGGTTTTTATTCCAATGGTGAGTGGGTATTTGATTGCTAGATGGCTCAAAATGGAACAACCAAATGCCATAGCTATTTTATTTCATACGGGAATTTGTAACAGTGCACTGGCGGCTACCTTGGCAATGGAACATATCAGCTCATTATCAGCAGTACCAGCTGTTGCAAATATGGTGATGAATTTAACATTAGGGGCAATAGCGGCTAATTTTTTCTCTCATCGAGTACGATTGCAAGAACAGGAAGAAAAAACACTCGGAACTAACTAACATTTCACTATGAATTTATTACTATTTTTTCATTTTTCTCTACATGAAAGTATTGAGCATACAATCCTTTTCGCTTTTTTAGTATACTAATAGAAAGGAGGTAAATGAATGAAGACTTTTAGTAAATTCCTTATCGTGTTTATCGCTTTGCTTATGCTGCCAATGGGGGCAAGTGCATCCATTTTCAAAGATGTGAATGAAAAGGCTTGGTACTATCCGTATTTGGTATCTAATCAAGAAAAGCAGATTATCACTGGATATGAGGATGGCACGTTTAGACCTCAAGAATCTATCACAAGGGCTCAGGCTGCTAAAATCATTAGTAGAATTATAGATGTACAAAGTGTTGGTGGGACGTTTAAACCGAAGTATAAAGATGTAAGTACGGACCATTCAGCTTACAATGAAATAGCTGCATTGACGAGAATCGGGATTTTTCAAGATGGAGATTACTTTCATCCGAACAATTCATTAACTAGAGCGCAACTCGCTAAAATAATTGTCATGATGTATGACTTTAAGGTAAATACAAATGAATCTGTACCATTTAAAGATGTCCCAAAAGATTACTGGGCAAAGCCATATATTGCTTTTCTAACAAAGACGGGGATTTCAACCGGTACAACTAAAACTACTTTTGAGCCCACTAAGCCAATAACAAGGGCCCAAGCATTAGTCTTATTAGATAAGAGTGCAAAATATAAAGAGGATCCTAGCGCTTTTAATGGCATATACGATCCTTTCACAAAGCAATATAAAGTTGTAAAACAAGCAAACCCAACCTTTGTGACAGAAACGATTCAGCTAGTGAATAAAGAACGAGAGAAAAAGGGACTTCCTAAGCTGAAGGAAGATAAGGAATTAAACCAAATAGCTTTCATCAAAGCGGATGATTTAATTCAAAATGAATATTTCGAACACTATTCACCTACTTATGGACAACCATGGGATATGGCTCAAGGCTTTGGCTATTCTTATCGTACGTTTGGGGAAAACATTGCTCACGGCTATAAATCATCTAGTTCCGTTGTGACTGCATGGATGAACTCAGAAGGACATAGAGCAAATATTCTTAGCAAAAAATATACAAACATTGGTGTAGGAATTGCGAAAGATTCCGATGGCCAATATTATTTTGTTCATATGTTTTCTAGTAAATAAAGATGGAGTCGGGACAAAACAAGTTAAAAGCATTTATGATTCTTCAGTTTGATAAGAAGAATGAACTGCACCCCGTTTGTTAGACACATCTAACAATTGGAGGTGCAGTTTTTTATGACCAAGTATACGATGAATAAAAAAATAGAAGTTGTCATGAGATACCAGGAGGGTTTAGAGAGTATGACGGAGATTGCGAAATCCATCGGTACGGACGAGTCAGTTGTCCGCAACTGGGTCAAGCAATTCAAATACCATGGGCTGGCTGCCTTTGAAAAAACCTATACATCTTACACCCCACAGTTTAAAATGGACGTACTAAACTTTATGAGGGAGAAGGACGTCTCTCCAAACGAGGCTGCAGCTTTCTTTCGAATCTCTTCACCAGGACTGATTCGAAAGTGGCGGGCACAACTGGAGACAAGAGGGTACGACGCATTCTTCCCCAAGAAAAAGGGGCCCCAGTCCATGAAGAAAGAATCTAAAAAACAGTCTGAAAATGTACTAGCCGAAGGCTCTACACAATCACTCGAAGCTCGTATCAAACAACTCGAGATGGAGAACGAGTATCTAAAAAAGTTGAATGCCTTAGTTCAAGCCAAGGAAAAGTCACCAAAGAAGACAAAGTAAAAGTCATCTATGAATTAAGGCATAAGTATCCGGTGAAGGCTCTTGTGAAGTTTGCAAAAATTCCTCGTAGCACGTACTACAACCTAGTGAAGAAGATGAACAGACCAGATCCGGATGCCGAGCTGAAGACCGAAATCCAAGAGATTTATAATGATCATGAAGGCCGTTATGGATACCGACGTATCCGTGATGAACTGGCGAATCGTGGGCAAAAAGTGAACCACAAGAAGGTGCAACGCATCATGAAA
>NZ_JBWQPU010000016.1:0-69179 GCF_056620325.1 Psychrobacillus sp. Z3-81
AACACCAGCTGAAGTGCAAGTAACCAAATAGCAATCGCACGTATCTATGAACCGACCGCACGTATTGGTAGAAAGCTGGTATTTGCTATCCACTTTTTGTTCGCAAAAAGTGGCGATTGCCTAATGTCCTGCTTAGGCAGAGTTGGCTAATTTTAGGTCGGTGACGCCATCCAAACCCTTGACAATCGCAAGTAAACAGCTCGAAACCGCACGTAACACCAGCTGAAGTGCAAGTAACCGTTTCGCTTCCGCAAGTAAGCAAATAGCAAGTGTACATATCTATGAACTAATTGTACGTATTGGAATTAATATGGAAATCAACAATAATCTCTAGAGGATTTTATCAGGTTTTTTATTTAGTACACTTTCCCTAATTTTTAAATCAATTTCTGAGGTTTATATATAGATATATTATTATCGGCCCTTACCTAGTTTTCTCCTAATGATTTTTAAATATAGTAAATCATTCCACTGTCACATAGTCTAGTTAACTCACACTATATTTTTCAGTAAATTCTAAATTGACAAATAAAAATCTGTATATTATTGTAATACTAATTATTGGATATGCATAACATTTATACTATATCGGTAAAAGGGGTGTTTGTATGAAGCAGTTACAGCTTCCAGCGTTTGAGTTTACGGAGGAGCAGAAGGCTTTTCGACAAGAGGTTAGGCAGTTTTTGGTGGAGGAAAAGGAAAAGGGGACATTTTCTACTCATGCGGATTCTTGGCTAAGTGGGTATAGCTCCGAGTTTTCAAGAATGCTAGGGGAGAAGGGCTGGATTGGTATTACGTTTCCGAAGCAATATGGTGGACAAGAGCGATCGACCATCGATCGATATATTATTACCGAGGAGCTTTTGGCGATTGGTGCACCAGTAGCCTCTCATTGGTTTGCGGATCGGCAGTCCGGTCCTTTGCTGTTGAAGTTTGGGACGGAGGAGCAGAAGGAGTTTTTTATTCCCAAGATTGTGCGAGGGGAATGTTATTTTTCTATTGGTCTTTCGGAGCCAAACTCTGGGTCGGATTTAGCGTCTCTTAAAACAACCGCTACGAAGGTGGATGGGGGCTGGATTGTGAATGGGATGAAGACGTGGACTTCTGGAGCTCATCATTCTCATTATATGATTACGCTTTGCAGAACTGCGCAGCAGGATCCAAATAATAGACATGCCGGGATGAGTCAGCTGATTATTGACTTAAAATCCGAGGGTGTGACCATTCGACCGATTCAGTTTTTAACTGGAGAGCATCACTTTAATGAGGTTTTTCTTGAAAGCGTTTTCGTGCCGGATAATCGCCTTGTTGGTGTCGAAGGGAATGGTTGGGCTCAAGGGCTGACAGAACTCAGCTTTGAGCGAAGCGGACCAGAGAGAATTCTCAGCACCTTCCCACTTCTCGATGAGGCAATTCGTATACTGAAGGAAAAAGGAGACCGTCATGGACTAGCGCAAGCGGCAAAGCTTGTTAGTCGAATGTGGTCACTTCGTAATATGTCAATGGGAATTGCAGCGATGCTAGAAGAGGGTAGAGATGTCAATCTTGCCGCTGCATTAGTGAAGGATTTAGGGAACAGCTTTGAGCAGCAGGTAGCCGAGGTCATTCGTCTTTTGATTCCAACTATGCCAAATAAACAGGAAGAAAATCAATATGCTAGATTGCTAGCGGAATCTATCTTACATGGTCCAGGGTTTACATTGCGTGGAGGAACGACAGAGATACTTAGAGGAATTGTAGCAAAAGGAGTGATTTCTGCATGAGTGAGATGAGAGGGTTTATTGAAGACACGGCAGAGAAGATATTCAGGGATCTTTCTACCAAGGAGACTAGGGAGAAATTTGAAGAGGGTGAATGGAGCGCTTCCCTTTGGAGCACCGTACAGGAATCCGGTTTGACGCTGTTAGGGATAGAGGAAGAGCACGGCGGGGTAGGAGGAGACGCAGAGGATATCTTCTCAATTCTTCGACTTGCCGGGAAATATGCAACGCCTATCCCGCTTGCTGAAGTGATGTATGCTAATCAGTTTTTGGCAAAGCAGGAGGGTGAGGTCGAGGATAAGCTGCGCGTCATTCATTTTGCTGAAAATGAAAAGCAGGAGCTGCTTCACATTCCGTATGCTAGGTATGTTGAGGAAATCGTATTGGTGACCAAAAGCAGGTATTTTATAGTCGAACCTACTATTACGAAGCAAGGAGAAAATTTGGCAGCTGAGCCTAGAGATGCGGTTAGTTTTGTGAAGAAGGAGGTCCATATGCTTTTAGGCTCTTATGAGGAGCTGAAGAAGGAATATGAACAGTACCTTGCCATGTGTAGAGTAGCCATGATGACAGGAGCAATGGAAAGTGTGTTAGCGCTATCCGTATTTTATTCCAAGGAGCGTCAGCAGTTCGGTCGTCCTCTGCATCGCTTTCAGGCTATTCAGCACCACTTGACTACAATGGCTGGAGAGGTTGCGGCAGCGTTTGCCACGCTTGAGGCGACAATAAAGGCTTATGGGAAGGCTACCTCTTCCGAAAAGATAGCTATGGCGAAGATTGATATCTCTGGTCACGCTAACGTCGTGGCAAAGGCAGCACATCAGCTGCACGCAGGTATCGGGATGACTTACGAGCATGAATTGCATCATTTCACCAGAAGGCTATGGTCATGGCGAGAAGAAGCTGGAAATGAAACCTACTGGGCGGATTATTTGGCAGATCTCTATTTATCAAGAGAAGAAACAATCTGGGAATCTATTACGGAAGTGAAAGGGGTAGGGACAAATGTCGGATCTACTATTTGAAGTGAAAGATGATATTGCCACAATTACATTAAACAGACCAGAAGCACTTAACGCATTTAGCGGAGAAATGTTAGACCTATGGATTGAGGCACTGGAGACGGTGAGAGATTCGGAGGAGATAGCAGTTTTAATTGTCCAGGGAGCAGGGAAGGGTTTCTGTTCCGGAGGGGACATTAAAGAAATGATGGCAGGACGTGGATTCTATAAGTCAGATCAAGACAATATTTCGAAGGGGATTAATCGAAAAAATTCTCTTTGGAAGAAGGTGCAGCGTATCCCGCTTTTATTAGAGGAAATAGATAAGCCTGTGATTGCAAAGGTACACGGAGTTGCATTTGGGGCTGGTCTTGATATGGCATTGATGTGTGATATTCGATTCGCCGCTGAAACGACAAGACTCTCCGAGAGCTATGTTAAGGTTGGCCTTGTACCTGGGGATGGCGGTGCGTATTTCCTACCGAGATTAGTTGGACGAGATATGGCGTTACACATGCTATGGACAGGAGAGATATTGACGGCTGAAGCTGCTAAGGAACGAGGGTTAGTTACGTTTGTCGTGCCAGATGAGGAGCTTGATAGCGCGGTTCAGGCTTACGCGAGACAGTTGGCTGATGCACCGAGACTTTCTGTTCAATTAATCAAGCGGGCAGTTTATCAAAATAGTGAGATGTCCTTAAGGTCATCCTTGGATTACATTTCCTCTAAGATGGCATTAGTGATGGAGGAAGAGAACTTCAAGGAAGGCGTGCAGGCAGTAGCAGAAAAGAGAAAGCCTATTTTTAATAAAGAAGGAACAGTTGGTGCCAATAGCAATTAACTAGAAAGGAGAGGTGATGGAGATGATTCAACCACTACATGACATTCGTGTCCTTGATTTGTCTCGTGTATATGCGGCTCCAGCAGGGGCGATGACACTAGGAGATTTGGGGGCGGATGTGATTAAGGTAGAGCCACCCGGAGGATCCGATAGCATGAGAGAGTGGGGTCCATTTATCAATGGGGAGAGCACCTACTATCTATGTGCGAATCGAAATAAGCGGTCTATCACCCTCGATTTGAAATCGGAAGAAGGAAAAGAGCTGTTTTTAGAGCTTCTAGAAAAATCGGATGTTGTTATTGAGAATTTCAAGACGGGTACGATGAAGAAGCTAGGGTTAGATTATGAGGTGCTGAAGGAAAGGAATCCGAAAGTCATTTATTGCTCCGTAACAGGGTTTGGGCAGACTGGTCCGCTGGGAACGCTGCCTGGCTTTGACCCAGTCATTCAAGCGATGAGTGGCCTGATGGATGTTACTGGTTATCCGGATAGAGAGGGAACGAAGGTAGGTATTCCAATTGCGGATATTATCACCTCGGTATATGTGGCGCTGAGTGTCGTGGCTGCAATTCGCCAACGAGATATGACTGGTGTTGGGCAGAGGATTGATCTTTCTCTTCTGGATGTCCAAGTAGCGAGCATGGCGAATGTGGCGAGCGCCTTTCTAAACACTGGAATGGTGTCGGAGAGGAAGGGCAACCAGCATAACAATGTGGCACCTTATCAGGTATTCCAAACGGCTGACTACCCGATTATGATTTGCGCAGGAAACGATGGGCTGTACCGCAAGCTAGTAGGGGCTTTGGAACATACCGAGTGGGGGGCGGATCCTCGTTTTCTTACCAATAATGACCGAAAGCAGCATGAGGCGGAGCTAGTGGAGATGATTGAGGAGGTGCTTCGAACGAAGACATCCGCTGAATGGATGGAGATTTTGTCAAAGGCGAAGGTGCCGGTCGGTCGATTAAATACCATTCAGCAGGCGCTAGAGCAGGAACAAATTGCCGCTCGTGAAGGCATTGAAACAGTAGAGCATCCGGTTGGACCGGTTAAGCTGCTGGCAAGTCCCTTGAAGCATAGTGGCTTACAGGTAGCGACTAGATACGCACCACCAACGTTGGGCCAGCATACGGAAGAAATTTTGAGAGAGATACTTGGCGAGTCTTCTTCGAATGTTCAGGATAAGGTAATATGAAGGGAGCAGGTAAGAAAGAGGTGCTCCCTATGGACCAAGATACTTTTAAGAGTAATTATTCCATGTCCTCCATCCATCGAGTAATCCAGGTGCTGCGTGCATTTTCTATAGAACAGCCAAAGCTGTCGCTCACGGAGATATCCAAGCGTACCGGCATATCCGTTTCCAGCTTACAGCGTATTGTCAGCACACTAGTCTTTGAGGGATTTCTAGAAAAGGATGAAAAAACAAAGCAATACTCCTTGGGATTAGAGCTCATGTTTTTAGGAGAGCTCGCCGCAAAAAGTGATGCATTGCTTTCCAAGGCCATCCCGATTATGGAGAAGCTGAACGACCTAACGAAGGAGAATATCTCGATCAATGTTATCGAGGGCAATGAAAGAAGATGCATTTACAATCTTCCGAGTCGGCATGAGCTTGCAGCACTCACCTTTGTCGGACACACTTCCCCGCTTTATGCTGGGGCATCTGCCAAGATTTTATTGGCTTATCAATCGGACTCGTTTCTAAGGGATTACCTAGAAACCGTCCAGTTCGAAAAAATAACCGACATTACGGTCGAATCAAAAGAAGAGCTACTGGAGCAGCTCGCACAGATTCGCAAGCAAGGCTATGCCATCACAAAGGGAGAACGAGTGAAGGGTGCCTTATCGATTAGCGTACCAATCATTGCTCGCCAGCAAATCCTGCTAGGAGCCATTTCGGTAACCTACCCGTATATTCGGCAGGACGAATACGACGCAGACCAGCTTATCCAATTAATGCAGGATGCAGCGAAAAGAATAACGGAGTGAAGGGGCCCTCTGAAAAGTCATACTCAGAGGGCCCCTTTGCGACGAGGATGGTGGCATTGTAATGCGACCACCGCAGGAGCAATGTTATATAGCGGATATGTATCAAAGAACGAAGAGGTGACCCAAAAGTTATGGGACACCCCTTTGTGTATTCTGCTACTTCATTTTTACGGAAAGTACATAAGCGATTAATCCCGCAATATAACCAACTCCACTACCAATTGTAATGGCATACACAAGAAAGCCAGGTTCCAAAAACATGCCGACAATCGACCCAATCGTACATCCAGCTAGCATACCTAGGGGCATAAGGCTATTTATCATATCCTGCTTGTTCTTTGATCTTTCCATATTAATCGATCCTTTCGAAGCCTTTTCCTTATTGTAAAATGACCAAGATGGGAATGCTAACCATAAGGGGAATTTTAATGGGTTTTCCAGTTTCCTAATGGTATATTATGGTAATTTTGGAACTCATTTCGCAAGTAATCTAATCTCCCGCGCAAGTAAAAGAGAGTAAATCGCAACTATATGAATAATTTACCAATAAACTCCTCTTGCATACCCCGCCGAGAGGAGTGGCATAGGCAATGGGCCACTTTTTGCCTGCAAAAAGTGGAGATTCTCATGTCCTCTTTCGTAGGAAGTGGTCGCTCGGGAGGAATAGTCGCACTCACATCCAGTTTAGTCGCGTTCAACCGATAGTTAGTCGCTCTCCTCTTCCATTTACTCGCTTTCGAAGGTGATTTAGTCACGTTCGCCACTCGTTTAGTCACTTATCGGAAATTTACTGGGAATTATTAAGGGTTGGATAACCCTATAAATATAGAAAATTCCTTTTTCCTACCTAGAGTGACCTTGCTACTTCTCCAGCATCCCTGACGAGAGGAGTGATATAGGCAATGGGCCACTTTTTGCCTGCAAAAAGTGTAGATACTATAAACCCGCTATTCACTTCCTCTTTTCACGAGGATCTCTCCAATTTAGACAAGCCTTCGCTTCCTACAAATAAGTCTCAAACTAATTTTATTTCCCATTACCTAATAGTTTCTTAATGAAAGAGGCTACACTTCCTCGTTACGTCTTTAATCCCCACTACCATTCAACTAAATAAAATACTATTCAAAATAAAATAATGATATCTGACCTAATACCAACCACACTAATATAACTAATTTTCTAAAAACTTAGAATATATACTACCATACAAGTATACTAATATGTTAATATGGCAGTAGCTAAAGGAGTGATAGTTTTGGTTACTGATAATTTGAATAAGCGTAGAAATTTTTCTGCTAGAGATCATGTGTATGAGACTTTAAAGGAGAGCATTATTAAGCTGGAGCTTAAGCCCGGCCAAAGTGTCTCAGAAAAGGAAATCTCTGAATTACTGAACGTCAGTAGGACCCCCGTTCGAGAGGCTTTTGTTCGATTGGCACAGGAAGAGTTACTCGAGGTATATCCTCAGCGCGGGACGTTTATTTCATTGATTGACTTGGATCATGTGGAGGAGGTTCGTTTCATACGAGAGCTGCTGGAAAGGGCATCGGCGAAGCTAGCTGCTGAAAATCCCGAAAAGGTAGATTTCGTAACCTTGAAAGAGAATTTACAACGACAGCGTTTTTGTATTGATGAAAAGAATTATATGAAGTTATTCGAGCTGGATGAGGAGTTTCATTATATTATCTCAATTGGTGCGGAGAAGCCGAGGATTTGGTCCGTGTTGCAAAATTTTAATGCACATTTGAATAGAATTCGAATGCTGAGTTTAGCTGCAAACTATAATTGGGAGCAAATCATGTCACAGCATCTTGTAATAGCCGATGCGATAGAAAAAGGAAATCCTCAACTAGCAGATGAGGCGATGGGGGAACATTTACGGAAGCTACGCTTTGAATTAGATTCATTGAAAGAAGAATATCCAACTTATTTTAAGTAATTTTTTTTCATTAAAAATGTAAGCGCTTTAATTCACAAATCAAACAAGGGGGCTTTTCAATGAAAGGGAAAAAGGGGTTCTTATTAAGCTTAGTTTTTATCGTATGTACACTTTTAGCTGCGTGCTCAGATGACAGCAAAATGGAAGCAAGCTCGGATAAGGTTTATACATTGAAAATCAACACCGCATTAGCTGCAACGGATCCGATTTACCAAGGGCTTGAAACCTTCAAGGAACGAGTTGCAGAAAAAACGGATGACAAGGTAGTAATAGAGATTTACGGAAATGGGGCACTGGGGGATGACAGTGACGTACTTGAACAGGCAAAGGTAGGGGCAAATGTTGCTGTACTAGTGGATGCAGGTCGTCTTGCTGAAATGGTGCCAGACATCGGTATTCTCTCCGCTCCGTATATCGTGGAAAACTATGATGAAGCAAACAAGGTAGCACAGTCTGATTTATTCAAGGAATGGTCAGATAAGCTGGCAACAGAGCATAACCTACAAATTCTCTCTTTTAACTGGTATCAAGGGGACCGTCATTTCCTTACCAATAAAAAGATTGAAAAACCAGAGGACTTGAAGGGACTAAAAATTAGAACACCTGGAGCTGCTGTTTGGACAGAAACGATTTCTGCCATGGGAGCAAGTCCAGCTGGAATGGCATTCTCAGAGGTATATCCTGGTATCCAGCAAGGGGTAATTGATGGGGCAGAAGCACAGCATCCTGCGTCTTTCGGAGCAAACCTGCATGAGGTAGTGAAATATATTTCGAAAACTGGTCATTTCCAACTGATTACAGGAGTTGTTGCAGGGGCAGATTGGATGGCAGATCTACCAGAGGAATATCAAGCAATTGTGTATGAAGAAGCACAGATGGCTGGAGAAGAGGCGTCTCAAAATACGATTGAGCTGCTAGCGGACTTCGAATCAAAAATGGAAGCTGCTGGTGTAGAAATTGTGGAGGTTGATACCGAGCCATTTAAGCAAGTAACAGAAGTAGTCTATGAGAAAATGGATGGCTATGCAGAGTTAAGAAACGAAGTAAACAAAATTCTAGGGAAGTAGTGAGTACAATGGTGAAAAAGGTTGCAGATATTTATATCCGAATTGAAAACTTTCTCACAAACTTTTTACTGGTTGGAATCGTGTTCTTTGTTTTCTTGGCAGCGATCATGAGATGGGCAGGTATGCCCCTCTCATGGTCAGTTGAGTTTGCTCAGCTCCTATTTGTCTGGGCTATTTTTTTAGGCGCCAATAGAACCTTGAGAGAACGTAAGCATATAACGGTAGATGTATTTGTGAAAGTTTTGCCGCAAGGTGTACGCAATATTATCGAAATCATCACAAAGGTCCTTGTGCTAGGCTTCTTAATCTTTTTAACAGTATATGGCTTTCAGCTGAGTATAGAAAATTCAGTGAGACAAATTAATAATTTGCCACTTAGCTATTCTTTTATCACATCAGCGGTACCAGTGGGAAGTGTGTTAATGATATTTACTATTTTGTCGCAACTAAAAGAAGAATTTGGGAGATTAAAGTCACCCAATGAACTGGAATCGTAGGGAGGGATTAGCTTGTTAATAGTCGCTATTATATTTTTAATCTTACTGTTTCTCAATATGCCGGTTGCCTTTGCGATTGGGATAGGAAGTCTTATGTATTTTCTAGTAGGGTCAGATTTGCCGATTGAGCTTACGACTCAGCGCATGGTAGCTGGTACGCAATCCTTTCCTCTTCTAGCGGTTCCTTTCTTTATTCTCGCTGGAAACCTAATGAATGCTTCAGGAATCACGGATAGACTAATTCGATTTTCAAATGCACTGACTGGTCACTTAAAGGGAAGTCTAGCCCACGTATCTATTGTCCTTAGTACGATTATGGGAGGCGTATCAGGTTCAGCGAATGCAGATGCTGCCATGCAAAGTCGTATTTTAGGTCAAAAAATGATCGACCGTGGCTATTCTGGAGGCTACTCTGCTTCGGTAATCGCAATTAGCTCCTTAATCACCGCAACAATCCCACCTAGTATTGGGCTTATCTTATACGGCTACGTGGGTCAGGTGTCGATTGGAAAGCTATTCTTAGCAGGAATCATCCCAGGACTTCTTATGATGGTATTTTTGATGGTCATCTCTTACGTGATTGCTAGAAAAAGAGGTTATGACAGTAATATCGTGCAAAAGCGAGCATCCTTCTCTGAAGTGATGAGAACCTTTCTAGAAAGTATTTGGGCTTTGATGTTCCCAGTGATTCTAGTAGTGGGGATTCGTTTTGGAATCTTTACTGCTTCGGAAGCGGGAGCCTTTGCCGTTGTTTATGCAATAATCATCGGCTTCTTCGTGTATAAAGAATTGAACTGGAAGAACTTTAAGGAGGCGCTTTCTCAGTCTGTTACAGACAATGCATCTATCCTACTAATTATTTCTGTTTCTTCTATTCTAGGATTCTTAATTACATATGACAGATTGCCGCAAAACGCAGCTGATTTTCTAATTGGAATTACGACAAATGGAAGTCTCATGGTTATTTTAATTCTCATTTTCTTAGTTATTGCTGGTATGTTTATCGAATCGACGGTGCTTGTTTTATTGCTAACGCCAATATTCTTGCCAATAGTTGTGCAGGTAGGAATTGACCCGGTACATTTCGGAATTCTGATGATGACCATCGTAACCTTTGGAGGAATGACTCCACCAGTAGGAGTAACCATGTATACGACCACCTCTATTATGAAGGTTCCATTAGAGGACTATGTAAAAGAATCGATTCCATTTATCCTAGGAATCTTTGCGCTCGTTCTTCTCTTAACTTTTGTGCCTTCCATTGTAATGTTCTTGCCAAATCTATTTATGTAAGTGGGGGAAGAGTAAATGAAGCCCTTTATGGATGAACAGTTTTTATTGAAAACAGCAACTGCACAAAGGCTCTACCAGGAATATGCGAAAGAAATGCCGATTATCGATTATCACTGCCATCTTTCTGCAAAGGAGATTGCGGAGAATAAAACCTTTGAAAATCTCACAGAAATATGGCTTGCTGGTGATCATTACAAATGGAGAGCGTTACGAGCAAATGGAGTGGATGAACACTATATAACGGGAAGTGCCAGTGACAAGGAAAAGTTTGAGAAGTGGGCTGCTACAGTCCCTTACACGCTTGGCAATCCTTTATTCCATTGGACTGCGCTTGAATTAAAAAGGTATTTCGGGATAGAAAAAATACTAAGTGCCGCTACTGCTGAGGAAATATGGGAGCAGGGCAATGAATTACTGAAGACAAAGGATTATACTGCTAGAGCATTGATTGAAAGATCCCATGTACATGTAATTTGTACAACGGACGATCCGGTGGATGACCTTCGTTATCATCAAGTTTTGAAGGAGGAGGGGTACCGAGTGAAGGTGCTTCCTACCTTCCGACCGGACGGGGCCTTGGGGATTGAGCTAGATAGCTTTTCGGAGTGGACAGATGAGCTAGCTATAGTATCTGGTATAAGCATTGAATCCTATGAGGATTTTCTGAAAGGGCTTCGTCAGCGGGTAGATTATTTTAATCAGGTTGGCTGCCGTCTTTCCGATCATGGTTTGGATTCCTCTTTTTATCAAGCTTTCACTCTAGAGGAAGTAGAAGCTATTTTCCAAAAGGGACGCACTAACGCAAGGATTTCCGAGCGAGAGATTGTTCAATTTAAAACATCTACACTCATTGAGCTCGGAAAAATGTATGCCGCTAAAGGCTGGGCAATGCAGCTTCATATTGGGGCTATTCGTAACAATAACAAACGGATGCTTGCACAGGCAGGACCAAATACAGGCTATGACTCGATTCATGATTTTACTTATGCTGCTGATTTATCCAATCTGTTAAATGTGTTGGAATACACGAATGAGTTACCAAAAACTATTATCTATAATTTGAATCCAAGAGATAATTATATGATTGCCTCGATGGTTGGGAATTTCCAAGGAAATATTCCAGGGAAGCTTCAGTTCGGGACTGCTTGGTGGTTCAATGATCAACGGGATGGAATGGTGGATCACATAAAGGCGCTTGCGAACACTGGGCTTCTAGCTCGATTTGTCGGTATGCTGACGGATTCAAGAAGCTTTCTATCCTATACTCGCCATGAGTATTTTAGAAGAATTCTTTGTGATGTGATAGGGGATTGGGTAGAAAATGGGGAGTTCCCACAGGACTTTGATTTATTGGGAGAAATCGTACAAGATATTTGCTATTTCAATAGTAAGCGGTACTTATCGTTAGAAATATAAGGATTGTTAGGTGATAGAGATGGAGATGGTATTTAGGTGGTTTGGAGAAGGTAATGATCATGTACGTTTAGAGCAAATAAAACAGATCCCCGACGTAAAGGGAGTGGTCTGGTCACTTCATCATCTCGCAGCTGGAGAGAAGTGGCCAATAGGTGAAATTCAGAATGTGCAGAAGCTAGTAGAAGCACATGGGCTGCATATTGAAGTAGTGGAAAGTGTTAATATCCATGAGGATATCAAGCTAGGATACCCAACACGTGAGCAATATATCGAAAACTATAAAGAAACAATCAGAGAACTAGCGAAGGTCGGCACAAAGGTAATTTGCTACAATTTTATGCCAGTTTTTGATTGGATACGAACAGATTTGCAAAAGGAACTGGAGGACGGCTCGTTTGCGCTGTTCTATGAAAAGAGCATGATGGAGGGGGCGGAGCCGGCTGAACTGGTGGCGACAGTCCTTCAGAATAAAAGCTTTACCCTTCCAGGCTGGGAACCCGATCGACTAGAGCAGCTGCAGGAGGTTTTAGCTGCCTATCAATCAGTGGATGAGGAAAAGCTTTGGGATAATTTACAGTACTTCTTACAAGAGGTGGTACCAGTGGCAGAGGAGCACGGCATCAAGCTAGCCATACATCCAGATGATCCACCTTGGTCTGTCTTTGGATTGCCGAGAATTGTAACGAACGAAGAGAACCTCGGAAGGATACTAAGCTTGGTGGATAGCCCCTCAAACGGGCTGACATTTTGCAGCGGGTCATTGGGAGCTAATCCAGCAAATGATTTACCAGGTATCATTCGCAAATACGGAGATCGTATTTACTTTGCACATGTTCGAAACCTGAAAAGATACGATAACGGAGACTTTATTGAAACTGCCCATAAGATGTCTGCGGGTTCTATTGATATGGTTGGTGTGATGGAGGCCTTTTACAATATTGGCTACACCGGCTATATGCGGCCAGATCATGGGAGAGATATTTGGGGAGAGGTTGGAAGACCAGGGTACGGGCTCTATGACCGGGCTTTAGGTGCTATGTATTTGTTTGGGTTATGGGACGCTTTCAATAAAAGAGGTGAGAATAATGAATTTTAATCATTTAGCAGGAAAGGTAGCAGTGGTTACTGGAGGTAGCGGCATACTTTGTGGAGCTATGGCCAAGGAGCTAGGTCACCTTGGTGTGAAGGTTGCGATTTTAAATCGTACAAAGGAAAAAGGAGAGACGGTTGCAAAGGAAATTCAAGAAGCAGGAGGGCAAGCGATTGCTATTTCCTGTGATGTCTTAGATAAGGAATCTATTATTCAGGCAAGAGAACAGGTACGTGCCGAGCTTGGAGCCTGCGATATTTTAATTAATGGAGCAGGTGGAAACCATCCGATGGGAATCACCTCACATGAACTGTTTCAGGAGAAGGATTGGAAGGACTCGGAGGTACAGTCTTTCTTTGATCTGACGAAGGAAGGCTTTGGCTTTGTTTTTGACTTAAACATATTAGGAACCTTGCTTCCAACCCAGGTATTTGCAGAGGATATGATTAGCAAAGGACATGCAACGATTCTTAATATGTCCTCTATGAGCGCACCTTCACCAATGACGAAGGTTCCGGCCTATAGTGCTGCAAAGGCAGGAATCGAGAATTTGACGAAGTGGCTGGCTGTTCATTTTGCGGATGCAGGAATTCGAGTGAATGCGATTGCGCCAGGTTTTTTCCTGACCGATCAAAACAGAAATCTGCTCACCAATGAAGACGGCTCTTACACGGATCGAGCACATAAAATCATTACCCACACACCGATGCGACGCTTTGGTAAACCGGAGGATCTGCTCGGAACGATGCTTTGGCTGGTAAATGAAGAGATGTCTGGCTTTGTAACAGGAATCACCGTGCCAGTGGATGGCGGATTCATGGCTTATTCAGGAGTATAAGGAGGTGCCACAATGGATGTCGTAACAATAGGAGAGTCAATGGTTTTATTTACACCAGAGTCGGTTGGATCCATGACCTATGCATCTAAATTTGTGAAATCGATTGGAGGAGCTGAAACAAATGTTGTAATCGCGCTTGCACGTCTGGGGCATGAGGTAGGGTGGATTTCCTTATTGGGGCAGGATGATTTCGGTATGTATCTTCGCAACACTGTCCGCGGCGAAGGAGTTGACACCTCTCAGGTGAAATTTCTTCAGAACCATCCGACTGCTGTATTCTTTAAGGAACGAAAAGCAGCTGGAGAGCCAAGTGTATTTTATTATCGAAGAAATTCTGCTGCCTCTCAGCTATCACCTGCAGATATCAATGAAGCATATGTAGCGGCTGCAAAGTATCTTCATTTGACTGGTATCATGCCAGCATTAAGTGACACTTGCATGGAGACTGTATATCATAGTATCAACCTTGCGAAAAAGCATGGAGTTAAAGTAGTATTTGATCCAAATATTCGGTTAAAGCTCTGGTCAAAGGAAGAGGCAATTCCAGTTTTAAGGGATATCGCTAGGGAAAGTGACATTGTCTTGCCGGGAATAGAGGAAGGGATGATGCTCACGGGAGAGAAGGAGCCAGAAAGAATTGCTGCACAGCTATTAACAGGGGCGACTTCCATCGTAGTCATCAAGCTAGGAAAAGCAGGCGCGTACTATGCGACAGCTACCGAGTCCGGTTATGTGTCAGGTGTGCAGCTTGAAAACATAGTCGACCCCATTGGTGCAGGAGATGGCTTCGCTGCAGGATTTCTGTCTGGACTTCTACAAGGGATGCCCCTAGAGGAAGTGGTCAGCTTGGCCAATCGTGTTGCAGCTTTTGCCTTGACTGTCCCTGGCGATGCAGAGGGTTATCCATATGCCCACCAAATAAAAACTGGCTATGACCAGATTCAAAGGTAGGTAAGTTAATGCTAGAAATAAAAAGTTGTAAGATTATCCCTGTGCTTCGAAAAATTCCTTATTCAAAGAGTGCTTCTATTATAGACGCACTTTACAAAGGGGGCATTAGGGCGGTTGAAATTACAATGGACACGGAGCAAGCAGAGCTGATGATTCAAGAAACGGTAGAACGATATGCTGACAAGCTGCTTGTCGGAGCAGGAACAGTTTTAAATATTGAAGAGGGCAAGCGTGCAATCGAAGCTGGTGCTCGGTTCCTCGTGTCGCCCGCTCTCGATATGGAAGTCTTAACGTTTGCTATCAGTCAGCAGATTGAATTTATACCAGGGGTGTTCACTCCTTCCGAAATGCTACAGGCCCGTAAAGTCGGTGCTAGCATGGTAAAGCTCTTCCCGGCATCGAGCCTGGGACCCGGTTTCATCAAAGATGTCAAAGGCCCTCTAGGCTACATCGACATCATGACTACAGGGGGCATCACCAAGGAAACCGCTCACTCCTATATATCGGCAGGAGCAGCCGTCATCGGAGCAGGCAGTGCATTGGTTAAAAAAGAGTTTATCAATCAACAGGACTGGAACGGTTTAACCAAAGAAGCGGCAAGCTGGCTCGAAATAGTGAGTGGTGGAAAGCTATAGACAATTTGGTCTATGGCTTTTTATTTTGATGAAGAAATTACAAGTAAGTAGAGCAGGATTGCCTACAAAAAGTGGAGATTCTAGAGCTCCTGAATGATTAGTCGGTGGCTATTTACGAACAGTCGCTCTCGGAGTCCGTTTAGTCGCTTTCAGTTCGACATTAGTCACTTTCACGACTAGTTTAGTCGCTTATCGGAAATTTGCTGGAAATTAGGTTGAGATAGTCCCAGTTTTAAATTGGAATGGGCGTTGCTACTCCTCTAGCATCCCCGCCGAAAGAAGTGACATAGGCAATGGTCCACTTTTTGCATGCATAAAGTGGAGATTCTAGAGCTCCCGAACAATTAGTCGGTGGCTATTTACGAATAGTCGCTCTCGGAGGTGGTTTAGTCGCTTTCAGTTAGGCGTTAGTCACTTTCATGACTAGTTTAGTCGCTTTCATCTTAGAATTAGTCACTTTCGTAACTAGTTTAGTCACTTATCGGAAATTAACTGGGAAAAGTTAGCTCAATTCAGTCAGTCGCTCTAGTATCCATATTAGTAGCCTTTATTGAAGGCTGGATTTTTATTTTCTGTCAAAGTTTACCGTATTCTTTTTCCTCTTGGTGTTTTCTTTGGTTTCATTTTACGCTCGGTTGCATTCGCCCTACGCTCAGACCATGCCTCTATCATTCCGAACAGTAGATCTATAATCCACATTCAACCTCCTCCTTTAGCATACATACGAATCTACGAGTAGAAGGATTCACTAATTGAATAGTTTCATTTTCGAAAGGGTAGCCTTTGAATGAGATAGAGGAGGTGGACGCATGTTTGAAAAGAAACTGGCATTGCATGAAATGATGGAATTTCACGAGGTCATCAATTTTATGACGTTAAGTCTATTGAAATCCAAGCTTTCCCAAGGGGTTGTGTTTGATCAAGATCTTAGAGAATTGCTTGATAAGAATGTGAAACTGACTACCCCTGCTTTAGAAGCGATGCTTAAATTATACCGGAAAACGGAGCTTGAATATTAGGAGGAGTAAGTATGAGCACCATGGATTATTTAGATCCAATGAATTCTGTTGGCATGCCAGAATTGACCGATGCGGGGGTTGCGATGGAGTTTTTAATTACCACGAAAACAGGAATTCGTAACCTTTCCATAGCGTTAACCGAGACAGCTTCACCTGTTATGCGAAAGCTGATTCAAGCTCAGTTAAACGTCATGATTGAGTTGTATTCGGATATTGCCGATTTGATGGTAAAAAAAGAATGGTTAAAGCCGTACGATTTAGAAGGTCAAAAGGTTTTGGACCTTCGTTCAGCGGAAAATGCCATTTTCATCGCCAAGCTAGACCTGTTTCCTGAAAACATGAATCGAAAAGGTTTATTCCCAAGCCCACCAAAATAAAAAAAGGAGGTGACAGTCATGAAGGCAGTCACATATCAAGGAATGAAAAACGTGGAAGTGAAAAAGGTAGACGACCCGAAAATAAAGAAAGCCGATGATATCGTTATACGTGTTACATCTACTGCAATATGTGGATCAGATTTGCATCTACTCCACGGGATGATTCCTAACTTAGAAAAAGGCTATGTTATCGGGCATGAGCCGATGGGAGTTGTAGAGGAAGTTGGAAAGGGTGTCACGAAGGTCAAAGCTGGAGACCGCGTCATCATTCCGTTTAATATTGCTTGCGGTACTTGTTGGTATTGTACGCATGAGTTAGAGAGTCAATGCGATCATTCTAATAAAAACGGAGAGATGGGAGCCTATTTCGGATATTCCGATACAGCCGGTGGATTCCCTGGAGGACAAGCCGAATATCTGCGTGTCCCGTACGCCAACTTTACTCCATTTATTATTCCGAAAGAATCTGAAGTACCCGATGAAAAACTCACCTTGTTAGCGGATGTCATGCCAACTGCTTACTGGAGTGTGGACAATGCAGGAGTGAAAAGCGGGGATACGGTGGTTGTCATTGGGTGTGGTCCTGTTGGTTTAATGGCCCAAAAGTTTGCTTGGCTAAAAGGGGCCAAGCGAGTGATTGCTGTTGACTACATTTCATATCGTCTCCAGCATGCCAAGAAGCATAACAAAGTGGAAATCGTGAACTTTGAATCGCACGACAACTGCGGAGAATATTTAAAGGAGATGACAAAAGGTGGGGCAGACGTTGTCATTGACTGTGTAGGTATGAGTGGCAAAATGACACCGATGGAATTTTTAGCTTCTGGATTGAAACTGCAGGGAGGGGCAATGGGTGGACTTGTCCTAGCTACACAGGCTGTCCGAAAAGGCGGTACCATCCAAGTTACCGGAGTCTATTCATCCAGATACAATGCATTCCCACTGGGAGATATCTTTCAGCGAAATGTTACCCTGAAAACAGGACAAGCTCCTGCAATCCACTACATGCCTTTCCTTTACAGCTTAATCGAACAAGGTAAAGTGGATCCAGGTGACATTGTGACGCATGTCCTCCCTCTAGAAGAAGCAAAACGAGGGTATGAAATTTTTGATACGAAGCAGGATGGCTGCATCAAAGTAATATTAAAACCATGAGGAAGGAGCTGGGGAACACCTAGCTTCTTTTTTTGTTGAGTAATCAAAACTGTTAACTAGCATCCCCCATGCTGGAAGTAACATTGGCAATGGGGCCACTTTTTGCTTGCAAAAAGTGGAGATTCTAGATTTCCTGACCGATTAGTCGGTGGCTTTTTATGAATAGTCGCTTTCGGAGGTGATTTAGTCGCTCTCAGAGATCCATTAGTCACTTTCACGCCTAGTTTAGTCGCTTTTATCTCACCATTAGTCGCCCTCGCAGCTAGTTTAGTCACTTATCGGAAATTTACTGGAAATTATATGATGAGAAAGCAAACACTATTGCTATAGCAGATCCCTATTTTAATCTGGAATGGGCATTGCTACTCCTCTAGCATCTCCCGCCGATAGAAGTGACATCGGCAATGGGCCACTTTTTGCTTGCAAAAAGTGGAGATTCTCGAGCTCCTGGACGATGAGTAGATGGCTTTTTAAGAATAGTCGCTTTCGGAGATGATTTAGTCGCTCTCAGAGATCCATTAGTCACTTTCACGAGTAGTTTAGTCACTTTCATCCCAGCGTTAGTCACTTTCACAGCTAATTTAGCCACTTATCGGAAATTTACTGGAAATAGTAGAGCGCAAATATTCCCAATGGAAGTGCCTTTGGTAAAGTAACTACATACCCCTAAAAATAGCCTTCTCCCCACTAATAATCTACTCCTACTAGCTTATAGAGAACTGGTATAATAATGAAAAAAAAGAACGTGGGTGAGCAAACATGGATATAAACAAGCTACAAGAGAGCATCGATCCGAAGATTTGGAAGCGGGGCTATGATTACTACTTGGAGGAGAATGTGAGGGAGTGCTTCAAAGAGGATAATCAGACTTATCATTTCATCGTGGAGGGAACGGATGATTATGAAGTGACCGTTACGTTAGGTGATGATGGGGAAGTTATTGATTCTACTTGTGATTGTCCTTATGAGATGGGGCCGGTTTGCAAGCATGAGGTGGCAGCCTATTTTAAGCTTCAAGAAATGGATCCGCAGGAGAAAGAGAAAATGCCTCCTTTAAAGGATTTATTGAACCAATTAACAAAAGAAGAACTAGTAGAGCTTATTTATAAGCAGGCAATGAAAGATAAAACCTTTGCTGCACAATTAACGAAACCGAAGGCTACGAAAAATGAATTAAAGAAGCAAATTACTGCTGTCGTGAAAAACTATAATAGAAGGAACCGCTTTTTAAGCTACCGAGAAGTAAATGATTTTGTAACCGATATGATGGAGGTTCTATATCAAATTAGGGAAGTGAAGAACGTCTTAGAGGGACTAGACTTAGAGTTGTATGCCCTCCAGAAGGGAGTGGAAGCCTTTCAGTATGCAGATGACTCCGGGGGAGATGTTGGTTATTTAGTTAAATCGATACTTTCTCAAATAAAAGGCAGAGTCGTGGAAAGTCTAGATTTAGCGTTAAAAGATAAGACAACAATTTTGAATAAGCTGATGAAATTTAGTGAGCATGCTTGTTTGGACGGTTGGGAGAATTTTCAGCTAGATCTCTTAGAAATTTGCTTGGTTTATGTAGATGATCAAACCCTTGCGAACCAATTTAGAGAGAAGCTAGAGGCACTATTAGACAATAAAGAGGTGGATCGTTATTATCATGGTCAGATTCTGGAACTGTTGTGGAGGATAAAAGTGATTCATGGAGCGGAGCAGGAAAAAGAAGTCTTTATTCAGCAGCATATACATCTCTCCTTCTTCCGTCAGCTTTTAATTGACCAGAACCTAGAAAAGAAGAACTACGAAAAAGTTCTCGAATTAGCATTGGAAGGGGAAAAGCAAGATCAGCAATTGTGGGGCTTAGTGGATCAGTGGAAAAAGAACCGATATCTTGCTTATAAAGGTTTAGCGCAAAAAGAACAGCAGGTACAGCTTGCAAGAGAGCTGCTCATTTCAGGTGATTTTGAATATTATCAGGAACTGAAAGAATTAGTGCAAGATTGGCAGTCATTTTATCGAGGATTAATGGAGGAGATGCGAGGAGGAAGAGGAATATATGCAGATACTGTATACGAAAAAATAATAGAAGAGGAAAATGACGTAAACGAGCTTTTATATTACGTAAAGAAAAACCCACTCATTGTAGAGAGATATGGGGAGAAACTGATAGACAGCTTTCCGGATGAAGTGATTTCGATCTATGAAACACATATTCAACGGGCTGCAGAATCTTCTAATAATAGAAAACAGTACAAGGTCGTATGCAAGATTTTAAAAAAATATAAACAAGTTGCAGGAGTCGAGAAACAGCAGGAGCTAATAAAAGATTTAAGTGTCCGCTATGCGAAGCGACCAGCTTTTCTAGAGGAAGTGAGAAAACTATAGATTTAGGATTTATTGGCTATATAAAACTATTCATAAAGTAATGTTTTAGACATCTTTCTTTATTATAAAAGAATCATTTTCTATTTATTTCCTTATTTAAACTTTACCTTTCCAACCAAAAATGGAATATTACAACTAATATTGTGTTGGTTGGGAGATGGGTAGTATGGTTTTTTATTATCAGCAATCGCATAAAAGGGTTCAACTCCGATGAGGGTGCTGGATGTTGATTTGTTGCAACAGGGGATACGGAGAAATATCGAGTGGATGGACAGGCTCGGTAAACAGGCGCTTGATATCCAGTGGAGTGTCGAGGGTTTGGTAGAAATGGATTCATCTTTCACGGGTGAAGGGGGAACTGCTATCAGGGAATACTATGCAGAATGCCACCTTCCATTCCTGCAGTTCTTTCAAGTTTTCACCGGTAGCTTCCAACAGATTCTTCGTCAAATGGATGATGCGCTGCATTCGCTAGAACCAGCCGTAAGTGGTCATATCCTAGAGGAGTTTTTAGCTGGTGAGCTGGAGCAGGGACTCACTCTTATTGGCAAACTAACAGAGGTCTTAACCGACGAGGCAAATCAAGTCATGGACATGGTCAGTGATATTGTTGCCTTACCTCATCTCGATGATGGTGCTGTTCAGGAGGGGATCCTGCAGTCCAAAAGAAAAAGGGATGATACAGTCGACCAACTCCAAGCATTTGATACAACGCAGACAGCTTCACTGCAAGTAGTGGAAAAGGATCTCCAGACCATGAAGGATTGGCTCGCAGGAATGGAGGGACTGTTCCAAAACGGACTGAATGGGATATCCTTTCAGGCAGGACATTGGAGGGGCAATCCCTCAAGAAATCAGCTGGTGTTGAACCTAGCCACGCGGGAATCGTCATTCCAGTCGACCACCTTGACCAAGGAGCTCTCGAACATGCTCACGATCTTCCTAAGCGGCATCTCTCCAATCCCCTTTGGACTTGGAGGGTT
Organism: Psychrobacillus sp. Z3-81; assembly: GCF_056620325.1. Lineage (NCBI taxonomy): Bacteria > Bacillati > Bacillota > Bacilli > Caryophanales > Bacillaceae > Psychrobacillus > Psychrobacillus sp. Z3-81. The sequence goes on from NZ_JBWQPU010000016.1 coordinate 21,225, forward strand.
GATTCTTCCTGTCAAGGGATTTATGGGGCCGGGAATATTAGCTGCGGCGAATCAAAAGCTTGAGACTGGAACATCCAAAGAAGAGCTGGATGAGATCTATGCTGCACTGAAAGAGAAATATCCAGATCTGGCAGTTAATCACTCAGACGTGGAAAGGACTTATTCAACCGATGAAAGTATCACCTATGCCGGAAAGCGAAAGGTGCTGGGAGGCAATGGATCAGGAACGCCAGATGGTCTCGCATGGGTGACAATCGGTACCGTGAACTATTTCACAGAGGATATCGCTACCATCGTGAGTCCCGACGCGCGCTTGGATGAACGGCTCTTGGCAGCCGCCTTCACTTTCGTAAAACCACTCAAATATGTTGATGATGGAATAGAGATAGGGGAAACAGCAATAAAGGGCTTGAAAGCGAAGGATGTAGGGAAGGTAGAGTCTAAGGAATCTATAGATGATGTGAAGGTTGAAACTAAGGGTACTGGATATGATGGTGTTAGAATTATAAATAAGAAATATGCAGGACAAACATATAATCTAAGTGGTGATTTAGCTAAAAAGTACCCAAATGGTGTAAAATTTACAAATGATGGTTTTCCAGATTTTAGTCCTTATTCTAAAGCTAAAGTAAAGATAGATGGACTAAAAGGTAATACATCCAGTGATTTTATTGCTGCAAACAAGGCTATGGGATTAAAATCAACCCCTAGTGGTTACACATGGCACCACGTAGAAGATGGAAGAACGTTAATGTTAGTACCAACAGATATACATCAGGCTGTAAGACATACCGGTGGTGCGTCGTTGATAAGAAAAGGCTTGGCACCGTGATGTGTAAAAGATATTCGGAAGAGGTGTAATAATGATTGAGATAAAACCTAGCAATGTAAAGTTTAGTGAGAGAGATTTCAACAACTTTGAAAAAGAACTAGGGGTTAATTTGCAAAATGAATATAAAAAATTCCTAGAAAAAAATAATGGTGGTATACCTGAAATAAATATTGTTGAACTTCAAAATGAAGAAATAAAGTCATTTTCTGTAACTGATTTTTTTGGAGTAAATAATGTGAAAATCAATGATTTAAAGTCACAATATGAAACTTATAAAGAACGAATACCAAGTGGGAACATACCTATATGTAGAGTAGAGGGGGGCAATATAGTTTGTTTAAACATTGATAATGGTTTAATAAGTTTGTGGGACCATGATACGGAACTTATAAATGAGGATGTTTTGTCTACTAATTCTCTTTTAAAAGTTGCGAATAATTTTGAAGAGTTTTTAAGTCTTATGAAACCATATGACCATGAAGATGATTTAAATGATTACAAAGTTGAAGAGGTTTGGATTGACCCTGATTTCTTAAAAGAATTAAAAAATGATAAAGATTGATAGCAATACTTACAGGAAAAACCTTGATTGGCTAAATGCCTTTCAAGGTTTTATTTTAGGGTGGAGCTACCTAGTATGGAGGGAATCTTCCAAAATGACTGACGGAGATATCCTTTCAGGCAGGACATTGGAGGGCAATCCATCAAGAAGTCGGCTGGTATTGAACCTAGCCACGCGGGAGTCATCGTTCCAATCGACCATCTTGGCCAAGTAGCTCTCGAACATGCTCACGATTTTCCTAAGCGGCATATCTCCAATCCCCTTTGGACTTGACGGGTTGATTCTTCCTGCTATTGGTTTTATGGGACCGGGAATATTAGCTGTAGCCAATCAAAAGCTGGACACCGGGACATCCAACGAAGAGTTGGAAGAGATATATGCTGTACTGACAGATCGAGACGACTTAACAATTGGGCTGATTATTAGATTAGAGGGTGGAGCTTCGTCTTTACCACAAGGTCTAAGATTAAAATAGGAGGATACCATAATAGAAAAACAAGGATGGGTTTCAATTTGGTTAGGGAATATTAACGGTGCACACTCAATAGGAGAGTATGTTGATTTAATGTATGATGAGGATGGCGAGTCTGTCCCTTCCCAATTCTTTATCGATTTTAATATTGATATGGATGAAACAGATGAGGATACTATAGAAAAAGCGGTCTATAAGGATAGTAGTAGTGATATTTCAGTATTATTAGATGGCTGTTCGTATGAAGAAATTGTCATCCCAAAAATCCAGAAAAGTATAACCCTAAAGAAATCATATAATGCAGTAATTTTAATATATAATTTTGAATATAAAAATGAAAATAGTTCAACTGGTGGTTTTGATTTTATTGCTACTACAAATTATGAATGAATAAGATAACTATTAAAGGTTCTAATTAGTAAGCCTTCAGATAAAGAGATTGATATACCTGAGATATAATGTAATTTAAGTGAAACCTTGATTCGTAAGTGCCTTTGGGAATATTTGGATAAAGCAATCCGTGAGAATTGGTGGTCGTAATATAAAAGGTAAGTAGAGAGGGGAGTAGGATGATGAAGGGTGAATGGATACCTGTAAAAGAAATTCCAGATAATACTCCAATTTGGAGCGGATCAATAGTTAGGGTTTATGGAACTAACAATTGTAAAGAAGACTATTATGATTACATAGTTTCTTTTATATATGATAATAATGACTTCTTACAATTAACTTGTCTTGCACAAGGAGAAGGGGGAAATATCATATGTGTATTGCAAAGAGAACCAAATACTAATTATTCATTAGGGATAGAATTAAAAAGGATGATGGATGATGGTACAAACTTAGTGTTTGTTAATTTTTCTCCTAATTGTATTGTAAATTAATAACCTTTGAGTTGAATAGAGAGCTCCATATGAAACCCTGATTTGAATACAATTCTCCTGGACAAGCGGATGCTATCCAATTAACAATATTAGCTCTATATCAGATTACTCCCCCCACTACAGCAGGTCTTTTTCACCCCTCGCACGAATATACGTAGATAACACTACGTATGAGGAGGTATGATGATGTCCTATGTAGATGGTAAATATCTAGAGGTGGATTCAGGGGTCGAGTTATTTGTACAAGATGTTGGAGAAGGGGAGCCAATTGTGTTTATTCCAGGCTTCACGTTTACCACTGAGGTATTTTTTAATCAGGTTGAATTTTTTTCTAAAACAAACAGAGTAATTGTTTTCGATCCGAGAAGTCATGGGCGATCTACCAAGGCACTTCATGGGAATGACTATGTGACCCATGGTGCAGATTTAGCTGCTGTTTTACAAGCATTGGATGTAAAGAATCCTACACTTGTAGGATGGTCCTTTGGCTGTTTAACTGTTTGGGAGTATTTGAAGGAGCATGGGCTTGAACAGGTCAAATCTATTGTCCTTGTGGATATGCCACCCAAATCATTATCGGTACACGAGGGTGATTGGGTAGAGGGGGCTCTGGATGACATAGCGGGTATCTATAATAGCTATCTACGAAATTCGAGTGGTCAACGAGAGTTCATCACCAATTATATTACCAACGTTATGGTACAGAGAGAGCTTGAAAACGAGGAACTGGCATGGCTTGTGGAGCAGGCCTTAAAAACACCTTATTATATTGCGACCAACCTGTTTGCATCAGGAATGTTCTCGGATTATCGAGAAACAGCAAAGAAGGCGAGTCAGACTATCCCTTCCTTAACAGTTGTGGCTGAACATTGGGCAGAGACTGCCAGCAGCTATCTTCAGCAAGTAACCCCTGAATCGAGAATTGAGATTCTAGGTGGGCATATGATGTTTTGGGAGTATAGTGAAAAATTTAATGAGATTGTTTCGAGTTTCTTGAATGAGTTGGAATAGCGAAACGTTTAATTGGGTTCAGTATAGCGCTGAACTCTTTTTTATTGCTTGTTTTACATGGTATTAATTTCCTTCACAAACATTTAACTAGGTAAGTCTATTTTATTTATCTAAAATATGTTATTATTCTAATAATTTAGAAATTGTTTAGGGGGAAATAAAGATGACAGTAGAGACAGAGAAAGTGCATTATTTTCCGGAGGATGTTGTGCATTATGCTTGGGAGAAGAATGCGAAGCCGATTTTAACCATAGAGAGTGGGGACACGGTAGTTTTTAAGACAAGAGAGGTTACGGACAATCAGTTTTCTATAGAGTCTACTACTGAGTCCATTGCCAATTTGAACTGGGACAAGGTATATCCGCTTGCTGGGCCTGTGGCAATTGAAGGCGCAGAGCCAGGGGATACATTGGAAGTGGAGATTGTGAATTTAGAGACTGGTAGCTGGGGCTGGACGGCGATTTTGCCTGGGCTTGGATTGTTGCCGGAGGAGTTTCCAGATGCATACTTAAGAATCTTTGATTTGTCGGATGGTGAGTACATTCATTTCCGTGAGGATATCAAGGTTCCAATCGAGCCGTTTTTGGGGACGATGGGGGTTAGCCCGAAGAATGCAGATGGTCAGCCAATCATGCCACCAGGAGCCTTTGGTGGAAATATGGATATCCGTCAGCTGACAATCGGTACAAAGCTATATCTTCCTGTTCAGGTAGCTGGTGCTTTATTTAGCTGCGGTGACGCGCATGCAGCACAGGGGGATGGAGAGGTATGTGTATCTGCATTAGAATGCCCGATGACTGCAACGTTAAAGTTTCGTTTAATTAAAGGAAAAGAGATTCCGACTCCACAGTTTCAGACGAAGGGAGCATTGACTCCGAAGGTCGATCACAAGGGCTTCTATGGTACAACTGGCGTGGGACCTAATTTAATGAAGGCAGCTCAGGATGCACTTCGCTCCATGGTTCAGCATATCTCCGAAACATATGAGATGGAGCCAAAGGACGCATATTTACTTGCTAGTCTATGTGTAGACTTAAAGATTTCCGAAATTGTAGATGCTGGACAATATATTGTGAGTGGGTATTACCACTAGCTGTTTTTGATGAAAAATAAGTTGGAAGGACGGCTGCTGTGTAAAATGAAAGATAATGTATGTTTTTATTAGTAGAAATGAACCTTATCTTTCCTGTCAACCATTAGTGCATCGCTAAAATTCAGTGGTGTACTTTTTTGTTTTTGGTAACAGGGGGGAAATAGTAGGAGGCTGCTAATCATGAATACTAACATTTATATGGTAAGACACGCAAAGTCACCATTTATACTTGGTCAAGAGCTTTCGAGAAACCTATCTCAACAGGGTATGATAGATGCAAAAAAAGTGACGGACATCATGAATAATAAGAAAATCGATGTAATTGTTTCAAGCCCGTATAAGAGAGCAATCCAAACTATTAAAGGGATTGCGAATGCGAATGATATGGAAATAAAGGTGTATGAAGAGTTAAGGGAAAGGCATTTAGGCGATGATGAAATGACAGAAGAAGAGATTCAGCAGGCAATAAAGGCTTCCTATGAGGATATCGATTTTTCCTTCACTGGTGGAGAGTCGATTAGAGATGTACAAAATAGAGCCATTCCTGTAATCAAACATCTTCTAAATGAGTATCAGGCGAAGACGATCGTCATAGGAACTCACGGGAATGTGATGACCATTATAATGAATTATTTCAATCAAGAGTATGGATATGAGTTTTGGAAAAACACTTCGAAACCAGACATTTATAAATTGGACTTCTTAGGGGAAAACCTGCTGACGGTCGAAAGAATGTGGGAATAATCTTTTCAACTAACGAGATACAAGAGACGTCTTTTTTAGGTATTAATATGTTATTATTTGGATAATGAAGAGAGGGGAGAATAGGGGATGGGTGTGATTCATGAGTTATCAAAGGAGCAGGTGCATTTTAGGTGGGATAAGGATTTAAGCCCAGTCTTGACTATCGACAGTGGCGACACAGTTGTTTTTGAGACGAGAGATGTGGTGGACGATCAGTTTCAAATTCATTCACAGACAGAGGAAATTGATTTAATTGATGGAAAGCGGGTTTATCCGTTAGCTGGGCCAGTAGCGGTAAACGGTGCGGAGTCGGGTGATACGTTAGAGATAGAGATCGTGGAGCTGAAGACAGGAAGCTGGGGCTGGATGTATATTCTCCCGGAGCATGGCTTACTAGAAGAAGATTTTCCAGATGCCTATTTGAGGACGTTTGATCTGTCAGATGGCGAGTGCATACATTTTCGAGAGGATATCCGAGTACCGATTCAGCCATTCTTAGGAACAATGGGTGTTTGTCCGAAGGGGGCAAAGGATGCTCGTATTATGCCGCCTGGCAGTTTCGGAGGCAATATGGATATTCGACAGCTGACAATCGGAACGAAATTATATCTTCCTGTCCAGGAGGCGGGTGCTTTGTTTAGCTGCGGAGATGGGCATGCAGCACAAGGAGATGGAGAGGTTTGTGTAACTGCACTTGAATGTCCGATGACTGCGACGCTGAAGTTTCGATTAATCAAAGGGAAGGAGATCCCGTCTCCCCAGTTTTTGACGAAGGGCGCGCTTACTCCAAAGGTAGATCATAAAGGCTTTTATGGGACTACAGGGGTAGGACCGGATCTGATGATTGCTGCAAAGGATGCGGTTCGTGCGATGGTGTACCATATTGCAGAAACATATAAGATGGATCCGAAGGACGCTTATCTGTTAGCTAGTTTATGTGTAGACTTGAAAATCTCGGAGATTGTAGACGATGGCCAATATATTGTGAGTGCGTTGCTACCGCTCGCAGTGTTTAGTGTATAATGTTTGGATGATGGAAAGCCCGGCTTTTATGCTGGGCTTTTTTTGTTGTGTCTGTCCCTGTGTAAGACACAATTCAATGCGGGGCTATTTACTATGTTGGGTAGTGAGGATTTTCTGGGTGAAGAGTTCGGTGGTCGTGAGTTCAGAATTACAACATTATGCTTCGTTTTTACAACATAGCGGGTGATTTTTACAACATTATGTCTTACTTTTACAACATTTTCATGGCGGAATTTTAGAATTACAACATTATGCCTAATTTTTACAACATTCTCCGGAGCTCGGTGCACGGCAGTCCGGAGTCCCTGTTTGAGGCACAGTTCGGTGGAGAAGTTGTGTCTGTCCCTGTCTGAGACACAATTCATTAAAAGTTTACAAAAGCTTTACATTGGATTAATAGTAAATTAACTATTGAACTTTATGATAAAGGTAGATGAATAGAAAACTTTATGTTGGGGAGGTTCTCATGTTTTTAAAGAGATTTGGTCTGGGACTGACGTTTACGGTAGCACTTATGTTAGCAGGGTGTGGGGCAAACGCAAGTGATACAACAGCTAGTGGTAGTAGCAACACAATCTCCATTTCTGGGTCTACATCCGTGGGTCCGCTTGCGGAAAAGCTAGCGATGAAATATGAAGGAACAAATTCAGTGAATATAGAGGTAAACCAAATTGGTTCATCTGCAGGAATCGCCAATGCCACAAATGGGGTATCGGAGATCGGGATGAGCTCCCGTGATTTAAAAGAAGAGGAAGCAGCACAGTTAGAGGAAGTCATTATTGCGTATGACGGAATTGTCGTGGTGACGCATCCATCGAATCCAGTGAATGATCTTACATTGGAACAGGTGAAGCAAATCTTTACCGGTGAAGTGACGAACTGGAAAGAGCTAGGTGGAGAGGACTTAGAAATAGTCGTTGTCTCTCGTGAGGATGGCTCCGGGTCTCGAGATGCCTTTCAGGAAATCGTAGGGTATTCCTCTGGTGAGCTCATTCAAAATGCAATTGTAGCGAGTGGAAACGGTAATATTAAAACAACAGTTGCGATGAATAAGCATGCTGTTGGATTTATTTCCTTTGAGTATATAGATGAATCTATCCAACCATTGAAGATTAATGGGGTGGAGCCGACAGCTAAAAATGTTCTCGATCAACAGTATAGCCTTTCTCGTCCCTTCTTATTTGTCTACAAGGATGGACAGCTATCTGAAAACGGTCAAGAATTTATTGACTATATCTTAAGCGAGGATGGACAAGTAGTTGTTTCAGAAGCCGGTGCCATCCCAGTGCTTGAATAGGAGGACATGTCATGACGACTATTCCAGAATTGGAACAACAAAAGGTGGAAATGAAGAAGGCGAATAAACGCAAGTACTTTCTAGAAGGCTTGTCTGCAAAGGTTTTTCTAGGATGTGCGCTCCTATCTGTTGTGAGCTTGGCTTTGATTATCGCCTTCGTTTTTTATAAGGGGTCTTACCCATTTGTCGCTGAGGGCTATAGCTTTATGGATTTCCTTTTTGGGACAGAGTGGGTGCCTAGTGAGAATAAATTCGGCATACTGCCAATGATCGTGGCTTCCCTACTTGCAACATTAGGGGCATTAATCATAGGTGTGCCGGTTGGATTATTTACAGCAATCTTCTTAGCAGAAATTGCACCTAAAAGGATGGCAAAGATTGTTTCTCCAGCAATTCAGCTTTTAGCAGGAATTCCATCCGTGTTATACGGGGTATTTGGATTAGCGATTATTGTACCTTTTCTACAAAATAATTTAGGGCTGGCAAGAGGACAGAGTCTACTAGCAGTTATTCTCGTGCTAGCAATCATGATGTTACCGACAATTGTAACAGTTGCAGAAACAGCGATTCGTGCAGTGCCTAAGACGTATCGTGAGGGCTCTCTAGCACTTGGTGCCTCTCAAATAGAAACGATATTTAAGGTGGTTGTTCCAGCTGCTAAGTCTGGAATTATGGCTGCAATTGTTCTAGGTCTAGGTCGAGCAATTGGTGAGACAATGGCAGTTATTCTGGTTGCAGGTAATAGCTTGATTATCCCAACTAGCCTGACGGATAGTGTTCGTCCATTAACTACGAACATTGCGTTAGAGATGGGATATGCATCAGGTACGCATCAGGGAATGCTGTTTGCGACAGGTATCGTGTTATTCTCCTTTATTCTAATATTAAACTTTGTTTTAGCGAAAATTTCTTCTAGAGGTGCCAACTAATGAGAAAAACAAAAGACAATATATTTCGTGGGCTGCTCTGGGGCGCTGCTTTCTTGTCTGTAGCGGTGCTAGTCGTGATCGTTGGCTTTATCTTTTATAAAGGCTTCCGACTAATCAATTTTGAGTTCATCTTTGGTGACTATTCCCCATCTGGTGGCGGAGGAATTTGGCCGATGATCGTGACAACGATTTATTCGATTCTTATTTCATTAGCCATTGCAACTCCAATTGGTATTTTGGCAGCTGTATATTTACAGGAATATGCGAAGCAGGGACGTCTGGTTAAGATGATTCGCTTTGCGACGGAAAGTTTAACAGGGATTCCTTCTATTATATATGGACTATTTGGAGCAGTATTCTTTGTAGCGACATTGAAGCTAGGAATGTCCATCATTGCTGCATCCCTTACGTTAACGATTATCGTTCTTCCGGTAATTATCCGTACAACGGAAGAGGCGCTTAAGACTGTGCCTAATGCCTACCGAGAGGGCTCATTGGCACTTGGGACTACAAAGCTGCAAACATTGTTCAAGGTTATCCTGCCAAGTGCAATGCCAGGTATTCTATCAGGAATTATTCTTTCGATGGGACGTATTGTCGGAGAATCTGCAGCAATTTTCTTAACTGCAGGGACGGTTGCAGCGATGCCAGAAAGCATATTCTCTTCAGCTAGAACGTTAACCGTTCATTCTTACCTAGTCACACAGGAAACTGGTGATATTGAGCTTGCTGCGGCAATCGGTATTGTGTTGATTGTTATTATCCTATTACTAAATGTAACTGCTACTTTCATTTCCAAGAAATTTAACAAGGCTGACTATTAATTGGAGGGAACTCATATGATAACCATGATGGAAAGAACGGAAGAGACAATGACTACTGCCAAGGTTGAAGGGAAGATTCAGGTATCCAATCTAAATCTGTTCTACGGAGAAAAGCAAGCGTTGTTTGATGTTTCTCTAGATATACAAGAGAGAGAAGTAACAGCATTAATAGGGCCTTCTGGATGTGGGAAATCAACCTTCTTGCGTACACTGAATAGAATGAATGATTTGATAGATGGTGTGAAGATTAACGGGAAAATTGTCATTGATCATGAAGATATTTATGAGAGCCAGGATGTGATTAAGCTTCGCACAAAGGTAGGGATGGTATTTCAAAAGCCAAACCTGTTTCCAATGAGTATTTACGATAATGTTGCCTATGGACCTCGTATGCAAGGAATTAAAAATAAAAAAATGCTGGACGAGATTGTAGAGGAAAGTCTGAGAGGAGCGGCAATCTGGGATGAAGTAAAGGATCGCTTGAAATCCTCTGCATTAGGACTTTCTGGTGGGCAGCAACAACGTGTTTGTATTGCTCGTGCCATTGCAATGAAACCTGAGATTATCTTAATGGATGAGCCTACCTCTGCACTGGATCCAATTTCTACACTTAAAGTGGAGGAGCTAATTGCTCAAATGAAGAAGGATTATACGATTGTAATCGTAACGCATAATATGCAGCAGGCAGCTAGAATTTCTGATAAAACTGCCTTCTTCTTAAATGGTGAAGTGATTGAGTATGACCAAACAAATATAATTTTTTCTACACCACGTGATTCTCGTACGGAAGATTATGTGACAGGCAGATTTGGATGATAGGGGGCACGGATAATGATTCGTGAGAGCTTTGAAAAAAACATGCAGGATTTAGAAGATAAGTTAGCAGAAATGGTTCATCTCACAGATGAGGTGATTGTACAGGCTTATGATGCTCTTAAAACGCAAGACTTGGATGGAGCGATCAAGGTTATCGAAAAGGATAACACAATCGATGAGTTAGAAAAGGAAATTAATCAGATGGCCATTTGGTTAATGGCAAAGGAGCAACCTGTTGCAAGAGACTTACGAAGAATTATAGGGATTGTCAAAATCTCTAGCGACATCGAACGAATTGCAGATTATGCGATTAATATGGCGAAATCTACTATTGTGATTGGAGAAAGAGAAAGTCTATTATATCTAACCGAGCTAGAGCCAATGAAGGATATCTCTCTTGAAATGCTGCATAAGTCACTAGAGGCATTTGTAAAGGAGGACATTGCGCTAGCTAAAGAGGTTGGAGAACTGGATGACCAGGTGGATAAGCATAGGAGGGAAAACTATGAGAGGCTGACTTCCTATTTAAGTGAGCACCCAGAGGAAACGAATCAGCTTGTTCAGCTCTTATTCATTAATCGTTTTCTTGAGCGCACAGCGGACCATATTACGAATGTAGCTGAAAGTGCAGCCTATCTCATTAAAGGGAAGATGTATGATTTAAATATCTAATAAAAGTTAGGCAGAAATGTTGGATATCCAGCATTTCTGCTTTTTTTAATTCTCTAGACTGATCCAGTTATCGTTTTTAATTGTCCAGGCAAAGCAAGGTCTTATACATGGCGTGATTTTCCTATCCTATTTCCTGTTTTCAAGTTGCTCGTATCGTATTTTTTACATAAGAAAAAAGGAAAGGTTTAGTAGTATAGTGATATTTTTCATTTTCTAAAAGGGTTTACGCTCTTCTTGTCGAAACTTGGATAGTGACATGAGGGGAGGAGAATAAATGATTGAGCTCCGAGATGTGAGAAAATATTATCGATCTGGAAGCAGCAAAAGTGAAATTCTTCGAGGAATCAACTTGCGAGTGGAGCAAGGAGAGTATGTAGCCATCATGGGGAAGTCTGGCTCTGGGAAGAGTACGATGTTAAACCTACTCGGAACATTGGATCAAGTTGATAAAGGAAGCTATGAGTTGTCTGGAAAGCCGATACATAAGATGAGCATGTACCGACGAACAAGGTTAAGAAATGAAGAGATTGGCTTTGTCTTTCAGCATTTTCAACTGATTCCTAATTTGACTGTGTATCAAAACGTCTTGCTTCCCTTGACCTATGGCAGGAAGCGTTTAAAAAAGAAAAAGGCGAGAGTATATGCCCTTCTAGAGGAAATGGGTTTATTGGATAAGCGAAAGCAAAAACCAGAGCAGCTTTCTGGTGGAGAAAAGCAACGAGTAGCAATTGCGAGGGCATTAGTGAATGAACCTAGTCTAATATTGGCAGATGAGCCTACTGGCAGCTTGGACGAAGAAACTACGGCATCTATCTTACAGCTCTTCGATCGTGTGCACCAGCAGGGTACGACAATCATCTTAATTACTCATGATTTAGAGGTAGCAGAGCGGGCTGATCGAATCCTCTATTTAAAGAACGGGGTGATTCAATGAAGATACTAACCGCCTTAAAGCTTGCTATTCTTGGATTATGGTCGAATCGATTTCGTGTACTGTCTGCCATGCTGGGAATTGTCATAGGAATGTTCGCAGTCATTGTTTTGACTGCTATTGCCATTGGCGTAAAGGACACACTCATGAAACAGATGGGTAGTCTTGGCGCGGAGCAGATTCTTGTGATACCAGGAAGGTTACTAGATACTGCGAATGGGCAAAAGGATCTCTTAAGTGGATTAACGAGTGTACCAAGCACTCTCACCTATGAGGATGCAGAGGCAGTTGAAGCAGTTCCTCATGTAAAGTCTGTCACGCCTCAGCTGGAGACAATAAACTGGGTAGAGTACGAGGATAAGAGGGTGCAATCTTCTTTAGTGGGAACGACCAACCTCTATGCGCAAATTCAGCATGCTGAGTTAGCAGAGGGACGCTTCTTTTCGGAGGAGGAGCAGGACGCTAATGCTAGAGTGGTAGTTCTAGGGAATAATATTCAAGAGACTTTGCTTGGCATAACGGATGTGCCTTCTGAGGATATGGAAGGAAGCGGTGGAGAAACAAAGCCAGTACCATTTTGGGAGCGATTATTGCAGAGGCTACTAGGAGAGAATGCTTCTGCTGCCAACAGTATAGTTGGACAAAAGGTGCTGATTAATGAGGAAGAGTATGAAGTGATTGGTGTACTAGCACCGAATGCGGCACTTGGCTCCAGCACCGACAATAATATCATTATACCGATAGGAACAGCACTTGAAGTGACCGATATGAAGAACCTCACGAAAATAGTGGTAGAGGCAGATAGTGTAGAAACAATAGATGAAGTCGATGCGGCGGTTTTTAGTGCAATAAAAGAAAATCACTCCGAAATAGATTTTAGTGTGATTAAGCAGGAGCAAATGCTCGGTGCCCTTAGCAAGGTAACATCTATTCTACAGGTGATGCTTTTAGGAATAACTGCTACTGCTTTATTTATTAGTGGAACCGGCATTATGAATGTCATGGTGATGTCTGTTCGAGAAAGAACGAGGGAAATAGGGATTCGTAAGGCTTTAGGAGCTACTACCTTTGAAATCATGCTGCAGTTTTTCTTTGAAACCTTCCTCCTTTGTATCGTTGGGGGAGTTATAGGGATTGGATTAGGATATGGCTTTATTGAATTATGGAACAATCAAATAGATTTGTTTTCGCTAGTGCTACCGCTTTGGGCAATTAAGCTCACTCTATACACTTCTATAGGGATTGGCGCACTATTTGGTATTTATCCAGCACTCAAGGCAGCGAGAATGAATCCAAGCAAAGCTTTACGCTTTGAATAATAGTGAGCACTCGAGTTTATTCAGCTCGGGTGCTTTTCTGTGCAGTAAAATAGCGAATCCTATCATATTATTTCCGAGGAAATAATGGAAGAAAGCTGGGAGATTGGATTATAGATGAGCCTTCGGAGAATTGCTTGTTGTAAAAATAGAAGAGTGAAGCCTCCGAAAAGTTGATTGTAGCAAAAATGAGGTCCATTGTAGCAAAAAGCCTGTTGATTGTAGCAAAAACCGCAGTCATTGTAGCAAAACCAGAAAAGCCAAGCCTACTGGAAATAAAGTTCCTCTAAAGAACTCCATATTTCCCATCCGCCTGAACCAATATTCTACAAATTCCCTATTTTATATGGTAGAGTGATAGATAAGGAGGGGGAAATTGATGAAGAAAATTTCTTTTGTGTTAGGGCTTTCTCTTTTATTAGGAAGCTTTAGTATTTCGCCGGCTCAGGCAGAGACACAGGTTTTCAAGGATGTTCCTAAGAGCAATCAGTTCTATGAGCATGTTAACTATCTTTATGACAATAAAATTATGAGTGGAATGGGAGACGGCACGTACGGGTCTGAGAAGTATATCACTCGCAAACAAGCAGCTCAAATGATTGCTAAAGCGCTTAAACTAGATACGACGCCTCGAGATACATCGTTCAAGGATGTAAAAAAATCAACTGATGGATCTGGTGCCATTCAATCTGCTGTAGAGGCAGGGATCATCAAAGGCTATCCAGAGGACAATACGTTCCGCCCTGGTGACAATATTACAAGAGCGCAAATGGCAAGCTTTTTAGCTAGAGCATTTAAACTTCAAGAGGAAGCTCAACCGTTCCAGGATGTGAAGGTTGGCTCGTCTGCTTATACGGATATTCGAAAAGTAACTGCCGCGGGTATAGCGAAGGGTTATACAGAAAAAGAATTCGGTCCTCAAAACTATGTAACTCGTATTCACTTTGCTGGTTTCTTAGCGAGAGCGCTAAATGATGACTTAAAAGTGGAAGCACATGCTTGTGGCTATGATAATAGCTCTAAAACAAATCCTACAAGCCAAGCGGTTAATTGCCTCCTTACTACGGAAGCGTTAAAGGCTGGTGTCCCACCGGAAATCGTTAAAGGTGTGGCAGCTGTAGAGAATGGGTGGACGCATTTCCAACCAAATGGCGAACCAATTATCAGCAGTGATGGTGGAATTGGTATTATGCAAATCACGAATACAGAGGGCTATGACGTAGAGAAACTGAAATATGACGTCGTTTACAATATACAAACTGGTATTGACATGCTTGCGAAAAACTTTAAGCGAAGCGATTTACCGAAGGTAGGAGCTCATGATGCTACGCAACTGGAAAGCTGGTACTTTGCTGTTATGGCCTACAATGGGACAAAGGCTGTAAATAGTCCGGTTTTTCAAGCGACAGGATTAAGAAACCCAACTGCTTACCAAGAAAAGGTATACCAAAAGATAGTGGAGAATGGCTTGCGTTCAACCAATATTGATAAAATCGTGATGACGAAGGAAGACTTTACATACGGGGAGGAGACCAATTATTCAATCCTCTTTAATAAAAAAAGCTTTGCTTTGTCTACCACGACACCTTCTGCTGAGGTGCTAAAAACTGGTGCCGTGATTTCTCATAAAGGAAAAGGGCTTCGTGAGCAGCCAACCACGTTATCCAAGCTTACTGCAACTCCTGCTGGAATCAAAATGACAATCTTAGGTTCTCCTGTTTATACACTAGAGAGCTCATCCGATAACCATTTTGTTTGGTATCCAGTGGAAACGATTGTAAATGGCAAAAAGCGTGTTGGCTATATTGCATCATCAAATATTAATTAGCAATAAGAAAGCAGAGACGTTGAATATACAATGTCTCTGCTTTTTCCTATACTATTCCATTATAGGTCGGTCCGTAAGAAATAAAGGTAAATCTAGTTGCTCCGAAAGTGTATTTTCTCTTGGCGTGTATACCTTTTCCAAATCACGTTGTGTTCCAGTCGGTAAACCTCTGTCTTCCAGAAGTGCTTGAAATGCATAAACTAATTCTTGTCTCTCAAAAACCATTAAGTTATAGGGCATGATGATTTGTCGATTAATATATTGGAGAAGCCAGGTTTTCATCATCAATTTACTCAAATAAAACATAATGAGGGTGTAAAGTAAAAAGCTACCTATTAAAAGGGCAGGAGATAGCTTTGTGATTGAGTACATATAAATTGCACTTGAGATATATAGACAGCTGGAACTGGCAGTGATAAGGATAGTATAGGTATTCATTAGTTTTTCTTTTGCAGATAAATCATATCTGTGAACAGTTCTTCCTAGTAGCTCGTCCACTGGATTTTCCTTTTTTACTTCTTTAAGTTGATTCCATACTTGAAGGAGCTCTTCGTTTTGACATTGTTTTTCGTTCGCAATGTTCCAATTCAAGCGTTGTATGTCCTGCTTGATTCCAGCAAGTTCTTGTTGAAAGCGTTGGTAGCCAAACTTAAAGGACGTTATATTTCTTTCATTGAAGGAAAAAGATATACATAAGATAGACGCAAAACTAAGGGATAGTACAGCGAAGGTAGCTTCTCCTCCTATAAAGTACGTATATCCGTAGTATAGGGTAAGACCTATGATGGTATTGGAAATTAAAATAGGTAACCCATAGCTAAATCTCCCACTCCAAACTATATAGAAGATTGAACAAGCAACTGGTACTAGTAGCTCTGCAAGAAGTAAATCATCTGTTCCCTTCGTTAGTACGAGTATAGTAGAACTTATAGTGAATGCTGTGTAACTATTTAAAAGAGAAGCACCCAACGCATACCTTTGAAGCTTTAATAAAAGCATATTCATAAAAAATAATACGATAAAGTAAGTGATTCCAGCTACAGTGGAAAGTTTTTCGAAATAGATATGCAGCAGAATAACAATTTCAGCAGCGACCGCAAAGCTCCAACCAGTATTTAGTAGCCTTTTATTTCCAATAAAGAAAACGACGCCGATCACGAAAGAAAGACTTAAAAAAATAGGGAGGAAAGATAAATCTGCTACAAATCGAATTAGGTTGGTGGCTGCAAAAGCTGAAAAGAAAACAAGGCTTATTACTTTGGCTATTTGACGTGCATCTTTCAATGATAAGATCCTCCTAAGTTTATTCCTGTTAATAGATGCTTTCATTTTAAAATAAAGGTAGGAGTTTAGATACAAAAATCGTTCAACAAGTTTCGCATGGTTGTAAGGAAAATAGGTAATTTGAAAGAAAATTAGTGAATCAAATATACTTATAGTGCATATTTCAATACTTGACTTAAAATGACAAATTTCACTAAATAGTTTATGTATAATGTTTCTATATGAATAGAAAGTAGGCAAGTACATGGGCAAAAAACATTTAAATCTTATTCCTTTTTTCGAGGGGTATGTAAGAAACTATCGACGCTTTAATCTTTCTTCCGATCACAATTTGACGATGCATACAAATAGAGAAATCAAATATGAAGAAAGGACGAGATAAGAGGAAGAAAGCGGCCGATGGATCTTTCTTGGTGGAAGTATGACCAACGAGAAAGTGTGGAGCACTATGACTATTTAGCGCTTCATTTAGAACGAGAGTCGTTGTCAACAAAGAAAATAGATACTATTGATAAGCTTTTTTCCCAGACGGAGAAGGAGTACTGTCCTTATAATGTAATAGGTATCCAGTCTATATCCCATCCAAATGAAATAGAAGAATTGAACGAATTAATTATGGAAAGAAATCGTACCCAAATGTCCCATGTCCTTATGGTGTACAGTTATGAGGATAGTGAGTTAAAAGTAAAACGTGTAGATGCTTACTTCTTTACACAAACTGGTTTACTAGAAATTAGAAGAGCATTTTGCCCAAAAGACAAGATGGGCTATTCATTTATGTGCTTTGAAGAAGAATACAGTAGATATATGCTGCAAGAGAAAGAGCCGGTTCATTAATCGGCTCTTTTAGTTTTCTTTGATAATCGCAGGATAGATAAGCGTAATCGCAAGATCGGCCAGAACGCCAGAACCACAAGATGGATAAGCTTAATTACGACTTTGGCCTGCTTTTTTACGACTTTCCATTTCCAGGTCCGCTCCTGATTCCATTTTTACGACTTTGGCCTGCTTTTTTACGACTTCCCCCCAAGTTTTTACGACTTTCCATTTCCAGGTCCGCTCCTGCGTAATCACAAGCTTCACAGGGTTAACTGCAAAATAAGTAACTAAAATCGCAAGATCTGATATAATTTCAACCCTCCTTTCATTCAGGACTTGTAAATTATTTCTTTTCTGCGATGATTGTTTTAAATAGATGGGGGTGGGAAACATAAAGATTAGCTAGTAAAGGAGGTTTTCCAATGAAGATTCGAATGGAATGGCATTATAAGACGCCCAAGGGAGCAGAGGTGTTTTTTCGCTCGGAGGAAATGCCTGCAGCTCAAGCATTGCTGATAGCAGAGGATATTGAAAAGACTGGGAGAGTCAAGCGCTTAGAGTTAATCGATAAGCATGATAGTTCTTGGACAATGAAAGAGCTAAAGGGCTATGTGAAGGGAATAGAAACAGAGCCGCATAATATAACAGTGTTTTTTGATGGTGGCTTTGATATTCAAAGTAAATCTGCTGGTCTTGGCTGTGCTATTTATTATGAGCAGAGCGGGAAGTCCTATCGATTGCGTAAGAATGCACCTTCCTCTGATTTAGTTTCCAATAATGAAGCGGAATTTGCTGCGCTCTATATGGCAATTGTCGAGCTGCAGCTTTTGAACGTACATCACATCCCGGTTCGGTTTATAGGGGATTCACAGGTGGTCATCAATCATATGACAGAGGAATGGCCAGTTGTCGAAAATACACTTGCTCGTTGGGCGGATCGGATAGATAGAAAGCTGGAGGAACTTGGGATAGAAGCAGAATATGAGCTTGTTTCTAGGAAAAAAAATATGGAGGCAGATCGTCTCGCTGGTCAAGCTCTCAATGGGATTGATATTTTTGGCGTGATTGAGCTATAAAATGAAGCGAATATTGGGGTTCAAGAAGATCATCAAACGAGCAATGCTACCCAGTAGATGATTGTCCAAAAAGAAGGGCGCCCCATAAGTTTACTACTTACGGGTCACCCTTTAATCTAATTACTCACCTGGATTCATTCGTTTGGTGTTTTCCTGTTTTGCTGGTGAGTCATTATTATCTTCTTCTAAGGATTCTTCTGTTATAGGCGCCTTGGTTTTCTTCTGTGATTTTGGAAAATCAGTTTTGTTGTTATTATCCTGTACGCGTTCGTTGTAATACATCACACTGGTCATGGCACCCTCTTCGACCATTCGGTTATCATCTGGGTCACCAGGATCCGAGTACCCTGCTTTTGTCATTTGAGTTGGTGGATTTTTTTTAGTTTCTAATAAAGAAGATAACTTTGTCTTCGTATTTTTTAATGTTACTTTTGCTGTCTCTCTGTTTTCCTGCTTATATAAGTACATAAAGGCGGCGGTGGCGATTCCACCTAAAACCATTGCTCGTTTTTTTAGCATCATTAGTCACTCCCTCTTCTTTTTTATTATAATACCCACCATAAATCTTCATGAAACATCATCAGAATTTATCCTATCTTGTTCTAATCTTTCCCTTAACTTACGAAGTATTCGTTCTCGTCGCTTTTTTGCACCTGAAATGGTTATATTCAGCTGCTTCGATATCTCTTCAAATGAGTATCTCTCTTTGTATAACAAAGCTATTAGCAATTGTTCATGTGGTTTAAGCTGCTCAAAGGCGGTACATAGTTTTTCATTGTGATAGGTTAACCTTTGATTACTATCAATAAGGCTTGTAAGTGTATGTGTTTCCCAGAGACTTTCTTTTGACGTTTCCTTCTTGAGCACATCTAACATGGCCCCATAAATTAGCCTGTAAGCATAGGAGTGAAGCTCGCCTTTACTGTCGTCATACTTTTCTAATGCCA
Source organism: Psychrobacillus sp. Z3-81 (assembly GCF_056620325.1). Taxonomy (NCBI): domain Bacteria; kingdom Bacillati; phylum Bacillota; class Bacilli; order Caryophanales; family Bacillaceae; genus Psychrobacillus; species Psychrobacillus sp. Z3-81. The sequence goes on from NZ_JBWQPU010000016.1 coordinate 40,585, forward strand.
TCCATAAACCAATCAGCCCTGCTTGTCGAAAGCTATCATGATTTTTATAGATACGAAGTTTTCTCATGCAGGCGGAGATCATGGGATCGAACTGTACGATTGCTTCCTCTAATTTCATTTTGCTCTTCCTGACAAAGTATGCATACTCTCTGTATTCCTAGGTATCAATAGGATAGTAGATAGCCTAAAGGAAAGCGACTGAGTCAATTTCTATAATTATCGAGCAAAAAAGAGATTTGCTTTAAAGGATTTTAAAGAATTCACTATAGAAAATGAAAAAAGCCACTATTTATTTTTATTGTCCACTAGAGAAAAGAGTTTATACCAGTACAGCGCCTCTCTGGAGACAATTACATTTAAGGTCATCAATAAAATATAGGAAATAAAAACTAATATTTTTGTATATTCAGTAAAACAATACTAGTAAGTATCTGGTAAAATAGGTATAATTTAAATATAAAATAGAGGGGGAGGATTGTAATTTGATATCTTGTGAATCATTTTTATTAAATAAGCAAGCTTTAATGGTAGAAGCTGTTTTTACAAATGGGTATAGGTCTAAAATTATTACTACCCATGGTGAATATTTTTCTACGAAGACAGTTAGAGAGTTATTGGAGTTAGCTTGTATCCGTTATGCATCTACACTAGAAGGAAGGATTCAAGCGACAAAGAAAAGGCTAGGTTTTTCTAATAAGTCACCTATCGTTATAGCTCCTGGACAACTCGGTGCTTTTCCTACTAAATCCTACAAGCATTTAGAGTGTGTGTGGATATTTGGGCACTTGTTTCATGTAGAAGAGGTTAACCGGGAAACGTGTAGAATTACATTCTCCAATGGCATGTCCTATCAAGTTTCCTCAACTAAGCATATTTTAATAAATCAGCAGCAAAGACTTCATACGTTATTAAATGTCTCTCATCCTATGCATTTTGATAGAGAAAGTAATGGTATATAATTTCTTGAATATTTAAAGCTAACTACATTTTTGATGTGTAGGAGGCTTTTTTTAATTCTATATGTATAAAGTTGTCAAATAAATATTTAAATTTTAACTTTTTATCGTACAATTTATCTAATATAATAGATAAAAGGTGATATTTAAGAATGAATTTTATACAAATTTGCTTATGCGAGGGATAAATGATGAAAGATTGGAATGTCTATGTAGATTTTCATATCACGATGGAGGAAGGAACCTCCCTATTTAAATCTCACACTACATGCTCTATTTATGTTCCTGATTTGGACGATGCGTTAGTTATTGGAGAAGCTGACATATATCTGATCAATCTGAAGAAGAGCTCTTACGAAGATATATGTGGAGAGGCAGCAATATTATCCTGCCATTTATCTCAAGCAGTGAATCAACTGGAACGGTTCTGTGAGATAGAGGAGATAAATGGATTTATTGCTATGATACAATCCCTCCATATTCATGAAGAATGGCGTTTAAAAGGGCTGGAAGAAGCTTTTATTTCAAAGCTATTAGCACAATTCTCCTACTTTAATGTAGAACTAGTTACTTATATTCCGATGGAAAAACATGATGGCTTAACAAGTGACCATTTTAGTAATTGGGAAATGACTTACATAGACAATGGGAATGACAATCCATTGTGGTATACCTATTTATCTCGCTCAAAAGTTCCGTCTGAATAAAACAGACGGAACTTCTCCGGAGACATAAGGAGGATACTCTTTAGAACTCTTCGAATGAGATCTCATACACTTTTTTCGGTCTTCCCCTAAGCTTCTTTTGCTGCTGGAAAGAGACCTTCGCAGCATGATGCTCCTCTAATTTTTTTAAGATTCTCGTTGCTGCCCTCTCTGTAATTCCTAAATGGGTACTTAGGTCCTCTGAGGATAGGAGATTTGTCTGAAGTTTGCTCATAACGGCCATTATCTTCCTTATCTGAAGTGGAGAGGTATGCAGTTTCTCACTTAATTGCTCAATTGTATTGTCAAATGCTGTGCTAATCTGGATAGCATGCTCATCCCCGAGCGGACCTATCATCTCCCCGTCATCTAACACATAGGCTTGAGATTCAGAGGTTGTACCCATAGAAGCAGCTTTCTCCGCATTTAATTGGGCTCCTTGGATCGTATGCCCGACTCCCCAGCCAATCCGTACAGAAAAAGGAAGCTCCTTTGATAGGAAAGAAACAAGGGAGCAGCTAGTAGCGTTATTTGTGATGGTAATAAAATCCGCATAGCTTGTTATAAGTTCGAAATATAAGGAGCTTTGGTGGATAATAAAATTCATCTTATTTCTTTTTCCAAAATCCATAATTGCCTTATGTAAGGACATCTTTCGATAGTCTAGTTCCCTCAAGCTGTCACGTGTAAGAGATAATTCTAAATGGGCGATTACTACTTGGTTTTGTGTTAAACGTGCCAACCGTATTTCTTTTAGAAGCTCTTCCACTTTCTCGAGCATACTTCTTCTAGAGGGAACAACCAAAATGACGTTTACCCCAAAAGGCTCTAATAGCTCAGGTAAATTACTTAGCCGTGTCATCGTTATGTCTACTTTTTTTTTCTTCCAAAGCTCCTGATGAAGTTCTTTCATTTTGTCGTATATATCTAAATCAGCATAGGCTTCCATACCAGAGCTATAGATATAGGGGAAGTCTTCTGGCTTGGTCCAGTCCTTAATTTCTAAGTAATTGTTTTCCTCATAAAGAAAATCAATGAGACAACGACTCATTTGAAAGCCAGGATGCTTATACATATATTCGGAGAGCACTCTATAGAAGTCCGTGTTTGTTACATCAAAATGGAACATTGGTAAGTCGACCTGTGGAAACGTTTTTTTAACAAAAAAATGAGGAATCTGCCCACTGAATAAAATCCCATCAACCTGCTTAATTTTATCCAAAAATATTTCCTGAAGATGCATTAGAGAGTCATAGACAGTAAAGATAAATTCACATGGTTCAATTGGCAGGGAATCAACCTCTTTCGCCCATTTCAGGGAATTTTTTGTCGTAAAAACGATAACTCTTGTCATTTTTATATTTTTCTCCTTTTTCAAAAAATTATTGATATCTGTTATTTAATAGTTTAACCTTTGTTTAAAGACATGTAAAAAAGGAGTCTTTAAATAATTAAGGGAGGGATTTTTATTAGCCAGTCAAACAATACGGGAGCTGTGAAGCTTGGAAAGATGGATCGATTCCTAGCTTTTGTTGAAAGAGTAGGTAACAAGCTACCTCATCCTTTCATTCTATTTTTCTACTTAACGATTGCGTTAGTGCTAGTTTCGTGGATTTTGAGCTTGTTTAATGCGAAGGTAGTTCATCCAAATACCCAAGAAACGGTAGCTGTAAAAAGCATCATATCCGGTGAAGGGATTCAATACATACTAGCCAATACACTTACAAACTTTACTAGCTTTGCGCCCCTAGGTTTAGTGCTTACTATCATGTTAGGGATTGGATTAGCCGAAAAAGTCGGACTATTGGAAATGCTCATGAAACGGGCGATTATTAATACACCAAAGAAAATAATTACGTTTACTGTATTCTTTATTGGTATTTTAGGAAATATCGCATCGGATGCAGCCTTTGTTGTTATCCCGCCATTAGCAGCGCTTGTGTTTCTGTCTGTTGGACGCCATCCATTAGCGGGACTTGCTGTCGGACTAGCGAGTACGGGAATTGGTTTTTCTGCGAATATAATGATTGCGGGGACAGATGCTCTTCTTTCTGGAATATCTACGGAGGTAGCAAAGGGGTTTAGTGCAGATGCGGTGGTCACACCATTAGATAACTGGTATTTCATGAGTGTATCTACCTTCATATTGGCTTTTGTCGGAACCATTCTAACAGAAAAATATGTGGAACCACGTCTTGGAAAATATACTGGAGAAATGCCCGAATTCAATAGTGGTATTACACCTTTAGAGAAAAAAGGTTTACGAAATACGTTAATTGCAGCGCTTGTTTTTATTGCAATCGTTGTAACTGGATTACTTATTCCTAATTCGCCATTATTAAATGAAGATGGTACTATCCTACGTTCCCCATTCCTTTCAGGGATTGTACCTATTATTTTCTTATTCTTCTTAACGCTAGGAATTGTTTATGGGGTTAGTGTGAAAAAGATCAAAACTTCCGCTGATGTACCAAAAATTATGACCGAGGCGATTGGAAGCTTTTCTGGATATATCGTTCTCATATTCATGATCGCCCAGTTTGTTGCTTTCTTTAACTGGTCCAACATCGCTATTTGGTTGGCTGTACATGCTGCAGATTTATTAAGAGATATAGGTTTGACGAATATTTTTGTTATTGTTTTATTTGTTTTATTAACTGCCTTCTTAAGTCTCTTTATCATCAGTGGTTCTGCTCTTTGGTCGTTGGTTGCACCAGTTTTTATTCCTATTTTCATGGCTCTAGGGTATCATCCAGCATTTATCCAGATGGCTTATCGAATCGGAGAATCCTCGACGAATATGGTGACGCCGTTAAATCCGTATTTTGCGATTATTTTAGCGTTCATGCAGATTTACGATAAAAAAGCAGGAATTGGAACACTTATGTCACTTATGATTCCGTACACAATTGTTATGTTGGTCGTATGGACACTATTAATGCTTGTATTCGCGTTTTTCGGAATCCCGATTGGACCTGGAGTTGGACTATACTGGAAGTAAGAGGTGAGAACTTTGACTATGTTTACGATGCCGGTCGAGTTGAATCAACAATTGATTAAATGGAGAAGAGATCTACATCAACACCCAGAGGTTGGCTGGACTGAGTTCCGTACAGCCTCTCTCCTTGCTGGGGAGCTAAGAAAGCTAGGCTTTTCAGTGAAAGTAGGGAAGGAAGTATTGTCCGAAAATAGAATGGGTGTCCCAAGTGAGGAACGCTTGGAGAAGGCGTATCAGCGAGCAAAGGAACATGGCGGAGTAATAGAATTTATGGAGCGGATGAATGGTGGATATACAGGCGTCGTAGGGACGATTGTAGGCGAACAGCCTGGTCCAACCATTGCGTTTCGCTTTGATATGGATGCATTGGATATTTTAGAGACGAATATTGATTCGCACGTTCCAGTCGTAGAAGGCTTTGGCTCCTTGCATGAAGGAGAAATGCATGCTTGCGGACATGATGCTCATTGTGCAATAGGTCTTGGACTTGCAACGGTGCTTTCAGCCAATAAAGACAGGCTAAAAGGAACCATCAAAATCATCTTTCAACCAGCCGAGGAAGGTGTTCGAGGCGCTAAATCTATGGTGGAAGCAGGAGTAGTAGATGATGTAGATTACTTTTTGAGCTGTCATGTTGGGACAGGCGTTCCGCTTGGTACGGTAATTGCAGGAACGGATGGTTTCCTTGCAACCTCTAAAATCAACGCACGATTTAAAGGTAAAGCCGCCCATGCAGGAGCAGAGCCGGAGCAAGGGAATAACGCTCTGCTAGCCGCAGCATCCGCTATTTTAGGGTTGCACTCGATCCCACGTCATAGTGGGGGAGCATCCAGAGTAAATGTAGGTACCTGTGTTGCGGGTGATGGAAGAAATATTATCCCAGCACATGCATCACTTCAACTAGAGACTCGTGGAGAAACGGCAGAGGTGCATGCATATATGCATCAGCAGGCAATCCAGATTTTAGAAGGTGCTGCTTCTATGCATGGTATTTCATTAGAGTACGAGGTTGTTGGAGAAGCAAGAACCTGCTCTTCTTCTGATGAATTAAAAAGAATCGTATATGAAGCAGGGAAAAAAGTGTCGACTGTGAAAGAAATGCAGCTCGAAGCAAAATTCGCTGCTGGTTCCGAGGATGCAACCTTTATGATGGAGCAGGTGCAAAGACAAGGCGGACTTGCAACTTATGCTGTCTTTGGCACAACGCTTGCTGCCGGACACCATCATGAGGAATTCGATATTGATGAAGACGTTTTATCTATCACTCTACATACATGGCTTGCAACATTAGAAGAAATTTGGAGGGATGAGCAAAATGGACCTAATCGACAGTTATCTAGAGAAGTATGAAGCAGAAGTAATCGCTTTAAGCGACCGAATCTGGGAGATTCCAGAAACACGCTTTCAAGAATATGAATCTGCGAAGTTATTAAGTGATTTCCTGAAGGAAAAAGGATTTACAGTTGAAACAGGAGTTGGCAATATCGAAACAGCCTTTACTGCTACCTTTGGAAGTGGGAAGCCTGTTATAGGAATACTAGGTGAATTTGATGCGCTTTCCGGTTTAAGCCAGCGTCCGGCAAGTGATGTACGCGAACCACTCGTAGAGAATGGTAACGGCCATGGCTGCGGACATAATTTACTTGGAACAGCAGGTATTGCGGCTGTACTGGCAATAAAAGAATTAATGGAGCAAGGTAAAGTGAAAGGGACCATCAAGTATTTCGGCTGTCCAGGGGAAGAGGGCGGCTCCGGAAAAACATATATGGTCCGTGATGGTGTATTTGAAGGAGTCGATGTGGCACTCACTTGGCATCCGAATTCTTATACTGGTATTTTCTCTTTTTCTTCGCTTGCCAACTATCAAGTCTATTTCTCTTTCGAGGGGAAGGCGGCTCATGCAGCGAACTCCCCACATCTTGGACGAAGCGCGCTAGATGCAGTGGAATTAATGAATGTAGGGGTAAATTACCTGCGTGAGCATATTATCTCAGAGGCGAAGGTTCACTATGCTATCACCAATACTGGGGGAGCATCTCCAAACGTGGTTCAGTCTGATGCAGAGGTCCTTTATTTAATTCGCGCCCCACAGCTAGCAGATGTTGAGTCTATCTATCAACGTGTAATCGATATAGCAAAGGGCGCTGCCTTAATGACAGGAACAAAGATGTCTATCCGTTTTGACAAAGCATGCTCTAACTATATTCCGAACCATACATTGAATGAGGTAGTGGATGCGAAGCTTCATCAGTATGGCTTGCCAACCTATACAGAAGAAGAAAAGGCATATGCTACAAGGATGGCCAAAACGATTACACCAGAAGAGGTAGAAGCAGCTGTAATCGATGCTGAAAAGCTCTCCGCCTATACTGTTTCGAAGAATTTTCATGTAGAAGGAGAGCCTTTCTTCCAGGAAATTATTCCATACATGAAAAACAGAGAAGTGATGCAAGGGTCGACCGATGTAGGGGACGTCAGCTGGATTATACCAACGGCACAATTCTTTACCACTTGCTTTGTAGCAGGAACCCCACTTCACACATGGCAGCTTGTCTCCCAAGGTAAAACTTCCCTTGCACATAAAGGAATGCTGTATGCAGGTAAAGTAATCGCAGCATCTGCGGTAGAATTATTTGAGCAACCATCATTAATTGAGCAAGCAAAAGAGGAATTAAAGAAGCAAGTAGGAGATACCTATCGAAATCCCCTACCGAAAGACTTAAGACCAAGCGCATTATAAATAGAGACCACACCTTACCTAGGAGTTATGACAGTCAGTCATGAATGTTCCTGTTAAAGGTGTGGTTTTTTGTGTTAGTTTCTATCTATTTAGTTCACTAACTGATTCCTCCGTCTCACTAGTGGAACTAAAAATAATTTTACCCTAAAGACTACTATCTTTCCCTGAATGAAAAATTTTTCAATACGTTCTAAAATTTTTATGGATAAATACTGAAAATATAAAATATTTTATATTTTTTATTTATTTCTCGCTGTATAATTCTCCACATGAATGAAAGCGTTTACTTTCAAAGGAGGATGGAATGATGAAAAAGCTATTACTATTATTATTAGGGGTAATTCTGGTGAGTGGATGTAACAATACTGTTTCTGGAGAGGATAGTGCAGCAGATTTTCCGGACAAGCCGATAACGTTACTTGTGGCGTATGCAGCTGGTGGAGGAACAGATACAGGTGCTAGAATCTTACAAAAGTATTTAGAGGAAGAGTTGGGTGTGACTGTGAATGTTGAAAATAAACCTGGCGGTGCAGGGTGGGTTGCATGGTCTGACTTAGCTTATTCAGATCCGGATGGTTACACAATTGGTTATATAAACTCCCCGAATATTATTACTGGCTATTTAGATCCACAGAATAATAGAAAAGAAGACTTAACTAATTTTCAATTTATCGCTAATCATGTGTTAGACCCGGGTGTGGTGGCAATTAAGAAAGGAGAAACTCGTTTTACAAATTTCGATGAAATGATTGAATATGCAAAGAAAAATCATTTAACAGCTACAACATCGGGCAATGGAAGTAATGATCACATGGCTATATTAAAAATGAATGAATATTATGGAACAAATATTACCCCTGTTCATACAAAAGGTGCAGCTGAAGGATCTACCCAAGTATTAGGAGGACATGTAGATCTGTTTGTAGCAAAAACTGGTGAGGCAGTTAAATTGCATGAGAACCAGCAGCTTGAGGCGATAGCAGTTTTCTCAGAAGAGAGATCTCCATTTTTAAAAGAGGTTCCAACAACTGTTGAGTTAGGCTATGAGGACTTAATTTTTAGTTCTGCAAGAGGTATTGCAGCACCTTCTGGATTATCTGAAGAAAAGTTGGAGATTTTGAGTAATGCATTAAAGAATGCAATGGAAAAAGCAGAACATATTGAACAAATGAATAATCAAGGATTACAGGTTCATTACTTAAGTCCATCTGAGTATAAAGAAATGATGCAGAAAGACGAGGAAGACGTTAAAAGTCTAAGTGATTTATTGGGATACTAAAGGAGAGGTTTTCTTTGAATAAAGGAGTTTTTAGTGGATTACAAGTTTTAGAGTTTACTCATTGGCTTTCTGCTCCATATTGTGGAAATATACTTTCAGACTTAGGAGCTGATGTTATTAAGATAGAACCTACATCTGGTGACCAAGTAAGAAAGACAGGTTCTTATTTTGAAAAGGGAGAGAGTTATTTATATATAGCCTACAACCATGGGAAGAAAGGGTTGTCAATTGATTTAAAAAACGAATCTGGTTTAAAGGCGGTTAAGCAATTAATAAAAGAGTCAGATGTAATCATTGAAAACTATCGACCTGGAGTAATGGAAAAACTGGGGATAGGTTATGAGCAAGCAAGAGAGTTAAACCCTCGAATAATTTATTTAAGTATTTCAGCCTTTGGTGAAGAAGGTAAATATAAGCATCGACCAGGTATGGACCCAATTATCCAAGGAATGGGCGCAGTAATGAGCATGACTGCAAATGACGAAAATTCACCTCCCATTTTGCCTGGGGTCCCTATTGCCGACAATACAACAGCTTTTATTGGATTTGGGGCAATAGCGGCGGCATTGTATGAAAGAGAAAAAAGTGGAGAGGGACAAAAAATCGAGTTAAATCTCCTAGATATGATGGTTCTAAACTTGTCTACAAGATTCGGCCAATATATTGCCACTGGAGAGAATCCTGTTCCAATGGGAAATCAGCATTCCCAAGTCGTTCCGTATCAAGCTTTCCCTACAAAGGACGGGTGGATTATGGCTGGTGCTCAGGCAGATCATGCATGGGAGCCATTCTGTAACGCCATAGATAGACTTGATTTATTAAGACAAAAATTTGATACAAATCATAAAAGAGTTGTACACCGAGAGGCTTTAAGAGAGACACTTGATGAAACTTTTCTTCAAAAAACTACACAAGAATGGTGCGACATTTTTGAAGAGAAGAATATTCTACACGGACCTGTTTGGGGAATAAAAGAGCTTGTTAACTCTGACATCATAAAAGAACATAAAATAATTGAAGAAACGAATCATCCCTTGCTAGGTAAGGTACCGGTAATTAAGGTGCCAATTCATTTCTCACGTTCTGTTGTTAAGGTTCAGGCACACTCTAATCTATTGGGAGAGCATTCTATTGAAATTCTAGAAAGATTAGGCTTTAGTCAATCTCAAATAGATTTAATGGTAGAGGAAGGAGTTGTTCAATCCTATGACAGACTTACTGTTTAAGGTAGAAGATCATGTGGCGTATATTACTCTTAATCGACCTGATAAAATGAACGCTTTTAGTAAGGAAATGATAGATCTATGGATAGATGCTTTACAGGAAATAAGAGATAATTCCTCTATTTATTGTGGTGTTTTAACTGGGAATGGTCGCGCTTTTTGTGCTGGTGGTGATGTAAAGGCAATGATTAATAAAGAGGGCTTTTTAGCTCAATCATCCAATAGGCCAACCGATTTCAGGAGTACTCCCCTGGCAGTTAAAGATAGTCTATGGAGAAATATACAACGTATTCCGCTCCTTATGGAGGACATTGATAAACCAATGATTGCATTGATCAATGGGCATGCGATGGGAGCAGGTTTGGATATGGCGTTGATGTGTGATATTCGAATCGCTTCTACAGAAGCTAAAATGGGAGAAACCTATATTAATGCTGGTATCGTTCCAGGAGATGGCGGAGGATATTATCTTCCAAGAATCATAGGCATGGATCGAGCGTTAGAATTATTTTGGACTGGAAAGGTATTGAATGCTGAAGAAGCTTACCAATTAGGGTTAGTGACGCATCTAGTGCCACCAAGTGAAATAGAAGTGTACACAAAAGAGTTTTGTAGAAGCTTACAATCAAAATCACAGGAAGTAATTCAAATGACGAAACGAGTAGTGAAGGAATCACAGACGATGACCTTAAAGCAGTCCTTAGATTATGTTTCCTCACAGATGGCGATAAGTGTGTTTCATTCAGGGCATGAAGATGCGCTAAATCTCCTTAAGAGTAAATTTATAAAAAGTTAAGGGAGGATTAGCCATATGTATAACAATAAACTAACATCTTATGGTGACATTGGTTTTAGTAAATTTATACGCAAAGCGTTTAATAGGCATCTTGGGTTTTCGTTGGAGGATCAAAGTAAACCAATCATCGGTATTTGTAATACCTATAGTGAAATTAACCGATGTCATTCTCACTTAAAGCCAATAGTAGAGGCTATCAAAAAGGGCGTGCTCATGGCAGGCGGTATTCCTTTAGAATTTCCTATTATTTCATTAGGAGAGATTAATACGTTTCCAACGACCATGCTGTATAGAAATCTAGCTGCAATGGATACAGAAGAAATGATACAAGCACAGCCAATTGATGGAGTGGTCTTAATTGGTGGCTGCGATAAAATGGCACCTGCTTTGTTAATGGGTGCTGCGAGTGCAAATATCCCATCGATTTTAGTCACTGGTGGTCCTATGAATAATGGTGAGTATAAGGGAAGAACTCTAGGGGCTTGCTCGGATTGTCGTTTCTTTTGGCAAGAGTATCGTGCAAGTAAAATTGACGAAGAGGAGCTTGGGAAAATAAATGCTCAATTAGCTCCGACAGCTGGCCATTGTATGGTGATGGGAAGTGCCAGCTCCATTGCTGTATGTGCTGAAACGATGGGTATCATGCTTCCTGGAGGAGCTTCCATTCCAGCTTCACATAATGAGCGTCTAAGTCATAGTCTGGAATCTGGAAAGAGAATAGTTAAGCTTGTGGAAGAAGGAAGGAAAGTTAGTGATATTATTTCTGAAAAATCTCTCCGAAATGCGATTACAGCATTAATGGCTATTGGTGGCTCCACAAACACAATAATTCACCTTATTGCAATTTCTAGAAGACTTGGGTTTTCTATCTCTTTAGACGATTTTGATGAAATCAGTAAAAATACTCCGCTACTTGCAAATATCAGGCCAGCGGGTACATATCAAATGGAGGATTTTCATAAGGCAGGTGGAGTTCCGGTCCTGTTAAAGGAACTAAAGGATTATTTGTTTTTAGACGAGCAAACTGTGACAGGAAAAACATTACGAGAAAATTTAATCGATGTAAATAAATACGAAGTATACAAGGATATTATTCGAAACAAAGAGGATGCCTTGTCAAAAAGCGGAGGATTAGCAGTCTTAAGGGGCAACTTGGCACCAAGAGGGGCTATTATAAAACATTCAAGTGCATCTATTACTGAGCATCTCGGAAGGGCACTGGTTTTTCAAAATGTAGAAGATATGGATAAGCGGATAGATGATTCTAATCTAGAAGTAGATAAGGATACTGTATTAATTTTGAAAAACATCGGACCTGTAGGTGGACCTGGGATGCCAGAAGCAGGATATATTCCAATCCCTAAAAAATTATTAGAGCAGGGTGTTAAGGACATGGTAAGGATATCTGATGGAAGAATGAGTGGAACAGCTTTTGGAACGGTAATTTTACATGTTACTCCCGAGGCTGCCATAGGAGGACCATTAGATTTAGTAAGAGACGGGGACATGATTGAATTTAATTTACATAATCGTATACTGCATCTACATGTCTCAGAAGATGAACTGGAATTAAGAAAACAAGCCACTCCTAAGCTGAAGAATATTATTTCTAGGGGCTATACAAAGATGTATGTAGAGAATGTTCTTCAGGCTGATGAGGGCTGTGATTTTAAATTTTTATAGCTAAATGTTTTTCGTTTTTGTGATTTCAATAAGTGCCGGCATATCTAAGATTATGTAATGTTGCTGCTGTTTTTGGATTATTCCTAGCTCAATCAGCTTTTTTAAGTGATTAGATACAGTAACTAAAGTGGTTCCAATAATCTCAGAGAATTCTCTTTGTGTTATTTTGAAATCAATAAATATCGAGCCGTCAGGCAAAGGTTTACCGTATGTATCGCTGACTTCTATCAGGACTTTTGCAAGTCTATGAAATGAATGATGAAAGGACAGGTCAAGCACATGAGCTGTGAGCATTCTGATTCGCATGCTCATGATTTTTAAAATTTGTTGAGTGAGTACGTCATTTTTTAATACTTTTTGGATAAATTGATCACGATCAAACTTGAAGAGATTACTTTTAGAAATTACCGTAGCATTGAACATATACTGTGCATCATTAAACAAGGAAGAGGTCCCGACGATACTGTTATTTCCCAGATAACCAACAGTTTTTTCATTGCCATCCTTATTGGTAATAGATAACTTTACTTTTCCTTGCTTAATAAGATACACAGTTTGCATAGTATCACCTTCTAGAAAGAGAATTTCACCTTTCTTGTATTGTGTCATAATTCCTTCTAGTTCGAGGCTATCCCAATTATATGGTGTATTTTCCAACCAAAAAGATGGTAATAAGAGAGTATTTCTCATAATAATAGCTCCTTCTATAATTATCTTTTTAGAATGAATGTTAACATATTTCTGAATAATATTAAATGGAATTATGTAAGGAAGGGGAAGTGATGAATTGAAAAACTTGGGTGTATGGATAGGAATTATTATTTTCCTGTTTTCAGCTTTAATTTTCTGGCAATCAACAACTTATAAGATATATAGCGATATAGGCCCAGGACCAGGATTATTTCCAATGATATTAAGTGGATTGCTTGCAATACTTGCTATATCTTACATTGTGAGTTCTCTCACTAAAAATAAAATTTACTTTAAGGATGCTTTTCCTACTGGAAAAAGAATGTGGCAGGTTGGCAGAATTTTAATAGCAGTTGTGTTATTTATTTTACTTTCTCCATATATCGGCTTTACAGTAACGGGTATTTTGGTGCTCTGTTTATTATTTTTAGGAGAAATGAAATGGTATTCAGCAGTAGGAATTTCAATAGTTACTACATTAGCAGTATTTTTAACCTTTAAAACATTATTAGGCGTTCCGCTGCCTGTGAATGTATTCGGATGGTAGGGGGGAAAACATGGGTACAATTGAATATTTAATTTCAGGATTTGCGACTGCAGCTACAGGATGGAACTTATTCTACTGTTTAATAGGTGTGACAGTGGGAATGTTAGTTGGGGTACTGCCTGGCTTAGGTCCAAGTGCAGGTACCGCTATATTGATTCCATTAACTTTTGGGATGGAGCCAATTTCGGCTATCGTTATGCTAGCGGGTATCTATTACGGAGCTATGTATGGAGGGACAATTACCTCTGTTTTAATTAATACACCAGGAGAAGCAGCCTCAGTCGTCACTGCGTTTGATGGCTATCCAATGGCTAAGCAGGGACGAGCAGGTGCAGCATTAGGTACTGCTGCAATAGGATCCTTTGTAGGTGGAATTGTGGCGGTAATAGGGCTAGTGTTGGTTGGACCAATTTTAGCGAACTTTGCTTTGAAGTTTGGTCCGCCAGAATATTTTGCTTTAATGCTATTTGGAATGACGATGGTAATTGGTCTCATGGGGAAATCCTTGTTAAGAGGAGCAATTGCAGCGGTTATTGGACTTACACTGGCTACTATTGGGATGGATCCGATTACTGGGATGGTACGATTTTCATTTGGTCAAATAAATTTAATGGAGGGTTTTGACTTTGTAACAATAGCGATGGGGTTATTTGGATTATCGGAAATACTTTTAAGTGCAGAGCAGCGCTTGAAGGCAGAAAAGCCTCCCAAGTTACAAGGATTATTTCCTAAGAGAGAAGAGTGGAAGCCTACGATGCTTGCAATAACGAGAGGGACAGGTATCGGCTTTGGAATTGGACTGATTCCTGGTACAAATGCTGTAATTCCTCCATTAATCTCTTACGCGGTGGAGAAAAGATTTGCAAAGGATCCTTCTCGTTTTGGGAAGGGTGCAATTGAGGGAGTAGCGGGACCTGAAACGGCAAACAACGCTTATTCTGGAGCAGCTCTAATTCCTTTATTTACATTAGGTATTCCTAGCTCCCCAACTATAGCGATTCTCCTTGGGGCATTTATTATGCATGGTCTGACACCAGGACCGACTCTATTTAGTGAAAGTCCAGACTTTGTATGGGCAGTAATAGCTAGTATGTTTATTGGTAACCTTCTACTACTTATTATGAATCTACCTTTAGCGGGTCTGTGGGCAAATATTACAAGAATTCCTTTTAAATTATTGTTCCCAATCATCTTACTGATTTTAATTACTGGAACATACACGTTGCGAAATAGCTTGTTCGATGTTGGGGTGATGCTGGTATTCGGGATAATAGGATATCTATTTAAAAAAACAGATATTCCTCTAGCTCCTCTTGTATTAACATTCGTACTGGGGCAGCTAATGGAAGATGCACTGATGCAATCGTTAACGATTGTTCAAGGAGACTTCCTTTCATTATTAGCTCGTCCTATAACAGGCACGCTTCTAACTCTAGCTGTAGTTGTGCTGGTTTTAAGTATAATTGCAGAAGTGAAAAAGAAAAAAGATATGTTTGCAGATGATGTGGAAATGTAAAAAGGATGAATCAAAACAATTGGTGAGCACTTATGATTTTATAAATCATAAGTGCTTTCCTGCATTTTCATAGCAGGTTCTCTGCTATAGTTAAATATCTTTTAAGCTTCCTTAGTTGTATAAAGAAGTACCGACATATAATTATTTGTAATAAAATCAAACGAGATAGTATGGACTATTTTATTTTTTAGAAAAATGTACTTACTTCAAAAAAATCGTAGTGGGTTATCCACTAGGGCACTTTCGCGGTACGATGTTAAAATCAGCTGGATATGGTCAATAAAAGCTATCATACAATGTATCATTGAGCTTTCAATAATGTTCCCCGAACCCTTTATATGTAACTTCAAAATAATAAATTTATATAAAGCCTATAATAAGTCTCAGTTAAATTTAAACCTATTTTCTTGAAAAGTGGTAGGATGACATATAAGAAAAAGTTGATTGAAGTGTCGGCTGGCGACTCCTAGGGGATAAGCGCGTGCGGAAAATCCAATTGTTTCGGAAGCATCCGAAACAATTTAGTTGGAGCCGCGCCCCCAGGAAAGCGTCCAGCCAAAACGGAAATCAACCCCAAGTTATGGTGAAGAACCTCTAATTTACCTACATCCACATTATAGAAGTTTATGGTAACTAAAAGTCTATTCTAGAAACATGTATAATAACCTATTCATTCCAGACCGTTGATAAGGTAAAGTTTCTAGAGGAAAGAGGAGATAGAAATGACTGGAAATACGCATGTTATTGGTGGGCTAGTAGCTGGGCTTGCGACTGCGCAGTTCACGAGTTTGGAGCCGGTTTTGTTGATGGGTGCGGGAGTGTTAGGTGCATTGATACCAGATATATGTCATGGGGGAAGCTGGATTGGTAAAAGACTACCCATTTTGTCCAAAATAGTTCAAGTGATCTTTGGGCATCGTTCTTTGACACATAGTCTGTTGTTTCTAATGATTATAGGGGCATTGCTGCAAGCATTTGTTTCACATGAGGCGATTATCTACGGTTTGATAGCTGGCATGGCAAGCCACTTGCTTTTGGATATGGGTACGAAGAATGGAATTAAGTTGTTTTTTCCAATCAGTATCAGAGTTAGATTGCCGTTGACAATTAGGACAGGGAGTAAGGGAGAGGATATTGTATTTGCAGCTCTTTCTTTACTGACAGTCTATTGCGGATATGAGGTATTCATCATATAAAAGAGAGGAGGAGGGCATGAGCCCTTCTCCTCTTTTATATTATCTAGCCAGGTCAAATGTAGTCCGACTGCGGTGGCTGAGTGCCTCCTCGTCGTCCTACATTTGTTTGTCGGGGCAGTACAGGCGCTTACGCTTTTCTTGGGTGTCCAGCTTCAGCGCCTTGCCCCTCGAGGTCAAATGTAGCCCGACTGCGGTGGCCGAGTACCTCCTCGTCGTCCTCCATTTGCTTGTCGGGGCAGGATAGGCACTTACGCTTTTCTTATGGTGTGAATGAATATTTTGCGAAGCTGTTTTCTGTTGGTGCTAGATATTTAATGCCGCTGCCTGTACCGACAAAGTCTTTTGCTTTTGCAGATGTTTCAAAAATTAGGTTGGCATCTGTTTTTGTGAACTTCCAGTTACCATCAGCAGACGGATCAATTTTTCCAACCTCGATCATGTAGTCGATGATTGCTTGACGGTTTTCGTAAGCGTAATCAATTGCTTCTGAAGCATTACGTACCCCAGGGAAGCTTCCGCTTGCACGGTAGTTGTTAGTTGCTACAAGGAATTTTTGTTGCGGGTCGATTGGCTTGCCGTTATATTGTAGGTTTACTACACGGCTTGCTTTTTCATTAATCGTCTTACCAGAGTAGTCATATTTAGCTGGTTGTGTAAGATTGTATTCATATGTGACCCCGTCAATTACATCAAAATTGTACGTACGGAATTCACTGTTGATAATATTTTGTTCTCCGGTTTTAGAAGGATCTACTTGGTTGAACTGTCCAGCAGACATTTCTAACCATTCTTTAATATCAGCACCTGTCATAACTAGTGCAAAAACAGTATTATCGTATACATACAAATCTGCTACGTTTTTAATTGCAATCTCCCCAGCTGGGATTTCGGTGTAGTAATCTGCACCATTACGTCCGCCAGCCTTAAATGGAGCGCCTGCAGAAAGTACAGGTAGGTCGGCAAATTCTGTACCCTTAACCTTGTTTTCTACATACCATTTTTGAGCATTTGTTACGATTTGAATAGAAGGGTCATCTTGTACTAATGCAAAGTAGCTATTAATAGGAGCAGTTGTTTCTCCAACAGCCTCTCGTACATACTTAATTGTGCCTTCGTGTGCTTCTTTTACTGCATCTACGACTTTTTGATTTACTACATCCGTTGTAGAATCAATTTCACGAACAGCTCCAGTACCTTTTGTTACCTTCCAAGATTGTCCTGCTTTTACTAACGTTAAGTCGATAACGCCTAAGTGGCTGCCGAATTTCCCTGGCATCACAATTGGAGTTCCGTTAATTGTACCTTGTTCTTGATTAACATGCTGTAACTCTCCGTATTCACCTGGGAATACACCATGGTTATGTCCAGTAATTACAGCGTCTACGTTTTTAAGCTTGGTAATCTGGTAAGCTACATCATCCTCTAGTTTGGTATGCTCTTCGTCACCCATACCAGAGTGAGCAAGCACAACGATTACATCTGCACCCTTTGCTTTTACTTCTGGTACAAATTTTTCAACAGTATCCGCAGCATCCTCAACATTCACTTTACCATCAAGATGTGCTTTGTCCCAACGAACGATTCCAGGGGCAACTACACCGATTAATCCTACTTTGATTGTTTGCTTTTTACCTTTATTGTCTACGACTTCTTTGTTCAAAATAGTGTATGGAGTATAACGGTTTTCTTTTGTTTTTGCATCATAGACATTAGCATTTAGCATAGGAATTGGAGAAGAGTCGATTACTTTGTCTAGGTAATCTAAGCCATAGTTGAACTCGTGGTTACCTAATGTAGTAGCGTCAAAGTTTACAGCAGCCAACGCAGCAAGTGCGGGGTGAACTTCTCCCTCTTTTATAGGTTCAACGTTTGCTTTATATCCACCAAGTGGCGTTCCTTGAATTAAATCTCCATTATCTACAAGGATTGTATTTGGGTTTTCTTTTCTTGCTTGCTCAATTAAAACTGCCGTTTTGGCAAGTCCTACAGAATTCGAAACCTTGTCTTGATAATAATCATAGTTTACAAAGTTTGTATGTAAATCAGAGGTTCCTAGAATTCTTAGGCTTACAGAGTTGTTTCCTTTTCCGATAGCATCTTTTAAGCGATCAAGTATTTTTTGTGCTTGCTTCTTAGTAACGATGCTTTGAGGTTTAGCCGTGCCATCCTCGTAGCCTAGTAGTAATCCAAGACCAACAGCCTTTGCGATTTCTGGAAGCTCACCAGCTTTAAATTTCTTTTTATCTTTAAAGCGATTTAGTAAGTCTGTAGAGAACGTATCTCCCGTTTTTGCTGCACGGGATGCGAAAATGAATGCGTGTTCACGTGTTAACGCTTTGTTTGGACTAAACGTTGTAGGAGTCGTCCCTTTTGTCAGGCCGTTATTTAGTGCAGCCTCTACATAAGGCGCTAGCTCTTTATTAACATCTTTAAATTTGATAGATTTCCCATCACCTAATTCTAAGTCAAGTGCTTCTACAAGAGCGGTAATATATTCACCACGTGTCGTTTGATCAGCTTTTGCTTCTGTTTGTAAAGCGAAAGAAAAGCTACTAAATGATAGGGCGAAAATAATAATCCAAGCTCCAAACTTTTTCCAAATGGACATCTACGTTTCATCTCCTTTTATCGTATGGTCGCTTAAAGCGTCCACTTAGAAGCATATCATGAGTATCACACATTTTGGATATTAGAATCATACTTTTTAGATAATTAAGAAAATAATACTAACTTTTATTAGGTAAATAAGACCGTATGAGATGATTATAGAAGAATTAAATTATTTTAGTATAACTTAATAGGTCTTAATTATTATGTAAAGATAGTTTAATAGAGGTTTTTAATAAAAAGAAAAGAGGCTGCCAGCTTAGCTGGTAACCTCTTTATCATAAAAGACTTGAATGACTGCCTTTATTTGCTTTTTGGGGAAACATGATCGTTTGCGTATTATTCGGTTTTATTGAACGCGTGCAAAGCCAAAGCCTGATGCATAGTCGTCGCCAGTTGCAGCGCCGTATCCACCTTTGATGTCTACTGCTTTCGCTCTATTTTGTAAGTTTGTGCGTAGTTGAGTGTGAGACCAAGATGGATTTTGAGCCCAAACTTTTGCTGCTAATCCAGCAACATGAGGAGTAGCCATGGAAGTTCCGCTGATTGTGTTATATCCTCCGTTGTACCAAGTGGAGTAAACAGATGAACCTGGAGAGGAGATTTCAATATCTCCTTGTTGAATCGAGTAGTCTCCATCTGTAGAAGCATATCCACGAGAAGAATAGTCAGCTACACGGTAAGTACCGTTTTGTTGAACGTTTTCTAATGCTGCCACGGCAATCGCATTCACTAGTGCACCAGGGTAACCAATTGTCCTTTGAGAGTAGCCAGAGTTACCAGCTGCAGCAACCACTAGCACACCTTTGTTATATGCATAGTTTACTGCGTTAGAGATTAAGCTGTTATTCGCAGAAGATCCAAGGGACATGTTAATAACTGTTTTTGTGCCTGTAGAGGATGCTTGGTCTGCTGCGTGTCTAATTGCAGCTGCGATGTCATCTGAATAACCAGAACCGCTATCTGTTAATACTTTATAAGCCCAAAGGTCAGCGCTTGGTGCAACCCCATAAACTCCACCTTTGTCACTACCACCGTCAGCAAGTGCTGTACCCGCAACGTGAGTCCCATGTCCATTGCGATCTGTACAGCTGTTGTTGATAACTGTTGAAGAACCAGTGAAGTCTTTACATTGTTCTACACGATTTACTAAATCAGGATGAGAGGTGTTTACTCCTGTATCCAAGACTGCGATGTTAATACCGCTTCCTCCAGATGTAGAGGTTAAATTATTGTTATTATAAATAGCTTTAATACCCCAAGGCACCTGCTGAGAAGCTCTTGCTGCAACTTGGTTGTCCGGAGCGCTTTGTTCAACGGTTTCCTTATTATCAAGTCCAATTGCGTCTACAGTCACCACTGGAACCTTTGTAACAGTTATGTTTTTGTTTTTTTGTAATGCCTCGAATTGCTTTTCATTCATATCGGTTGAAAAACCATTTTCTGATAGCTCCCAGCGCACACTATATTGATTTGTTAATGAGGCCTTTGCTGCTTTGTTATTCGCTTCTACATAGACACGAAACTTTTCACTAGAGTTTCTGTCTGCGGAGTTGCTTTCACTAGCAAGTGAACCTGCTTGTACTGGTGCTGCCATAGATCCTGCGATTAATAAACTGAGTACTGCCATTTTTACTTTTTTCATTCATCCTAACTCCTTTTCGATTTGAATTTGTAGTACACTTTAAAACTATCACACCACTATATTTTTGTTTATTGGGAAAATTTCGATTACTATATATATCAATATAGTTATTAATGTAGGAGGAAGAAGCAATGAAAATAGGCTCGTTGATCAAGTATCACCGCACAAAACAAGGTATGACACAAAATACCTTGGCAATGGGAATATGTTCGATTCCTCATTTGAGTAAGATAGAAAACAATAGTAAAGAAGCAAATACTGAGACTATACGCTTGTTACTAGAGCGTTTGAAGATTAATCTACAAGACGTTAAAAAGAGTGAGCAAAACATCCAGTACTTATTAAACCGACTGCTAGAGCATATGAATTTCCAAGAGGAGGTGAAAGCGAAGGAGACATTAGAGGAGTTAAAGGACTTCGAAGAGATGATTGTCTTCACGGAATATATTTATCTATACGAGCTTTATAGACTACGTTTCTATGTTTTTACTAAGGAAAAGGGCTTAGCTGAAAATCAATATAGATGGCTGAACGCCCATAAGCAGAATTTTTCCCAACATGAGAATTTCATGTTTTTCTATTTCGGTGCTTTAGTTTTACTTCTAAGGGGTAAATACGAGGAGGCTGATAGAGAGCTCTCCAAAATACTCCTAGAAAATAAAGAGTTAGGAATGTTTGAAGGGGAAATTTATTATCACATTGCTGTAGTAAAGGGGAGATTGGAAGAATCGAGTCAAGCAATTATCTATGGAAGGAAGGCCCTGCAATTTTATAAGGATCAGTTTAATTTTAAGCGTATTCTTCATACGCTAATGTCTTTAGCCCTCAATTACTCTCGCGGTAAGGTTTATCATGAAGCCATAGAAACCTATGAGCATTTACTACGAAATGTGGAGCTGCTCCAACAGCATCATCTGTTGCCTCATATCTATCATAACATCGGAGATCTCTATCAAAATAAGGGAGACTATGAAATAGCTTTGCATTACTTTGAGAAGAGTACTGCTCTAATGCCAAAGGAGACAGAACATTATTTGCTTTGCTTATATAATCTAGCAATCACGCAGCTACGCTTGGAACAGAAGGAGGAAAGTAAGTTAACCTTTTTACAGCTAAAGTTGGAGGCTAAAGAGAAACAGAAGCTTCCATATCGTTTGTTTTCTATCTTTTACTTATATTTGCTAGAGGATGACAAACCTAAGGCTATGAAGTTTCTAGAAGGAAGACTACTTCCTTATACAGCAAGAAATGAGGAGTTAAAGGAAGTTCATCAGCAGTTCTCACAGCTGTTAGGAGAATATTATAGGCAAGAAGGCAAATTTGAAAAGGCAGTACAATTTATTTAATTTCAAAAGGAGTGTTAGAGATGAAAAAAAACAAAATGATTACAGGGATTATTACGGTTAGTGCAGTAGCGTTATTTGCATTTGGTACTGGGGTGAGTGTAGCTGACACCAAAGAGCAAATTCCAATCCATCCACCAGTGGGATTCGATGAACAGCAAATTCCGATTCATCCACCGATAGGGTTTAATGAACAACAGATTCCGATTCACCCACCAGTTGGATCTGAAACACAGCAAATTCCGATTCATCCCCCAGTTGGGTGATGCTGATAGAAGTAGAAAGCTGTCCTAGCATTTAGAGGACAGTTTTTTTGTGCTTATGAGCCACGGTGATGAAATGGAATGCACTTTTTTACTTGATGTCTATATAATATAGGTTAGATATCAATAAAAAGGGGTCCAGCAAATATGTTATGGAAGATAAATAGACTTTTAGAAAAGATCGCCCCTTACTTGATTCCCGTAAGTGTTTTAATCGGTGTTCTTGTATCTGAGCATATTGTTGCATATGCTTGGCTGATTCCATGGATTTTTGCGTTCATGACGTTTGCAGGAAGTCTAAATTCAAGCTTTGCTTCCTTTCGAGATGTAGTACTACATCCACTTCCCATATTTCTAGCCATGCTTGTACTGCATATTGTGATGCCGCTTTTTGCATTAGGGATGGGGCATATTTTTTATTCAGATGATACATATACCATCACAGGCTTAGTTCTAGCTATGGCTATTCCAACAGGTATTACAAGCTTTGTTTGGGTGGCGATGTGCAAAGGGAATAATGCGCTTGCGCTAACGGTCATTTTATTAGATTCTCTTTTATCTCCACTACTTGTCCCATTAACCTTGTCGATTTTGGTTGGCGGGAATGTTCAAATTGACTCTTCTAGTATGATGGTTGGGCTATTTTGGATGATTGTAGTTCCGTCTATAGCTGGAATGACATTGAACCAAGCGACGAAAGGGAAAGTGGTTGCGATTTTAAGTGCAAGGCTTGCTCCTTTTTCGAAGGCGGGTCTTTCTTTAGTGGTAATGCTGAATGGGGCAGTGGTTGCTCCCTATCTAGTGGAGGCTAAGCTGACGTTAGTTGGCCTTGGTTTGCTTGTTCTGTTTATTGCTGTGTGTGGTTATTTTGTTTCGTATTTAGTTGGAAGGCTGTTGAAACAAAGTGATGAGAATATCACGACGCTTACTTTTTTAGGTGGAATGCGGAATATAAGTGCGGGAGTGGTGCTTGCCACCTCTTATTTCCCTCCGCTTGTTGCGTTACCTGTAGTGCTTGGTATGCTCTTTCAACAGGTGATCGCGTCCTTCTTTGGTCGGTTTTTTAACAAGAGAGGGAGAGTATGAGAAAACAGATGAGAACCCTTATGGTTTTATTCATAAGGGTTTTTTGACGCTTTCTTCCGGGTGCTAACAGGATAGTGGTCAATTTTGGACCCTTGGTTCTCCGCATCGTCGGACGCTTTCCCGGAGGACAACAGGAAGTTGGTCAGGAAAACGTTGTCACAGGATGTGACGATCTTAGTTTTCCAACCCCCTTAGCCAGCACCCATCGCTAACGCGCGTGGTTGCGCTGTCTTACCTATCACCTTGCTCCCACAGGAGTCGCCGACGCTGCTCCGAACCACAAGTTTATACTCCTAAAAATAGATTATGATTAATTTATTTCACAAAGGTTATAACCTATTAATTGGAGATTTTCCGCTCACCGCTTTGTTGGACCCTTTAAGTGGAGTTCAACAGGAAGTTGGTCAGGAAAACGTTGTCATAGGATGTGATGTTTTTAGTTTTCCCTCCTTAAAAAGAAGCCATAGCTAAACACACTAACACGTGCTGTTGCTATGTCTCAACTCACTTAATCCAAGCCCCCAAAGCTTGCGCGTGTAGTTGTGCTGTCGTACCTACCACGCTGTGCTAATCATCCTATCTGATTGAAATAATCCTCAGGATAAAAATCCTGTCTTTCCATCTTCGCCCTTAATCATTTGGAATTTGCTCTGCAAGGGGCATTGATTTCTTTTTTTTAATAGATTTCTGCGCAATAAATTTTTCTCCTCATATTCTTACTTTCTTCGGCGTAAAAATAGTAGAAAGTAACGATTTTCCTTTTTCTTTAAATTTTATATCATAAAATAAACTAAATATTTTTAAAATTTTATTATCTAGAGGGGTTATGCGATGGGATTACAGGAAGCTGTGGAAGCTTATGTAGAAGGAAAGAGTGCAACATTTGGCGTTTATATAAAGCACTTGGAGTCGGGAGAGGAGGTAGGTATCCATGCTGACCGCCTGTTTCAGATGGCAAGTGTATTTAAAATCCCTATACTAGCAGCTCTTTTTGAGAAGGTATATAAAGGGGAGATAGATTTATACGAAAGAGTAATCCTTGATCAGCAGGATTATGTGCCAGGTTCCGGTGTATTTCAAGAGTTTACCTATGGTGCTCAGCCCACTATCAAGGATTTAGCGACTCTTATGATTATTGTCAGTGATAATCTGGCCACGGATAAAATTTTGCAGATAGTTGGTGGACCGCAGTACGTAGAACAAAGGATGAAAGCACTTGGTTTTGAGGATATCCATCTAAGTCACACCTGTTGGGAGTTATTGAGCTTAAGTGCTGGGATAGAATCTTCAACCTATAGTGAGGAACTGTTTCACCGGATTATTACTCGTTTGATAGATGGGAAATATGATTTGGATAGCATTGTTTTTCAAGAAAGAAAGGATAGTAATACGAGTACTGCTAGAGGGATGACGAAGCTTTTGGAAGCTATTGCAAAAGGTGAGTTTGTGTCTCAAGAATGCTCACAGGACATGCTAGAAATTTTATTCAAACAGCATTACCAGCAACGAATTCCAGGAAAGCTGCCACGGGATAGAAAGGTAGCGAATAAGACTGGCAGCTTAGGCACGGTGTTTAATGATGCGGGTATCGTATATTTGCCGAATGGGACAAAATATGTGATTACTGTTTATTCCATCGGGGACAATTTAGACTACCAAGGGGACGAGCCTATTGCTGCTATCTCTTTACTAGCCTATCAACATTTTGAGAAAAAATAGAACTTTCAATCAGATGATACTATAATGAGGATAGCTAGTGTTACGAAAAGAGGGAGATTGGAATGTATATCATTGATACGCATTGTGATGCTTTACTAAAGCTTCAAATGGCGAAAAACGGTAGGAAATATGGAAGAGAACTACTTAATTTTGCTACCTCGGATGAGTTAGAAACAAATCTACACAGGCTACAAGCAGGAGAAGTGAAGGCACAGTTTTTTGCGATTTTTATTTATCCCAACATACCGGTGGAGCAGAAGTGGGCTGCTGCACTGGAACAGATTGATCTATTTTACACAGAAATTTTGGGTAAAAATCCACAAATGAAGCATATAAAGAAATGGGAGGACCTGACGAAACTAAGAGCAGATGAAATAGGGGCTGTTCTTACTTTAGAAGGGGCCGATGCTTTTGGTAATGACCTTTCTAAGCTTCGCCATTTATATCGGTTAGGTGTTCTATCCATTGGGTTAACATGGAATAACGCTAATCTTTGTGCGGATGGAGCAGAAGAAAGTAGAGGGGCAGGCTTGACGGACCTTGGGAAAGAAGTCGTGAAGTTTAATAACGAGCACCGAGTGTTGACAGATGTATCCCATCTTTCTGAGAAGGGCTTTTGGGACGTCATGGAACTAGCGGATTATCCATTTGCTTCTCATTCGAATAGCTATACTCTCTGTCCGCATCCACGAAATTTGAAGGATGAGCAAATCAAAAGCTTGATAGAAAAAGAGGGACATATTCATGTAGTGTTTTATCCGCCTTTTATTACGGGCAATCAAACAAGTGACATGTCAGATCTAATTAAGCACATTGATCATATTTGTTCACTAGGAGGATTACGACATATTGGTCTAGGCTCTGATTTTGATGGAATAGACGTCTATACCAAGGGCTTGGAGCATGCCGGGGTATACCAGAATCTCATAAATGAGCTACTTAAATATTACTCAGAGGATGCAGTTAGAGGATTTGCATATCGTAATTTTATAGAATCAAAAATCATGAAAGTGGAAGTGTACACTTCTTAAATGTCGAGGTCTACTATCAACCATAAGGGAAACAATTAAGTGGAAACGGATCCTTTATAAAATGAAAAGGAGTTTTTAGATGAAGCCTATCATTGGTGTTTCTTCAAATTTAAAGGAGCAAATTCTGTCTGTTTCTACCGATAATATAGAGGCTATTACAAGGTTTGGAGGGATTCCAATTGTCCTTCCGAATATGGAAAGAGGGCTAACAGATTCCATTGCCAATCTAATTGACGGGTTACTTTTAACGGGTGGTGGCGATATAGATCCAACATTGTTTGGGGAAGAGCCGCATCAAGCATTAGGAAGTATAGTCCCTGAAAGAGATGAGTTCGAGATTGATCTTATTAAGAAAATGCTGGCTCAAAACAAGCCTATTTTAGGAATTTGTCGTGGGGCTCAAATACTCAGTATCGCTCTAGGTGGGGATATGTATCAGGATATTTATACACAATCGGAAGCAAGGATAATACAGCATGATCAAAAGGCTCCACGTACACATGCCTCTCATTTTGTACAGGTAAATAAGGACTCTGTGCTAAGAAACGTAGTAGGTGAGGAACGTTTCAAGGTAAATAGCTTCCACCATCAAGCTGTACGTAATATTCCAGACGGTTTTCGTGTGAGTGGCATGGCGAGCGATGGCATTATTGAGGCTTTTGAAAGTGAGTTCCATCCATTTGTCATGGGAATACAGTGGCATCCTGAATCATTACTTTTAAAGGATGACAGTCCTTCTATCTCTATTTTTAAAGGTTTTATCGCTGCATGTAAGGAAAAAATTTCGATGCAGATTCGGAAAGAAACAACGGTGTAAGCCATTTGAAAAAGGAACGACAAAAAAGCATTTGCGAGATTAGGATTTTCGTAGATGCTTTCTTTTTTCATTGACTGGTGCTTTTGCGGTCATGAGTGAACCTTTTATGGATTTATATGCTAGAGAATCTGATTAAAATCGGATTCTTTTTTTTGTTCACTTTTAGGTTGTACAAACTTCTTCTATTTATTAAATTTCTTTTTCCATTCATGAAAATGCGTGAATGGGCAAAAATAAAGAGAGATTTTTAAAGGGAGGTCAAAAGTTGAAAAGCCTACTATGGACATGCTTATTGGGATTCTTGCTTTTCTTTCCTTTTGCTTCCGTTGGCGTAGCAGCTGAGGGGCAATCCCGGGAAGAAATTCTAAACGCTCGTATGGATTACTATGTGAAATACTCGAGTGATACGCTGCCTTGGTATTATCTTGCGGCTATCGATCAATATGAACGAAATATTCAAGAGGTACGAAGTGATTTAACGAAAAGAGAAGGTGTACTAGCGATTCAGCTGACAGATGATTTTTGGGTTGGTCCTTTAAATCCTAGAGGGGACGATACAGACGTTCGGACTATTTCTTATTTTGAAGGGAATGGGATGGATGGAAATGGCGATGGTTTGGCGGATCGCTCCAGCGATGAGGATGTTTTATTCACCTTAACCCAATATCTAATCTTACGAGTGCATTCTGAAAAGGATTTTAAGAAAGCGTTAAAGGACTATTACCTTCAGGACGAAGCTGTGAAGCAAATTACTACAAATGCCAAGCTATATAAGCATTTTGAAACGCTGAATTTAGATAAGCGTGCTTTTCCTCTAGCGCTTCAATATAACTATAGCTATCGAAGTACTTGGGGAGATTCAAGGGGCTGGGGAGGCAGAAGAATCCATGAAGGAACGGACTTGTTTGCCTCGACGGGAGTACCAGTAAAATCTGCTACGTACGGAATAATTGAAACAATGGGCTGGAATGATTATGGTGGCTGGAGGATTGGCATTCGAGATGTAAATAATACGTATCATTATTATGCTCATCTATCCGGTTTCAAAAAAGGCTTAAAAGAAGGGGATATTCTAGAGCCGGGAGCGGTAATAGGCTATGTAGGGAGCTCCGGCTATGGGAAAAAGGGTACCTCAGGAAAGTTTGCTCCCCATCTTCATTACGGAATGTATAAGTTTAACGGACGGACAGAGTGGGCTTATGATCCTTTCCCTTCCTTAAAAAGGTGGGAAAGAGAAGATAAGACACGTCGTACGGTTGAGCCAAACCCGGCAACTCACTAGTTGCTGGGTATTTTAAATAAACAGGAGAGCAAACCAATAGATGTGCATGAGAAGTACGAATACGTAAAGGAAAATGGTTCCGGCAATCATTAATTGAATGAATGGATTTGGTTCAAATCTCGATAACAATTTCATTAAAACGAGTGGCAATAACATCTTGATCACAAAAAAGAGTCCTACGTTGAAATCATATAAGAATCTCATTAGTGGGTTTGCCTCTGTTATATGCCCACTCTGTAGTCCGACATGAGTAAATACTGCATCTAGCATGGCTAACAATAATAGTATGGAGACGGCACTGTGGGACAGTTTCTTACTGTTTTCAGTGCTAGCTAAACTATTCAATCTAGTCCCTCCTTTTTTGCCTAGTATGGATAGTTCGCTTGTTTATTAATCTTTTTTATCCCGCATTAAGGGACAGTAGGACTCCCACTTCAAGATGGCAAAAGAAAGGAGACAGCTAAGTGGGAGATC
>NZ_JBWQPU010000017.1:0-65923 GCF_056620325.1 Psychrobacillus sp. Z3-81
TTGATCTCCCACTTAGCTGTCTCCTTTCTTTTGCCATCTTGAAGTGGGAGTCTTACTGTCCCTTAATGCGGGATAAATTTGCTAAAAAGAAAAACCCCCAAATATGGGGGTTAGGATCCACTGATTTCTTCTAATTGTTCTTGAAGCTCCAGCCAGCTGTTAGAAAGATTGTCTTGTTCTTCTTTTAATTGTTCTAGCTCTGTTTGCAGCTTTTGTACGGCTTCATGATTTTGGAATATTTCTGGATCGCACAGCTTTTCTTCTATTAATACAATTGCTTGATCAATCTGTGGCATTTTGTCTTCTATTTCCTCCACTTGGCGACGAAGCTGACGTTCCTTCTTTTTAGCTTCCTTGTCAATGGTAGAAGTGTTGACCTTCGGTACGATGGTCTTCTCTGTCACGGCATTTTCCATAGCTATCTCTTCTAGTTCTTCCTTCTTCTCTAGGTAATAATCGTAATCACCAAGATATAGGGCAGCACCATCAGAGGATAGTTCAATTACCTTCGTGGCAATTCGATTGATAAAGTATCTGTCGTGAGATACAAAGACAATCGTTCCAGGGAAGTCAAGGAGAGCATTCTCTAAAACCTCTTTACTGTCTAAGTCAAGGTGGTTGGTAGGCTCATCGAGCACTAATGTATTGGCTTTAAGTAGCATCAGCTTAGCAAGGGCAAGTCGTGCCTTTTCTCCACCTGATAAGGTAGACACCGTCTTTGACACATCATCACCCGAGAATAGGAAGCGCCCAAGTACCGTTCGCACCTCTTTCTCATTCATAAGCGGCCATTCATCCCAAAGCTCCTTCAAAACGGTTTTATTGCCAGTGAGAGCTGCTTGCTCCTGATCATAATAGCCAAATTGGACATTTGTACCGTATTGAATGTTTCCGTTAGCAAGTGGCAGCTGCTTCATGATTGTCTTTAACAGTGTGGATTTGCCGACACCATTAGGGCCAACTAATGCGATACGATCCTGCTTATACACACTAAAGGAGATGTCGGAGGATACGGTTTTATTTGTATAGCCCACCGCCACACCTTCTAAGCGAAGCACATCATTCCCGCTCGGGCGGTCAATCGTAAAACCAAAGGAAGCAGATTTTTCGTCTCCATCAGGAGCATCCATCCAGTCTGTTTTCTCCAAAACCTTGCGGCGGGACTGAGCCATCTTCGTGGTAGAGGCACGTGCAAGATTTTTAGCCACAAACTCCTCTAGCTTTGCTTTTTCTTCTTGTTGTTTTTCGAATTTCTTTTTATCTAGCTCATAATTTTTTGCCTTTTGCTCTAGATACTTGCTATAATTTCCGACGTAGCGCGTGACGTTATGTCTAGAAACCTCATACACAAGTGTCACCACTTGATCTAAGAAATACCTATCATGTGATACGATCAAAATAGCTCCCTGATAATTCTTTAAATAGTTCTCGAGAAAGCTAAGTGTTTGGATATCTAAATGGTTCGTCGGCTCATCTAGTATTAAAAGATCTGGTTTACTGAGCAGCATCTTTGCTAATGCAAGCCTTGTTTTTTGTCCCCCGGATAGGGCTTGGACAGGCTTGTCATAATCCTCTGGATAGAACTGCATGCCATGTAAGATAGAACGGATATCAGATTCATATCGATAGCCCCCAGCCTCATTGAAAGCAAGCTGAAGCTCATCATAGGCAGCTGCCACTCGTGCATAGGCTTCTGGATTTTCATATACCACAGGATCGGCCATTTGTACTTCGAGCGAACGGAGCTCTTTTTCAGAATCAATTAAGTGAGAGAAGATAGATTTCATTTCTTCCCAAATGGATAGCTTTGATTCGAGGCCTGCATGCTGTTCTAGATATCCAAGTCGTATATTTTTAGGCATGATAATATCGCCTGAGTCATAAGACATCTCCCCAGCGATTATTTTAAGTAGCGTAGATTTCCCGGCACCGTTTCTTCCGACTAAGGCTACTCGGTCACGGTCCTGTACCTCTAGCTTTACATTCGTTAATATATCTTCACCGTTAAAGGATTTTGTTAGTTGATTCACTTGTAAAACAATCACGTTCTAGCACCTCAATTCTATCCTTAGTGTAATAGATAGGACTTGTCGTTGCAATGCTCTAGCCTTACAATGAAAGATAGGGAATTGAAAAAAATTGTATATAGAAGTGGAGGGTTACCATGAAACCTGACGTACCAAAAATACCTCAAGCGACTACGAAAAGGCTTCCTTTATATTATAGGTTTTTACAAAGCTTTCATAACGCTGGACATAAACGAGTATCCTCCCAGGAATTAAGTGAAGCAATGAAAATAGATTCCGCAACAATTAGACGAGACTTCTCTCACTTTGGAGCTCTAGGGAAGAAAGGTTATGGGTATGATGTTCCGAATCTTCTGGCATTCTTCCGCAAAACACTTGATCAGGACGAGGCTGCAAATGTTGCACTCATCGGTGTTGGAAGCTTGGGTACCGCATTTTTAAAATATAACTTTCAAAAGAACCATAACACCAAGATTGTCGTGGCATTTGATACAAAGGCACCTGTAGAAGGAACCATAATTAGTGACATTCCAGTGTTCCATTCTAGTGTAATGTTAGAAAAGCTAAAGGAGTTTGACATTGAACTTGTCATCTTCACGATCCCGAGTCGTGTGGCGCAGGGGGTAGCAGACGAGCTAGTAGGGTCAGGCATCAAGGGAATCTTGAACTTTACGCCCGTCAGGCTAACTACTCCTGATGAAATACGTGTACATACAATTGACCTCTCTGTAGAGCTTCAAACGCTTATCTATTTAATAAGAAATGAACATGTTGAGTAACAAATATCGCTCTTACATAGGAAAAGTGATTCCAAACATAACAGCACTTACGGACGTATAAGCCGTAAGTGCTGTTCGTTTAGCTTTATTCTAATTAGGGAATGGTTAGTATTCCGAGGCTTACACTGTTCTCTACTGAATCTCTACATATTTCTCTAAAAAGCGAACGATTTTATCATAATTCATGTTAACCACTACTACATATCCGTTCAAGAGCATATGAGCGATAATAGAGGTAAGGATTCGTTTTGTCTTGTAATAAAGAAAGGCGAATATGAACCCGGACGTAGCATATATTAGTATGTGTACAAACTCTAGGTGGATGACCGCAAAGGTTAATGAGCTGACGAGTGCGGCTACAAAAAAATTCGTCTTTGGCAATAATGCACCAAATATAAGGCGGCGGAAAATGAGCTCTTCTAAGATGGGAGCAAACACGACGATTGAAAAAATAACCAGTGGAACCTCGGTTGCCAAGGTGATAAAGTCTGCTGTATTTTGAGAGCCTGGTTCAATTCCAAGTCTAATTTCAATGTTTGCTGCAAGCGTCTGGCCCAGAAAAACCATAAAGAAACCTATAATTCCCCAACCAATCACTGTGGGAGTATTTGCCGCTTGTCCCTTTAGCGGGCGTATAAAATGTCTATCCTTTCGAATAATAAGCAAAGTGATTATAGTGGCTAAGGCAAAGCTGATAAACATCCACCAGCCTGAGGCCAACATTTCTGCATTTTTCATCCCCATTCCTTTAAACAAAAGGAACAGAAGAGGTGCAAAAATGGCTCCAGAAAGCTGCATAAGCACGTAGATAATCAGTATATATAAGCCTGTTTGTCTTTGTTTCATGTATTACATAATCCTCTCTATAGAAATACCATTTCTTCTATTGTAATAGAAAATAGAAATAAAAGAAAAAATTTAAAAATAGATAAGGTTCATGCTTGCAAAATGTTTTGGGTTTCATTATTATAATAAGTGTGTTAGCACTCATAGGGTGTGAGTGCTAATAAAATCAATTATTTTACTATTTTAGGGAGGTAGTTTCACTTGTTAAGACCATTAGGTGATCGCATCATTATCGAATTAATCGAAGCTGAGGAAAAAACAGCATCTGGCATCGTACTTCCAGACTCTGCTAAAGAAAAACCATCAGAGGGGAAAGTAGTTGCTGTAGGTTCTGGGCGAGTACTTGATAACGGTAATCGCGTTGAGTTAGACGTGAAAGAAGGAGACCGTATCATCTTCTCTAAATACGCAGGGACAGAAGTAAAATATGAAGGAAATGAATATTTAATTTTACGCGAAAGCGATATTCTTGCTGTAATTGGCTAATAAATCGAAAATATAGGAGGTCTATAGAACATGGCGAAAGAAATCAAATTCAGTGAAGACGCACGTAGTGCAATGCTTCGTGGGGTAGATAAACTAGCAGATGCTGTTAAAGTAACGTTAGGACCAAAAGGACGTAACGTAGTACTTGAGAAAAAATTTGGTTCTCCATTAATCACAAATGATGGTGTTACAATTGCAAAAGACATCGAGCTAGAGGATTCCTTTGAAAACATGGGTGCTAAGCTTGTAGCAGAGGTTGCATCTAAAACAAACGATATCGCTGGTGACGGTACAACAACTGCAACCGTTCTAGCACAATCTATGATTCGTGAAGGACTGAAAAACGTTACTGCTGGTGCAAACCCAGTGGGGATTCGTAAAGGTATTGACCTAGCGGTAGCAGCTGCTATTACAGAGTTAAAAGATATCTCTAAACCAATCGAAGGAAAAGAATCAATTGCACAGGTTGCTGCTATTTCCTCTGGTGATACAGAAGTTGGAGAATTAATTGCAGAAGCTATGGAACGCGTAGGAAACGACGGTGTTATCACAATCGAAGAATCTCGCGGTTTCACTACTGAGCTTGACGTAGTAGAAGGTATGCAATTCGACCGTGGATATGCATCTCCGTATATGGTAACTGATTCTGATAAAATGGAAGCTGTTCTAGAAAACCCATATATCTTAATTACAGACAAAAAAATCTCTAGCATCCAAGAAATCCTTCCAGTGCTTGAGCAAGTGGTACAACAAGGAAAACCATTATTACTGATCTCTGAGGATGTAGAAGGGGAAGCTCTTGCAACACTAGTTGTGAACAAGCTTCGCGGAACATTCAATGCAGTAGCAGTAAAAGCTCCAGGATTCGGTGATCGTCGTAAAGCAATGCTTGAAGATATCGCTATCCTAACTGGTGGAGAAGTGATTACAGAAGATCTTGGCTTAGATTTAAAATCTACAAATATTACTCAGCTTGGACGCGCTTCTAAAGTTGTTGTTTCTAAAGACAACACAACAATCGTGGAAGGAAACGGTGATGCTGACCGCATCGCAGGTCGCGTAGCACAAATCCGTGCGCAAGTAGAAGAAACAACTTCTGAGTTTGATAAAGAAAAATTACAAGAGCGCTTAGCAAAACTTGCTGGCGGTGTAGCGGTAGTAAAAGTTGGAGCAGCTACTGAAACAGAACTAAAAGAACGTAAACTACGTATCGAGGATGCATTAAACGCAACTCGCGCTGCAGTAGAAGAAGGTATCGTATCTGGTGGTGGTACAGCCCTAGTAAACGTATACAAAAAAGTAGCGGAAGTAGCGGAAGCGAACGAAGGCGACGTAGCAACTGGAGTAAAAATTGTACTTCGTGCACTAGAAGAGCCAGTTCGTCAAATCGCAAACAACGCTGGTTTAGAAGGATCTATCGTAGTAGACCGTCTAAAACGCGAAGAAATCGGTATCGGTTTCAACGCTGCAACTGGCGAATGGGTAAACATGATCGAAGCTGGTATCGTGGACCCAACTAAAGTAACTCGCTCTGCATTACAAAACGCTGCATCTGTAGCTGCACTATTCTTAACAACAGAAGCAGTAGTAGCAGACATCCCAGAACCATCAGCACCAGGCATGCCTGACATGGGCGGCATGGGTGGAATGATGTAAGGACCAACAAGAAGTTGGTCATACGGACGTGGCGGGTTTAGTCCGCGTTCCTTAAAATGGCTTGATATATAAAGGTTTGTATCTAAGGTCAAAGCGATTATGCTAACATAGAGGATAATTTAGAGGCTTCTCATGAGTTGTGAAAACTTGTGAGAGGCTTCTTTTTTTAGGGGGAGAGATAGATGTCCTGCGTAATTCAGATATTGAAACTATAAATAAAGTAAAAATTGAATAGTAGATAATCAAATATTGGTTCTGTTTATCTATTTGTGGTTAGAAGAATATTTTCCATTATTTTGGATAGCTATGGTCCAGCCATATACGTTGAGGTTAACTAATTATTTAAAATGGGATAAAATGGATTTTTATTAAAGTTGTCGAAATTTTTAAAAAAGAAGGTATTCTCCTTTTAATAATGAATATTACAAGAAAGATTTAAAAGCAGGGAAGAACGATATATTTTAAAAATTAATATCTTAAGATGGTAAAATCGGAGGTTCTAGTATAGGAAAGTGAAGTCCTGAGGTTTACGTAGTGAGAGAATTGTAGCAAATACCCTTGATTATTTTTAAAGACAAGTTAAAGGATTAACTGGTGAAAGCTATTAATATAAGGTTCCATTTAATTTTAAAAACAAAAGAAAGGCGGTGTATAAATCTCCGGTGGCTGATACCAGAAGTATATTTTTTAGAGACGGGGTGAATGAGTACAATAGTATAAAGTAATCCAGCTAGCTTAGATTGGATGAATAACAAGTTTAGTTGCGTAATTAAAATATGATTGAAACCTTGGAATTAGTTATTTTATCAATAAGTAATCTTCTTTAAAAATCCCAACCTGTGAATAAATCAAAGTGATGAAAGGAATGAATTCTATTGAAGAAAAATGCTAGAAGTCTTTTCACATATTTTTTAATGCTCCTTTTTATACTGGTTTTGTTAGCCGATACTGCAATGTCAGACGTCCATGCTGCATCGGCAGAGGATGTTAATATTTCATCAGGTGAGATTGTGTCACTAAAAGAAGTCTATAAGGACTATTTCATGATTGGAAATGTAGTAAACCCCTCAGACATAAACAATGCAGCGAAATATGATTTCATGAAATTCCACTATAATGCACTTACACCCGAAAATGCTACAAAGCCGGACTCCTTATGGCCAGATTCCACTGGAGAACCGAATTTCAACTCAGCAGACAACATGATAAATCGAGTCAATGATGATGGTTTTTATACAATAGGACATGCACTGGCTTGGCATAATCAGTCTGCTGGCTGGCCGCCAAGTGGTCTGAACTATGAAGCTGCGAGGGAAAGCCTAGAAAGATATATTTCAACAGTCGCTGGACACTTTAGAGAAGGTAATAACAAGTTAGACGCCTGGGATGTTGTTAACGAAGCATTTAGGGATAATCCGGAAAATCCGACCAACTGGCGAAACGCACTTCGATCTGGAATCAATCCAATGGAACGGCCGTCCAGATGGTATGAAGCTTACTCTAGGGGTGGAAATGGATGGGATTATATCTATGATTCCTTCTTGTTCGCACGTGAGGCAGCACCAGATGCAACTCTCTATTACAACGACTTTAATGATGAGGAACTCCCTAATAAAGCAATCGCGATTGCCTCAATGGTGAAGGAGCTTAATGAAAGATATGCCAATGAACATCCTGGAGCAAATGGCAGAAAACTGATTGAGGGCATTGGTATACAGGGGCATTACAACACAAGACTCAATATAGATAATTTAGAGGAAGTTTTAAAGATATACAGTGAAACCGGAAGTAAGATTAGCATAACTGAGCTTGATGTACAACATAATGGTACTACAGCGAGTGTTCCCCCAACTGAGGCACAACTAAAGGAGCAAGCGACTGTGTATGCCAAATTGTTTCTACTATATAAGAAGTACTCCAATTATATAGAACGCGTTACTTTCTGGGGTGTGAGCGATAATAACAGTTGGCGCAGAACGGGTTACCCACTACCATTTGATTCTAATCTTGCACCAAAAGAAGCGTATTGGGCCATAATAAATCCAGAGGCATATCTTGGAATTACTGAGTCACCGCCAAAGCTAAAGGCGTTTAACTACGGAGGGGATAATTTCAACGTAATGGGTGAAAACGAATTTGATGTTAATGTGCCAATGGACGTGTCAAACATTGACTTCTCTACCAAAAATATAGAGCATGAATATCTAGACAGTAGTGTCGAGGTCAGCGTTATAATCAATCCAGAAAGTGGTTCGATGAATCCAGAGGAGCCTGTTGTGGCGACAGTAAAAATAGCTTGGAGGGAATCTCCGAATATATCAACGACATATAAGATTAACTTCGGACATATGACTGCCCAGTGGGAAAATGACATAAATTATCCGGATACGGGTTACCGATCATCTGTCAATATCCGTTTCAGCGATGGGAAAACTGCACCCAAACTGTTTCAGGCATTCCATAACACGAATGACGGTAAACTAGCGCTATTTAACAGTAAGTCATTTCAGCCCTTGCCAAAACATACAAGTGGTACGTTAACTATTAATACAGATAGCAGTATTGACAATGATTATTTGAAAACGGTGACATTGAAAAAATCTCTATGGAATCAAAAATGGGAACCGATTATTCCAACTCGTGTTACAGACTTGAAAAAACCAGAAAATTATTATAGGTTGGCAAAAGCTATTAAATCAGGTAATACTTATTTGGTTGTTTCCAATACCGCAGGTTTGGCACTGACCAATATGAACGTCGAATCTGTGCCAGCAACTGGCAAACGAGGGCTTGCAGGTACTCCTGTAACCATAGAAGACGACATTATAATAGAGCCTAAGCTCATTCAAGACAATACAAGATTTATCTTTAATGAGCAGACCAGTCCCGATCCAGGTCAATATACACCCGCTAATGGATATACTGGATACACTATGTTAAGTCTTGTTCACGGGGGTCTTGTAGCACCATCTATTATGTATCGAGATTTGAGTAATGACGATACTGCCGCTTTACGATCAGACTCAACTATTGCGGATAATGCATTAGATAGAGCGGTATGGTTTAACACAGGCATAGATCCTAATACGGGAGAGACTACTATATTTTCACATACTGGTTCTAGTGGTTACACTTATGCTCTGAATGGAAATGAATACGGTTACATTACCAAAAGAGTTGATTCTCCAGATAATGATGCGTCCCTTCGAGTTAAGCTGTATGAATACGTTTCTGACTATTTATCTGAAGAATTAACGAGCATTGGTGTAGATATAAACCACTCACCAGTGGATCGTTTGGTGAATGGACGTGAAGCTAATATACCTGTCACGGCGGATGTAGCTGATGGTTCCATGGCTCTGTTGATAAAGGACGGCGTTTCAGTGGCTTCTGCTATATTTGTAAACGGTCAAGCGACGATTAGTGTAAAAGGTAGTGATGTTAACGCTGAGGCAAATTATGCAGTTGTTGTCTACTATGGTGACGAAGTGCTTGGTGTAACAATACTATCGGTAGTTACTGTCGATAGCGTGACACCTTCTGCTACTGTTGAGAGACTAAAGGGTAATCAGAACAAACTGACAGTTATCGTTAGAGAAACATACTCTGATCGTTCGTCAGAGGAGGCTTTTACTAGAGAGATACTGATTGGGAACAACTCGGCTGATGTTTATCAGGTGGGTCCATATAAGGTCTATGTGAACACAAAAGGTAACGATCAAATTCGTGAGTGCTATATTGTGTGGGATTAACTAGCACCTGACAAGCAATAAAATGAAGAAGAAAGCAGGGATGCTTTCTCTGTAATCATATAACACGCTATACCTGTGATTGATCTAATAAGAGGAATAAGTTTGAAAAGATTATAATTTTGGTGGGTCGAGCTGAAACAATGGTTCGTCCTATTTTTTTATTACTGAAAGTCATATGCTTTATCTAGGAATCCTACTAGTGAGAGGCATTTATAATAATAGAGAATATAGCAGTTGAATATTTTGAAACTTTTACCATTTATACACGTAATTATTAGTAAGGACAACTACTATAAAATGGGGGAAGGAAATGAAGAAGCTAATTATTGTTCTTGTTACCATGCTTGTCGAGGTCGCTTTGATAGGTGGGGTCTCTTATTTATTTAACTGGGCATTTATTGATATTTTATTTTTAGGGGCACTAGCGATTTTCGGAGCTGTATGGCTTTATAGCTGGAATACTACTCAACTGCGCAATGAGCTACATGCAACGGATAAAGGGTATACCGGAGTGAGTAGTGGAGAAATTCGTTTATTTGAGTTTAAAATAGGTCCTGTCAGATTAGGAATGCTATTATTTCTAATCATTACCTTCGCTATTTCAGTCTACGAGTACTATCCATATTTCATTTAGGGGGGTAACTATGCAAATTATAACTAGCTTACTGATTGCTGTTATTGTTTTAGGTGTTGTCTCTTCTATTTCTTACTTCTTATACAGAGGAAAGGAAAAGGTCGATAAAGGAATGGCTATCAATTATTATCGTTTATCCTATAGAAGAAAGCTGATGCGTACCATTTACAGCGTGCCACTCATTCTTGCGGGGCTTGTTTTCATTTATTCCACTGTGGAATGGCCATTCCCTCTATATTTCACTTTTTGTCTACTTATCATTGTAGGATTCATCCTACAAGCTTTTTATAACTACTATAAATGGAAGAGTACAGAGCAACCAACTCTTAAATAATATACAAATAATAAAACGGAAGTAATGAGTGATATTTTTATCACTTCATCACTTCCGTTATTTTTAATGCAAATCAGAGTCTTTATCGGTTAAAGGCTATCATCCCTAATTGCCGTTTAACCTCTTTGTTAATCTAATTTCTTTGCAACAACCACAAAACGACCATTTTCTGTATGGTAATTGCAGGTTGCTAAAGTTAGGAGAGTGTCTCCGTAGCTTATTTCCATATCTGTTTCATATAGAGAGGCAGCCTTTACTTGTTCTAAGTATTCATTGAAAACGGTAGGATCACTTAAGTCTGTATACTGATAGAATCGAAATACATTCTTTTCATTTGTATAGTAGACGCGTGATTAAAGGCTAATACCTGATATTGACCTTCTTCATACAAGGTATCAAATGTTATACCTGAGTGCTGCTCAAAAGAATCAGTATCTGCATACTGTGTGATGGCTGCAAACATGCCAGCATGATGGCCATAAAGGAGATAAATAAAACCATCATTTGTAGAATCAGCTTCTAAAAAAGGAATGCCGCTTTGAGATTCAGTAAAATCAAACCCATATCTAAATCAAACTCCGGGTAATCCGGTTATTCTGGATTTACTGTACCAGTAAATGTTCCTTTAACAGCTGCTTCTTTTGTTTCTAAAATGGAAAGATTACCAGTCCAGAACAGACTCCATACATGAGGATCTTCAAAGGTAATCTGTCTTTTACCATCGACTATCTCTATTCTAATTTCACCTTTCTTGTCACCAAGAATAGTCGCAGAGGATCCGCTGAAGAATTCAGTATTCTTGGAAGTAAGCTCTTTTTCACAGCCTTCGAATTCGGCTTCATTAATAGCGCACATCACTTCACTTTTCTGTGTATCATTTAACTTACTATGTGACCATATATAATAATGCCCGCCTTTATTAGCTAAAAGAATCGAGGCAGTACCCATGTCATATGTCAGGTTACCAGCTGGAGATATCTTTTCAGACCAGTTATTTATCTCTAGGCTACTGACTTGCGGCTGGCTAATTACTTCCGTCTTATATTCTCCTACAGTGGTAGCCTCAATTTTATAATCGATGATGTTTCCCTTACTATCTCGCCTGGGAACATTTTCAAATGTTCCTTTCCAATCATTGTCCTCTGTTAATAAAAGAGTCTTGATTACGGAATCATTTACTTTCAAATCGACTTTAATTTCTGATGGTTGTTTACCGCTTGGATTGTCCCCGTGATCCCAGGTAACGGATACTGGTATGTCTACCATGTCATCATTGGCTTTAAAAAGAGATGGATGCATTAAGATTGCTATTATTAGAATAATGGCAAATGCTATGATGTTTGACTTTTTAAAGAACCTCAAAATCTAGCCCTCCTATTTAATATTTTGTTATTGCTACGGTTAAAATATATACAATAGACAATTTGTTTTGTAGGACACAAACGTGCCAAAACGGGTTCACAAGTGTGTACAATAACCTAAATAGAGGGGGGCACAAGTGCGCCATCTAGTAAAAAAGACACAAAAACACCGTTCTGTTGGGTAGAACGGTGTTTTTGTGTTTGAATATTATTCCTTTGAATTGTGATATAGCTGAAGTAAGCCAATGCGTGTTTTTGTATCCGTTTTTTTGTAAATAGAAGATATATATCGTTGTAAGACTCTTCTAGATATATATAAATTATCTGCAATTTCTTGTACTGTTTTTTCTGACGTCACCAGAATTATGAATACTTCCGTCTCTCGATCTGTGAAATGATTGCTTTCTGCAAAGTTTTGTAGAGCAACATCTTCTGGTACATCTGTAGCGACGGTGGTGGTTTGTGATTGAGCTGAACGATTTGATTTATTTCCTACTAGAAATAATATCAAAATACAAAGGGCAAGTAGGAAACTA
Organism: Psychrobacillus sp. Z3-81; assembly: GCF_056620325.1. NCBI lineage: Bacteria > Bacillati > Bacillota > Bacilli > Caryophanales > Bacillaceae > Psychrobacillus > Psychrobacillus sp. Z3-81. Next base: position 12,412 of record NZ_JBWQPU010000017.1, read on the forward strand.
AATGTAAGAATGACAGTGGTTTCACCAGGTTTCCATATTTGTAAGAATATAATCACCCCAGCAGCACCAATGCATTGAATAACCCTTCCAAGGGAAGAAAAAAGCGGGGGACCAAAACGATTTAGAGCATTTGGAGCGTAGTCTAAAAAAGCTACAAACAAATAAACTACAAAGAAACCAGCAAAAAAGTATAAGATAAAAAAGCGAACAGAATACAGCTCTGGAATAGTAGATGCTGTAATCATAATAGTCATAAAGATTAACGCATAACTTGTAATTGCTGTAAAATGCCGACGTTTCTTTATATCAGCTAAGATTCCTGCACAAAAAAGCCCAATAGCAAAAAAGATTTGAGCTGAAAATGGAATACCTTTTACGTCGTCGACCGATTGCCGTGCAATAATACTAAAATTAAGACTGATAATGAATAACATTAAGACCGTGGAAACGATTAGTTCAATTGCTATATATGATTGCGTAGTTTGTTGTATCGGTGACGAGGCAACCCTGTTCGTCGATTTATACGTTGGTTTGAAAGACAGATATAGAGAAAGAAATATCAAAGCTAAAATACAAAAATGGTTGATTATATCCAATTCATCATATTGCCTTATAAAATACTTGAAAAAGACCGCTATGCAGGTAACTGCTCCAACAATTCTTCCTGCAAAAGGATTTCCGGAAAAAGCCAACGCAGTGGAGTAGTGTATCGAGCCTCCAATGTATCCATATGAAATGGTAGCTGCATAACAGCTTAATAAAGAAATAGAAGATTGGGAATTAAAAGCTATAATCGTATATAAGATTAGAAATAGAAAACAAACTATCATAAATATAATTCGTCTGCTGTCTTCGTTCGTGCATATTTTGAATACAAAGGGAAATAGTAGATAACCAATAGCGATACAGATTAGCGCTAGAGGATACAGCATCTTCTCCCCATAAGGATTACCAATATGAGCAATTAATTGTTCGTTTACTATATGAAATCCGAAGTAAAATAGGAAAAATAGCAATATTTGTAGAGTCAGCTGTTTCTCCTTTTGGAATGAAAAGAATGACATATTCATGTGCTCACCTTCTAAGCAAATATTGAAAAGGCTAAAAAAGTCCATATATATTTTATTGCAATAGCCAAAATACGTCCATGGTAAATGATAGGAATGAAAATGTTCTCAATGAGATATTAAGTAGAGAGTTTGATAAGGAGAAGAAAGGAAGCATTACTCTTTTTCTAGAAAAAAAGGGGATAGGTAGAACCGTGTGGAATTTTATTTCTACACAGATATTTAAAGGGGTGTAAAGAAGATGGATGACAGTTTAAGAGAAAGATATGGAGCTTATGAGGTACCAGATGAAGTTTATCAGCTATTTGATTTAGAGAGAGAACTAAACAGCATGGATTTAACACTTGATAGTATAGGATTTCAACCTTGTTTTCACAATTTTTCTTACTCGATTACCCCTCCTGATTTAATTCCTTTTGCACATACAGGAGGGGGTGGCACTCACTTTGGTTTCTTAACGGATTTTGGGGAGGCGCCTAATTTAATGGAAGCTCCAATAGTCTGTGTCAGCCCTACGAATGATCCTCCCATAAGATATATGGCACAAAATCTGCATGAGTTTTTGGATTTGGTTTCGTCTGTTCCGCATGCAGATATATTAGAAAGTATATGGACAAATCCTGAAGAAGAACATATCCAGAAGGTTATAGCGGAGTTTGGTGAGTATGATACAGCTGAATGGAAGGGGAAATGTGATAGGATTTTCGAGTGTTTCAGAGACAAGTTTCAAACTAGCCAAGTGGATATAGGAACCTATTTACAAGGAACATTGAAAAAACGCGCTGATACTATTTTGATTTCTACCTTAGATGGATTAGGGATAATAGGTAAAGATGAGATTCGTGTGAGTAGCAATCAATACCCATTTGACATGAATAAACTGATAGATAAAGAAGACTTTAAAAAAGTAGATGACTATGTAAAGGGGCTTAGTAGAGCAGAGAAACTAGCTTTTATTCGAGATGCAAACTATCTGGTCGTACTTACTCCAGACTACCAAGAGAAGTTCTTTTCCTATATTATCGAGCTCATGCGATCATTAGATCTTCATAATGAAGTAGAAAGAATGAATAGATGAGTTTGAGTCCCTATTGAATGTGTCTAACCAAAAAGAAAAGGCCTGGATATCCCCAAGACCAAAGAAGATTATATTTATTTACAGAGTGCATCTCTCTACTTGTTCTCTTAACAGCTCCAGGTTGGTTTTTACACTTTTAGAGACTTCTAAAGTTTCTTCAATAGCGTTTGCTTTTTCACCAGATAGCTGATTAATGATATCTGCAAAGATTAATTCCATTTCCTCTAGATGGGCTGTAGCTGCAAGATTGTATAAACGAACATTTTGATAATTTCCTTCTTCGAAAATTGCAGTATCGATATAAGGCTTAAAGTTTTCAATCATTGCAGGTATATTATCTCCCAATCTACCAAGCCCCTGACTTAGACTAGCTGTTATCTCTTCAGCCTCTTTCAATGGCTCTAAAGCATCGTTTGCTGCTTTCTTCACTCTCTGCTCATAATCGGTAAACAAGCTAAGCAGTAGGGTTACTGGGCTTCCATAAATGGCAACGTTTTTTGCGGCCTGTACTGCAATGATAGCCGTATTGACTGCCAGATTTGTTGATTCGGTAATAGTTTTTAGGAATAACACGATTGGTTGGACAATAGCGTTTAGGCTAGATTTTATTTGACTATGGGCCAGTTCAACTTGCATCTCCTTTATAGCGGCTCCAATTTTCAAGTAAGGAGATGATTCAATCGTGAATATATCCGTTTTACGAATAGGATTCACCGCATATTCCATGGAACCGCCCCCGCTGATTGCACTAGCAAGTCTACGGTCTTGGGTATGGAAGGAGGTAGCCACGTCATGTACCTGTGTTTGATAATCCGTTAATTGTCTGTATACATCCTCTTTGTTCTTGTTAATAATGCTGTAATGAGCATTAAACTCATCTACGACAGCATCTATGAAAAAATCTGTTCCTCCTTGAAATAATTTTGGTATATCTTGATACACTATCTGATGGAGGAAGCTAGTTAATAGATCGATACTTTCCTTGATTTGATTCAGGAAGTTTCTAATTGGTGCAAATAAGGTTTCTACACTGATATCTGTATTGGTAATATACTCAATTAGTTCCGCAGGCTTTGAATTTAATACGGCATTTAGAAATCTGCATTTTTCTTCTGCCACGTCTACCACGGAGATTAATTCGTCAATAAATGCCTTGATAATTGCTCCTGTATCCGAAATGCCGTTAAAGACAGGATCAACTGCTAACTCATCAAATAATAGCTGGAACGCATCCTGTAATTGATTGACACGTTTAGAAAAGTTTGCACTTTCATTTTCTACTATAGCTACAGAGTTTCCTAGATATTCACGTACGTTGGTTATTTTACCGGTAACCTGATTCTGAATACCTGCAGCCAGCTTAAGCATATTTTCCTCATTGATTTCAATTTTGGGAGTAAATCCACTATAAAGAGGCGTCCCAGTCCAAAGACTAGTAACGACATGATCATCAGCACCTACGTGAATAAAACCGTGACCTGGCTGGCCCTTCACACCAACTTCTACCTTGAAGCTGCCGTCTTCTGCCATCTCCACGTACCCAGTATGGTTGCTAGTAAAATAATCAAAGCCAGGTAAGCCATTGTTTATGTGATACTTGTTACCAGGTATTCTATCGCCTAATCCTAAACTCTCCTCTGTACTAGTAAGGAAATCATATTTACTGTAGTAGTTATGGATATGAGAATAGTCTCCCTTTGGATCAATCATTCCTCCTGGAAGAATGGCTGGATTCAATGTGACTGCTCTCACCTGAGGATTATCAACCGCTACAGCATTTGTTAGTGCGCCACCCAGGGAATTACCTGTTACAGAGGCCACGGGTCCAAAATTCTCATTTACATAGTCAAAGTATTCTTGCGCATCCTTTAGCTGTTGAGGGGTTACATCTCCAACTAACTTGGAGTTGGTAAGTAACCAGTCTTCTTTTAATTGATCACTTCCTACGAAGACGAGAGTGATTTCATTTGTTTCTTCGTTTTTCACCGTAAGTGCATCAAGACCTGATATTCCATCATAATCGGTATCTATTACTTTAAATAATTTTCCGTTAACTTCTATGTTTTCATGTCTTACAGGATATTGATAGGCGTGGAATCCTGCTAATTCAACTAATTCTAGATCAGTTGTATTAACATTAGAAATTTGATTTATATTGATAGCAGACATTTGAACCTTCTCCTATTCTTTTAAAATAGAATCTCTTGATGATATTGTGTTAGCTTTAGTAGCATTGGCAACTACTGCGTTAATCAAATTATCATGTAACTCAAGCCAATACGAACCAGGTGGTATGTTGTCCATCGCTTGAATATCTGAAATAATTTTATTGTAAATATTTTCATCAGGTACTTGGTTGTCTTCGCTCATATATAGCGTAATAGCTATTGTGATTTTCTCTGGCTTGAAGTAATCGTGCAACTTTGTTTTTATCTCTTCTTTTGTAACGTTTGGATTATCCAAATATAAACTAAGTGGTGCTTCTTTGTTAATCTCGTCAGTTTCTACAAAATAGTAAGGAGTGGAATACCTATTACCTCCTACTCTTTCTACTGCTTCCATTCTAAGTCCGGTAACTGGGTTTTCATCAACTAATTTCTTTAAATAAGCATCTAGGTTTGCAAACTCTTCTTCATATATCATGGCGTACATCGCAGTTACTATAGCTCTTTCAACTTCTCCTTCCTGAGTGAATACATTATCTGTTTTAAGTATTTTATTACGTACATCGATAGGAACAACGGCAAATGTATAAAAGTGTGGTTCCCCGATCGATTCTACATAAACAGCCGCACCATCGACTGCTGGATGAATAGCATGTACCTTTACCTCGGTCTTGTATTTATTTTGAAAAAAATTAACCACTGCTTCTTCAATTTCTTTTTCTTTCCCTACAATAAAATCCTTAGTACGTTCACTGTTTCTTAAAGCAAAGCCTTCTCCAGTGTAATCTTGAACTCGAACGAAATTCTCGGCCTTAAGTTTAATGTTGGCTTTACTAAAAATTTCTTTTTCTTCTTTTTCTTCCGTCTCATTTCCATTGGTAGTCATGCTACATCCTCCTAAAATTATAGTTAAGCAAATAAAGGGTATTATTTTTTTCATCTCTCATCCTCCTACATGGAGCATTATCTATCTGAGTCTCCAAATTGTACCATTTCTACTAATTGTATTAAAAGATGAAGACATATCAAATTAAAAAACGAACTTTTCCCACTAGTTTCGTAAAAACAGTAAGAAGGTTGTGAAAAAACGCTTTGTCTTTTATTGCCTTAAAGGACTTTTGATTTGGTGGGGGAGGGGAGAAAGTTCCTAAAGAGTTATTGTAAAATACTTTGAAGGAAAGCTTTTGAAAACTAAGATATTTCTCCTTATTTTTAATGTTAAATTGTAATAAAAGAAGGAAGAAAATCGAATTAATAACTTGTGTTTCCATCGGGTATATATAAAAAAGGAAAATAGGCTTACTATATATGGGGTTTTTAGGTCTAAATAAGAGTTGTATCAGGTGTGAGGAGCTTCATAAAAAGTGAGGGATTACGCAGGGAAAAAACAATTATTCTTTGTAATTATTACTTTGAAAATAGGTATATATATGAAATAAAATGTATCTTAAGTCATGTCTAACTTTTTTATTATGGGGGTATGCAGAGAATATATATAATGCATTTAACATTATATGTTAGCTATTTTACATATTACCCACATTAAAAAGAGAGAGTGAGAGTTGAATATGTTTAAAACATATGAAGTAAAGCCATTTTTTGATGAAATGTTAGATGCAAATGGGGAGCCAAAAGAGCATTACCAACAATTTTATAAAAAGCTCCAGCAGTTTACGGATGAAGAGCTTAGGGAAAAGCATGATACAGCACAACTTACGTTTCTTCGACAAGGTATCACCTTCACTGTGTATGATAACAATTTAGATACGGAGCGAACCATGCCGTTTGATTTTGTTCCTATCATTATTCCTCCTGAAGACTGGAAGGTGATAGAGAGTGGCATGATCCAGAGAACAGAAGCGTTGAATTGTTTCCTCGATGATATTTACCACGAACAAAGAATTATTAGAGAAGGTATTGTTCCTATCGAATTAATAGAAAAAAACCCTTATTACTTCCATGAGCAAGTCAAGGGGGTACATGTCCCTTTAAATAACCATATATTCTTAGCAGGAATTGACCTGATTCGTGATGAGGCAGGAAAATATTTCGTACTGGAGGATAATCTTCGAAATCCTTCTGGTCTTTCGTATGTTTTTCAAAATAGGTATGTGATGAGACAGGTATACCCAGAGTTTTTTGAAAACCATTGTGTGCAAACGCTGGAAGATCAGGTTACTTATTTATATGAGGCCATCGCTCAGCATGCACCTGACGGGGTAGAAAACCCTAAAGTCGTACTGTTAACTCCTGGTATGTATAATTCTGCCTACTATGACCATGTCTTTTTAGCTCAGCAAATGGGATTAGAGCTAGTAGAGGGGAGAGACTTGGTGGTAGTGGAAGATGTTGTGTTTATGAAGACGATACATGGTCTTGAAAAAGTAGATATTATTTATCGACGGATAGATGATGACTTTTTAGATCCTCTTGAGTTTCGCGCTGACTCTACATTAGGGGTAGAGGGGCTTCTCCAAGCGTATAGGCTAGGGAACGTGTCTATTTTAAATGCGATTGGGAACGGGGTAGCTGATGACAAGGCAATCTATACGTATGTACCGGATATGATTCGCTATTATTTAGGCGAGGAGCCAGTTATCGATAATGTAACGACCTATAGATTAGATGATAAAAAACAGCGTGAATGGGTATTAGAGCATTTAGATGAGCTGGTTATCAAAAATGTGGGGGCTTCTGGTGGATACGATATGTTGATTGGGCCACATGCCACTGTGGAGGAGAGAGAAAAGTTCAAAAGAAAAATTTTAGCTTCTCCTTATCAATATATTGCTCAGCCTGCAATTAAGCTCTCTAGGGCACCAGCTTATCAAAACGGCGAATTTTACCCTTGTCATATTGACTTACGTGTTTTCGTCATGAGAGGGGAAGAAACGCATGTATTTCCTGGAGGACTTTCTCGAGTGGCATTAAAGAAAGGATCACTTGTTGTTAACTCCTCTCAAGGTGGAGGCGGAAAGGATACATGGGTGATGAAGTCAGGAGGAATGGAAGAATGCTAAGTAGAGTTGCAGACTCACTGTACTGGATGTCTAGAAATTTTGAAAGGGCACAGCAGAATGCTAGAATACTAGATGTTCATTTAACGCAAATTGTGGAAGCAGCAGGTGATGAGCTTGCTAATCAAGAGCATTGGCGATTAATTTTTAATATTTGTGCAACCGAAGAAGAGCTTGAACGATTAAAGGGTGAGGACAAAGGAGAAGATGAGCTTCTTACTTACCTTGCTTTTGATGTGAACAATCCTAATTCTCTTTATAATTGTGTGTGCATTGCACGAGAAAATGCCAGGCTGACACGCGATCATATTCCTAACGAATTATTTGAAATTTGGAATGATACTTATTTATTTGCAAGAGATGCAAAGAAGGAAACATATTCTCGTCAAAATTTAAAAGGTTTCCTGCGGAGTATCCGGATGGCTGCACTCACTACTCATGGGATTATTGATTCAGCGATGACCAGAAATATACCATATCAAATCATCAAGATTGGTCGTTGGCTAGAAAGAGCGGAGAAAACGGCAAGAATATTAAATGTCGTCTGTGAGCAAACAAAAGAAACGCAGCTCCTTTATAAGCATGAGGATTACTATGCATGGCTTTCTGCTCTACGGATGTTAAATGGTTATGAGGCTTATCTGCGGGTTAACAGACCAAAAATGGATCCAAAGACCATTCTTACTTTCTTACTTACCGATGAGTCGTTCCCGAAATCTATTCGCTATAACATTCATCATGTCAGAAGAGCTGTGGAGATTTTGGAGAAAGCACAGAAGGAGTCGCAGGCTGCAGAACTTTATTTCCCTCTAGATGAGCTGCAGCGTGACTTCAATGAAATATCGATACAAGAACTAGATTCAGAGGATATGCTAGAGTTTTTAAATCGTTTTCAAAATAAATGTAACGAGATAGGCGAAACGTTTTCAAAAACCTATTATTTAGTGGAACCCACTCAAGAAGAAAGAAAGAAGCAAATTATCCAGACGGAAGCTAGAACAAAATTAATGGATAAGGCATCCTCGCTGAAATACAAAATTGTGCATACGAATATCTTTCAGTATGAGTCGATGGTAGACCAAAGCATGAATTCTATAAGGTTGAAGCCAAGGACTGATGAGTGTCAACGCCTATTATCCTACCGAACGGATATTACCCCTGTTACCCTGACAAAGGAACATGTGGATCTATGGGGGAATACGGTAGAATCCTTTTATATAGCAGAGAAGCATAATCATCTAGAAGTACAAACTACTTCCATTGTAAGTATCCAAAAAAGTCCATGGGTTCATCGAATTGATTATTCACCTGAAATGCATGCAATTTTTCACTCTAGCTTGTTTAAAAGCCATTATCTTTCTTATTTAAGTAATACGGGGTACACATACTTGACTCCCGAACAAATAGCCAGAGTAGATGCTGCATTAGGAGAGATGTTTAATCCCATCAAATATGCGATAGATGTGATGGGCTACTTGTACAATTACTTTACATATGATGGATCAGAAACAGATGTCTCCACAAAAGCCCAGGAGTCCTTCGACTTAAAAAAAGGTGTGTGTCAGGATATTAGTCATGTGATGCTTGGAATATTGCGTGCTAAGCACATACCTGCTCGGTACGTAAGTGGCTATCTCTATGTAGGAGAAAACTCAGCATTAGTTGGGGATGCAGCAAGCCATGCATGGGTAGAGGTCATGGTGCCAGGTATTGGATGGGTTGGTTTGGATCCAACGAATAATGTAGAAGCATTGGAAAATCATATACGAGTTGGTGTTGGACGAGATTACGGAGATGTTAGTCCAGTGCAAGGAGTATATCGAGGCGGCAGTCACGAGTTGGATGTCAAGGTTTCGGTTAGCTTGATCGAGTAACGAGACGCAGTCTAATCTCAAAGGCGAAAGTAATTAGTCTGGAACAATTGCCAAGCTATCAAGAAAATTTTCGAAGCACTCTTAAAAAGAGGAAGGGACAAAACTTTTTCTTTCATCATAGGTGCTAATCTTGTTAAATTTTATTAATCAAATTTTTAGTTTTAGTAGGTAACAATAATTGGTTCGGAGCAGCGTCGGCGACTCCTGCAGGAGCAAGGTGGTAGGTAAGACAGCACAGCCACGCGCGTTAGCGATGGGTGCTGGCTTACCACGCCCCTGCGGAAAGCGTCCGACGATGCGGAGAACCTAAGGTTCAAAAAAAGAGAGCAGTTATGATTCTAATAGTAATAGAATCATGACTGCTTCTCATTATTTCGTCCTAGCTTTTTTTATCTTATAGAGATTTTAAGTGATACCATAACATATTGATAAAGATTTTTGCTTGATTTTCCATTGGTGATTTACTAAAAGTTATGAGAAAAGGCTTTAATAATGGTTGAATGACACATTTTCGAATTCTCTTCTGTTGCAGCTCATTTATAATGGCATCATAAAGATCCTGCTGCTCGATTGTAAAATTACTTTCTTCTTTTAAGTGAGCAGCCATATCTAAAAGCTCCATAATACTTATAGGCTTTCGATCCACGTTCATTTTTAATAAGTGAATAGCTGTAGGGTCTAGTAGTCTCTTATCATCCTCCATCATAGTTGGTAGGATTTGCTCTATATAAGAAAGTAATACATCTACAATTTGTGAAGTAGGTAAACGAGTGTTAGAAATCTTCATACTAAACATAATATACTGCATCATTCCATGGAACAAAACGGAGCATTCAAATGCATAATCCCGCGTATGATCTCCGAATACTTCTGTAAATCTATTGGCTAACCATTCCATTTCATACATTCGATGGTGCATGACTAATTTCTTTAACTCAATTTCATTAGAATTTAATATTGCTTCAAAAAGTGTGCTGAGCTTTCGTTCTTCATTTAATTGAATTAATAGAGATATCTGTTCTATAAGAATACCTCTATCCATTTCATCATTGCCGACTAGCATTTCCAGTCTTCTTTGACTTGCGTCATATCGAAGACCTTCTAAAATCTCTGCAATACAATCGTTTTTAGAAGAGAAATAATTATAAAAAGTTCCCTTTGAAATATTTGATTGTTCAATAATATCTTGAATAGAAGTTTGCTGAATTCCTTTTTCAACAAAAAGCTTCAAGGCTACTTCTGCTACGTGTCTTTTACGTCTACTCATAATTCCTCCACTAACACCTGATAAGCTTAGTATAAGCGTTGTGAAGGTGTTTCTCAACTGAATTAAACTACTAGTACAAAACCATTGCATTAAATGAACTTGTAGTTTAATATAGTTCGAGTGAAGAAATAAATATATAAAAATGAATAGAGGGTAAAAGAGAAAATGGGTTCAGAAGATCAAAATAAAAAGTCTGCCATGTTGATGATTACGGTTTTATTCGTTGGTGCATTTGTTTCCTTTTTGAATAACTCGTTATTAAATGTTGCACTTCCATCCATCATGGCTGATTTAAATAAAGACTATTCTACAGTTCAGTGGCTAGCTACAGGCTATATGCTTGTAAGTGGGGTATTAATACCAGCCTCTGCATTTTTAATTAGAAGATTCTCCAACCGGGGATTATATATTACCTCCATGGCTATTTTTACAATTGGTACAGCGATAGCTGCGTTTGCCCCTAACTTTGGTGTGCTATTAGCTGGTCGAATGGTTCAGGCTGCTGGTTCATCGGTTATGGGACCGTTGCTTATGAATGTAATGCTTGTTACTTTTCCACGTGAGAAACGCGGAACGGCTATGGGGATTTTTGGTTTAGTTATGATTACGGCTCCTGCAATCGGTCCGACTCTATCTGGATATATCGTGGAGTATTACGATTGGCGTCTGCTTTTCCAAATGATTCTGCCTCTTTCTGTAATCAGCTTGATTTTATCAGTTTGGAAAATGCGTAATGTGATGGATACAGACAAAAATGCGCATATTGATTATCTGTCTGTTATTTTATCCACATTAGGTTTTGGTGGGATTTTGTACGGAGTCAGCTCTGTAAGTACTACTGGTTGGACAGATCCATTGGTACTCACTACTTTAATCGTTGGAGTAATTAGCTTAGGTACATTTATTGTTCGCCAGTTAAAAATTAATGATCCACTAATGGACTTACGTGTATATAAATATCCGATGTTTGCCTTAGCTTCTGTTATTGCAATTGTTAACTCAGTAGCAATGTTCTCAGGAATGATTTTAACTCCTGCCTATGTACAAAATGTGCGGGGAATATCACCATTAGACTCTGGTTTAATGATGCTTCCAGGAGCTATTTTGATGGGGATCATGTCCCCGATAACGGGAAGGCTGTTTGATAAAATAGGTCCCAAGATACTAGGTATAACTGGATTGATTATTACTGCTATTTCTACTTATGCATTGTCAAAATTACAATTAGATTCCTCATATGCATATATAGTCTCCATATATACAACGCGTATGCTTGGTATGTCACTAGTAATGATGCCAATTATGACGAATGGATTAAACCAGCTGCCAAATCGTCTTAATCCACATGGTACTGCTGTAAACAATACAACTCAGCAAGTAGCTGGTGCGATTGGTACTGCAGTGCTAGTAACAGTGATGAATACGGTGACGGAAAATGAGGCTACAAGCTTGTTTTCTAAAGTAGATCCTACTACATTAACTGAACAGACAACGGCTTTGCTAGGACAACAAGCATTGCTATCAGGAATCCAATATTCTTTCTTGATTGCCTTAGCGATGAATGTCATTGCATTGATCCTTGCCTTCTTCTTAAAGCGAGTAGATGTTAGCCCCGAGGCTCTTCGAAGAATAGAAGAAGAAAATCCAGCAAAAAAATAATACAAGGATGAAAACCTCTTAGCGCAGAGCTAGGAGGTTTTTTATGTTTTCTTTCTATTAATAATGTTCAAATTATAGGGTTGAAAAGAATGGGAAGGGGTAAAGGAGAATAGACCATTATAAATGAGGAGGATGCATCTATGAATCACTTAAAGGCAATTATTCTAAAGTTTTTCATGCTGGCTATAGTACTACTTGTTGTTTTGACACTATTCTTTAATGTTGAGATCATGGACTCTATTTGGACAGCGCTCGTCCTAACATTTTTCGCTTATGTACTAGGCGATTTACTTCTATTTCGAATGGCCGCAAATCGATCAGGTCAAACAATACGTAATCTGATTGCTACAATTGGTGACGTTGTGATAGCATTTCTAACGATTTGGTTTATGCTTGTGGCTTTAACTGATGCAAATGAAAATCTAGCATTAGCATCACTCATTTCTGCAATAGCCATTGGAGCAGGAGAATGGGTCTTCCATTTATACTTAGATAAGTATGTATTTAAAGGGAGAGACCCGGTTGGTGATAAAGTTGATGAAGTTTCAGCAAAAGCCCCTGATATAGTAGATCACAATAAACTTTAATAGAAAAGGCAGCTGGATCTTATAGAAAAGGTTTCAGCTGCTTTTATTTATAGGTGCATTGGTAATTTTCTTTTTTGTAATTTGCCGACGGAGCTATAGGGCAGCTCTTTGACGAATATAATTTCCCTCGGTAATTGAAACTTAGCAAGTCTTGGCTTTAACCATTCCTTCAGCTCCGTGGTAGACATACTATTCTCCATGGTTGGTTGGATATACGCTACCAGCTTCTGCCCATATTCCTCGTCTTCCATTCCAACTACCGCTACGTCTTCTATAGATGGATGGGTAAGAATAACATGTTCTATTTCGGAAGGAAAGATGTTTTGCCCAGCTGATATGACCATTTCATCCTGTCTTCCCTTTAGATAGAAGAGACCATTCTTATCCTTATATCCTAAGTCGCCAGTTTGAATAAGCCCATTTGTTTTATTTTTCATCGACCATTTGTTTTGAAAGCATAGCTGTCCAAGACTTCCATCAGGTAGCTCCGCCCCTTCTTCATCCACTATTTTAATCGTTGTTCCTTTAATAGGTCTTCCTATTGTTTCGGGAGAAAGAGCTAAATCCTTCGGTGTTGCTATTAGATTTAGACCTGCCTCAGAGGTGCCATATAGGTTGTACAGTACATCTCCGAGTGCTTTCTTTGTTCTTTCTATTAAAATGGGTGAAAGCTTTGCTCCCCCTGAAGCTATACAGCGGAGGGGAGCTAATGCTTGTTCATTTGTATCAAGCAATCTGTATACCATAAGAGGTACTACGGTGATGACTTGTACTTGATGAGTTTTTATAAGCTGACAGGCTTCTTTAGGATGAAATTTTTTAGTAATAACAATCTTCTTACCTAATGCAAAGAACACTAATAAGATGGCGATGCCATAGCCATGAAAAATAGGTGTAGCAATATAGGCCGTATGGTAGGAAGGGAGCTTTAGGCGTTCTATTAATGCAAGAAAAGGCGGAAGAAAATTAGTGACAGAAGGCTGGTGTACCACTTCCTTTGGCGCACCAGTTGTTCCACCTGTGAGGAGAACAATTCTACTGCTTGATGATTTCGGTAGTGAGAGTGACAGAATCTCCTGTTGAACAGGCTGTGTGCTTATAATTTTTTTATTAGAGAAGCGAGCTTCCTCCACCAGATAGGTAAACTCTGGGTCGTAGATGAACAGGTCAAACTTATGTATACTATTCTGTTGGTTAAATTGTTTAGCGCTCATTGCTGTATTTAATAAATAGATGGTAGCTCCAAGTCGAGAAGCAGCAAAAAGATAGCGAATAAATGAAGCGTGATTATTACAAAGGAATGCCACTTTTTGTTTTTCTTGAAGATTGAATTGTACCTTTAAATAGGCAGCCAGAGAATGACTTTGCTCATATAAGTCACTATAAGTAAGCTTCTCCTGGTCATCTACGAGAGCTACTTGGTCTCCACGCATCTTATTTGCTAAATAGAGGAGAAGCGTAAGGTTGACTCCATGTTTATAGAGATAAGAAAGAGTGCTAGCTATCCCTTTCGGTGAAAGAATACGCATATTACGTAGAGCTTTTAGAAGGCTTGTTAGCATGGGTATCTTTCTCCTTTTTTCCTTATTTGGCTAATTTTCTTTCAATTAATCCTCTAAAAACAAGAGAGCCAATCTCTCCAAAAATGGACCACCAAGGCTTGTAAATTCTTTTTTTGGTATATAACATACTAGCTATAATTTTCGCAACATGATCTGGTCTCATCGCTGGGGTATTCCGATAAGAATCTGTCGGCTCAATCATAGGAGTTTTAACTAAGGGTAAGTAAAGAGATGATGTAGTAATTCCCTTCCTATTAAGCTCTGGTGAACTAGCCCGGAACCAAGTATCAAATGCTCCTTTAGAGGCTTGGTAAGCCGCCCAATTAGGGAAGGGGAGCAGTAGAGCGTTAATAGTTGAGACATTGACTATATGTCCTTCTTCCTTTTCGAGCTTAGGCAAAATGGAAAGTAATAGCTGTACGGGCGCAAAGTAATTAATGGCCATTGTTCTGGTAAAATCATGAGTCCGATCTAACGAGTCGAATATTGCTCTGTTAATTGATAACCCTGCATTACTAACAAAGACGTGAATAGGCTGCTTTTCGAGCACCTTTAACGTCCTTTCCATCTCTTCTTCTTTTCTTAAATCTGCAGAAATTACTTCAATGGTAGAAGGGTATTCCTTCATCTCTTCTTTTATTTGAACGAGCAGGTGCTCCCGACGAGCTATTAGAATCAGTTTAACCGGATATTCTGCTAAGAGATATGCGAGCTCTCTTCCAATTCCTGAGCTTGCCCCTGTTATAAGGATGGTTTTTCCGTTAATCGCTTTATGTAGCTTGTCTGCTTGGATACGTGTTGAAGGGAACAGTATTCTCTCTAAAAAACGATATGTATGCATGTCGTTTAATCCTTCCAATTTTTATCTAGTTTATCATAGTTTTGGTATTTGAAAAAGTTCGTCAAAACGAAAAGGAGGTGTCTCATAAGTAAAAAACTTATGGACACCTCTTCTTACTTTGACAAATAACTGCTCTGTAACATTGCTCCTGTGGTGGTCGCATCAAAATGCCGCCATCCTCGTCACAAGGAACCGTCTCAAAATGACTTTTCAGACGGCCCCTTTCTATCACGTTAGCCATTCATTTTATGCTTCGACTATTCGTTTGTCTATCCTAAATTGTTCTTCTTGTTCTTCTTGTTCTTCCTTTGTATACTCCTTCATGGAAATACCGGTAATTCCGTATAGAAGATTGAATAACGGAGTAATCATAGCTAGGAAGCAAAAAGGTAAGTAGGTTAAAGTAGGGACCCCTAAGGTAGTAGCTGTAAAGACTCCACTTGCCGTCCATGGTAATAAAGCACAGCCTTGAGTTGCACAATCTTCCATGGTCCTGGATAGGTTTTCAGGCTTTAAATTAAATTTGTCATATAACGGTCTCATAAAAGTGCCTGTCATAACACCGGCAAAGGAAAACGTACCTCCGAGACCCAGGGTGAAATAGGACATAATCATGGTTACAAAAACTAAAATCCCTCTACTTCTAATAGCACCAACGATTGAATTGATGATCGTGACTAATACTCCAGAGGCATTCAGGAGTCCCCCAAGACCAAGAGCAAATAAAAAGATAGCAACCATGGGCAGCATACTAACTAGTCCACCTCTTTGAAGAAGTGTGTCTACTGCTTCAATCCCAGATTCTACAAAGAAACCAGTATATAAAATTTCAAAAATAGAAGTAAGAGACACTCCCTGGTAAACTACGGCTACTACTGCCCCAACCAATCCACCTATTAAAACAGAAGGTATAGCTGGACGCTTTGTAATTAATAGAATAAATAAGACAATTGCCGGTAAAAAAGCAAAGATTCCTAGTCCGAAGTTATTATATAAATAATTGGTTAGGAGAGTAACTTCCTCAGAGCTGACGGTTGCTACCTGTATGTTCAGACCAATGACTGTAAAAATAATGGCTGTTACGATATAGGCTGGAATCGTCGTCCATAGCATGTGTTTTACGTGCGTGAACACATCAATTCCTACTACAGCAGCTGCAAGATTTGTGGTATCCGAAAGCGGAGATAACTTATCACCAAAATATGCACCACTGACTATAGCACCAGCTGTCATTGCAATTGGCACTCCAAGACTATGACCGACACCAATCATTGCAATTCCAGCAGTTCCAAGCGTTGCCCAAGAGGAACCTGTAGCCATCGATACAACGGAACAAAACAATAATGCGGTAACTAGGAAAAACTGTGGGGAGATTGCCTGTATTCCATAATAGATTAAAGCTGGAACGGTACCGGCTGCCATCCAGGCTCCGATTAGTATACCAACAGTGATTAAGATAAGAGAGGGCTGAAGGGCTTTTAACATGGAGGTAAACATTGTTTTCTCAACTTCTTTATAGGTAAAGCCAAGCCTAAACATAAACGGTATGAGTGTAAATAAGGCTAGAAGCAGCATGATTTGTATCGATGCTTTAAATGCTATAAGACCGACAGAGATGATGAAGACCATTAAGAGCAGGATAAAGAGGGAATACGACAAGGATGGTTTTCTTATTTCTTTATTCATATAATCACTCCTCTAATTTGATAGGGGACAAAGGGTTATCATTAAATACCCTTTTTCGAATATAAAAAACATGAAAAATCTAAAAATTATTGTAACTGATTGGATGGTAGAGGAGTCTAATTCTACAAGTATATCTAGAAGGGCTACAGAGGAGGAAGTACATGAAAAATTACCTATTACTCACTAGTCTGCTATGTTTAGTTTCTGCCTGTAACCCCGTCACACCAAAAACACAGACATTAGAGGCTTTTATAGAAGAACAAGGTCTCACAGAAATAGACCGAGTCATTATTCAAGACGGTTCCACTGGGGAAGCTAAGACCTTACAGGACCCGGAACAAATAGAAGAGTTTTTATCTTTAATTAAAGATATAGAATATATTCCACAAGAAAACCAGGATGGTCGGGTCGGGTGGCGTTATCGTATCAGGTTGTTCGAGCAATTGAATGAGTTCGATTTTACGCTGAGTGAAATAGACGGCGTCTACTATGATTCTGAACCAGATATCTATCCGATTGTAGAAGAGTATTATCAAAAGCTAGAAGTCACCTCATAAAAAGATATGGAGAAAGCATAAAAAGCATTTACTATATAACAACGTAAATGCTCTCTTCTCATGCTGGTTCTCACTATTTTGGAGTCTACCTGTAATAAATAATAAGTACTAGTGCTTCCATAGTTTCTCATATTTTTATTTCTGTGCGCTCATCCAACTTTAACACCATTCATAGTAGCTCGATATGTTTGAGGATAGAATCTACTTCATTTTGATATTTTTTTAATCCTTTCTCTGTTGCATAATCGTCTACATATCTTATTCCTTCTAAAACATCTACTAATAATATTTCTTTCATCCTTTATCTATCTGCATCCACATATAAAATCGGCCATCCATACTTATATATTCCTTTACCAACAACAAACTCTCTTGCAAGTCTTCCGTTTATTGATTTCTGTCAGCTGCTATATCTTCCATTGGACGTCCATACTACAAGAAACGGTGAAGAGGGCTAGTCAGAAGATAGACTCACTTTACGAGAAAAACATTTACAATAATCGGAATATTTTAGAATTTGAATGCATATATATGATAGATATGTTTTTTCAAAGAGAGGGTGGAGGGGAAACTGTGTTACTTAATGATTGCTCTTTATCGAAAAAAGAATAGGGAAACTGAGCAATCATAAAAAGAGATTCAAATGGTAAGAGAAAAATATATAGGGGGATTTATATGTTAAAACCAAAAAAGATAGGAATTTTAGTGACGGCCTCAGCATTATCTATTGGAATGTTTATGACACCAGCAAGCGCAACTTCGGTACTAGGACAATCGGAAAAAGTACTTAATCAAGTGGCTGTTGCCCAATCGACGTTTTCGAAGGCGGACCTCATTAAAAAGTTCCGCTCTCTTTTCCCAGATTTTGCATCGGTAAAAGAAAGTGAATTTACTATGCATAGTGGAACCTATTATCCGGAGGATGGTATTACCAGGTATAATCTCTCTTTTACTCAAACGATTGATGGAAAGAGATATCATGGAAACGTAAGCTTCTACGGTTCGGATCTAGAAATTGAGCATTTTTCCTATTCTCCGCCAACTACTGCTGACTCATTATTCCCAGCTAAATATTCAAAAGAGGAAGCACAGCAAAAAGCGGTTGATTTTGTAAAGAAATTCTTTAAGAATGAAAATTATCAGCTAGATACAAATCAATACAATTATTACCCAACAAGAATTCTAACAGAGCCTATTTCTTATTCATTTTCGTTCTCTAAGACAGAGAATGGCATCCCACTTTCTGATCAGCGAGTGGATGTAAGTATTTTAGGAAATGGGGATGTCACTAGCTTATACCGTTATCCTACCAAAGTAGAAAAGCATACATTTGATTCAGTGAAGAATGTGAAGGACAAAAACGCTATTTTAAAAAGCTGGAAGGAGAATCTTTCAGTCGAGCTACAATATAGAATTGATTACGATTATAGAACTGGAAAGCCAAAGGTAAACTTGGTGTATCAACCAAACCCTAATCTGGTTGGTAATCATGCATTAAACGGAAAATGGTATGATGGCCAGGAATTCCTAAATACTTATCCAAAAGCGAAGAAGCTAGAAAAAATCGTAGAGAAGGCACTGCCTGCCAAGCAAAAGGGGATTACAGTGGAGCAGGCGAAAAAAATAGCGGAAAAGATGCTGAAGCCAAATAGTGATAAAGTTACTTTTAATATTCAATCTGTCGATGAAATAGAAAATTACAACGGAAGAAGTGTTATTAGTATTTCTTATTCCTACACCACGAAAAATGGTAGAAATGGGTACGGCAGTTCCTTTGAAATTGATAAACAAACAGGCGAGCTAGTTAGCTTCTCTAGTGGGCTCCCACATATTCTTCAAGAGCTTGGGGAAAAGGTAGAGGTGAAGAAGCCTATTACGGAGAAAGATGCGTTAACGAAAGCGATGGCGTATTTAAAGGAGTGGACACCATCTATTCTACATGATTTTGCAAAGCCATCAGAAGATGCTTACCATGACGAACAATCTGGGACATATCATTTTAACTTCCCTCGAATAGTGAACGGGCTTAAGGTATCCGGTGATCAAATAAGTGTAAGTATTTCAGCAGACGGCAAATTATATAGTCTTTATACTAGCCATCAGCAAATAAGTGAATGGCCATCTATTAAGCAAGTGATCACTGCCAAGGAAGCAAAAGAAATATACACGAAAGCGTTAGATGTGAAGCTTGTTTATATGAAACAGTATTCTAGTGAGAAGAAGCACTATGATTTATTATATACACCAGTTTATAATGATAACTCTTACAATACATTGAATGCGCAGACAGGTAAATGGATTAGCTACTATGGAGATGAAAATACAACTCAGGTAACACATAGTTGGGCTGAGGAAGAGTTAAATTATTTAATTAGCACAGGTACCCTAGAAGTAAAAGATGCCAAGAAATTTAATGGGGATGCTGCTGTCTCAAAAGGAGAAGCATTAAAGACAATGATCAACTCACTTACTTCTATTTATGGAGGGTATTATGGAGAAGAAAATCCTAATCAAGCTTTTGAAAATATCAATTCTAAGCATCCACTCTATCAAGTAGTTCAGCGTGCAGTGGAGACTGGTATTATTTCAGTTGATTCTAAAACGTTTGACGTAGATGGAAAAGTGACAAGAGAGGAATTAGCAGCTTGGTCCATCAAGGCAATGGGATTAGATGCAGCAGCTAAAAATAGCAAGATTTATAAAAACGAGTTTACAGATGCAGCGAACATTAAACCCGAATATACAGGATACGTAGCATTAGCAGATTCATTAGGATTGCTAACTGCAGAAAAAGGACAATTCAATCCAACAAAAGAAGTGACTTATGCAGAAATTGCTGTTTCTACTATTAAATTAGCTCATGCTGTTTCTCAGAAAAATAAAGGGATTAATATGTATTATTAAGATGAGCAGCCTTTCGCTAAGTGCGAAAGGTTTTTTTATTGGATATATATATTTTCATTCAATCATTTAATGCGAAATTTTTTATTTGCCTAATAAGATTGTAAAATGTCACCATCCTTGTCGCAAAGGGACCATCTCAAAATGACTTTTCAGACGGTCCCTTTTTATGTTCTTTAATACTCGTCTAAACAGTATACATGACTAACGAGTAATTTTGTTGGAAAGGAGTTTGGATTTGCTAGGTAAACTTTTAAAAAGAAAATTACAGGTTATCGCCCCTGTCACGGGTCAATTGATCTCTTTAGAGGAAGTGCCTGATCCAGCTTTCAGTAAAAAAATGTTAGGAGAAGGAATCGCCATTATGCCAACGGAAGGAAAAATCTATTCGCCGGTGGATGCAGAAATTACTTATTTACCTGCAACGAAGCATGCGATTGGGCTCCGAACACGCGATGGTACAGAGTTGCTAATTCATATCGGCCTTGAAACAGTTTCTCTAAAAGGGAGAGGATTTCGCCACTTCGTCAAGCAAGGTATGGATGTCAAAGCAGGCCATATTTTAGTAGAAGTAGATTTGGATTATGTAGGAGAGAATGCCAAAAGCATAATCACTCCTATTGTTATCACCAATAGCGCTGTCCGAGAGATAACTCCTAAGAAGATTACCAACTGTACGGCTGGAAAAACGGTCATTATGATCGTTACCAAGAAATAAGGAGGTGAACAGGAAAGTAAGGAAGGCAATTATGGATTTTGCAATCATTTCTATTTTATGAGATTAGAAGTCCGGTTGAGGAGAAGGGGTTGCCTTCCGTCCTTCCCTCTAATTCGGCAAGCATAGGGTTTTGATGTTAATAAAAAATGATAGGAGTATGGATTACATGATGAGACGTATACAACGACTCGGTCGTTCATTAATGCTGCCGGTAGCAGTACTCCCAGCAGCTGCGGTATTAATGGGTATTGGGCATTGGATTGATCCAAACGGGGCGGCAGGAAATGCAATTGCAGCTTTCTTCATCAAGGCAGGGGGATCAATCATTGATAATCTTCCCATCTTATTCGCTGTAGGGGTAGCGGTAGGACTGGCGAAGGATCGAGATGGCTCAGCTGCTTTAAGTGGTTTAGTAGCTTACTTAGTTGCAACAACCATGCTTTCTACAAAAACGGTTGCATTGCTTCAAGGAGTCGATGTAGCTGAAGTAGATCCGTCTTTCGAAAAAATTGCAAACGCATTTATAGGAATTCTATCTGGAGGAATTGCAGCATATCTCTATAATCGATTTAGTCATGTGAAGCTTCCAGATTTTCTAGCCTTTTTTAGCGGTAAACGGTTAGTGCCGATTATTACTTCTGTAGTTATGTTAGTGGTCTCTGCTTTATTATTTTTCATCTGGCCAATAATTTATGGAGCATTGTTCAACTTTGGGGAAATGCTGAGTGAACTAGGAGCTGCAGGAGCAGGATTATTTGGATTCTTTAATCGCTTGCTTATTCCCACAGGACTCCATCATGCTTTAAATGCAGTATTTTGGTTCGACACTATTGGGATTGATGACATCGGAAAGTTTTGGGATGGATCTGGCGTTAAAGGGGTCACTGGTATGTATTTAGCTGGGTTCTTCCCGATTATGATGTTTGGGCTACCAGCTGCAGGGCTTGCAATGTATCATACTGCAAAAACAAAGCGTAAAAAACAGGCAGCTTCTCTTATGATTGCTGCGAGCTTTGCTTCCTTCTTTACTGGGATCACAGAGCCGTTAGAATTTGCATTTATGTTTTTAGCACCTGCTTTATATGTAGTTCATGCAGCCTTGACGGGGCTCAGCTTATTCATTGCAGCTAGTTTCCAATGGACGGCAGGCTTTACTTTCAGTGCAGGCTTTGTTGATTTCTTCTTAAGTAGCAGACTGCCCATGGCGAACAACCAGTACATGCTACTAGTACAGGGACTCGTTTTTGGAGTAATTTATTACTTCTTATTCCGCTTCCTCATCGTTAAATTTAACCTGAAAACACCTGGTAGAGAAGATGATGAGCAAGTAGAAGAGGTCGAAACTAGTTCTACAGATACTCCATTTAAGAGACTTGCTCAAAATATATTGGATGGACTTGGCGGTAAAGAGAACGTGGCATCTTTAGAGTACTGTGCAACGAGATTGAGAGTGGATGTGCGTGATATGGAGAAAGTAGATCAACAAAAGATAAAGGGAACCGGTGTCTTGGGTCTCAATGTTATAGGGGCAAATCACATTCACGTAATTGTAGGAACGAGTGTACAGTTTGTAGCAGATGAAATAGATAAACTGAGGTAGTCGGTTTAGAGGGGGTGTCCCATAAGTAGAAAACTTATGGGACACCCATTCCTATCTGCTATGAAGCATTGCTCCTGCGGTGGTCGCATTAAAAATGCCACCATCCTCGTCGCAAAGGGGCCCTTTCAAAATGACTTTTCAGACGGCCCCTTTTCTCTATTTAAATAAAGGAAGGTGTTTAAAATGAAGAAAACCTTTATTATCACAGCCCCTGATGGTATTCATGCAAGACCAGCTGCTCTTTTGGTAAACGCGGCAGTCAGCTTCAATTCTGACATAATCATTTCTTATGAGGGACAAGAAGCAAACTTAAAATCTATTCTTTCTGTAATGGCGCTTTCCATTCCTTCAAAGGCTTCCATTGAGCTATGTGCGAGTGG
Organism: Psychrobacillus sp. Z3-81; assembly: GCF_056620325.1. Classification (NCBI taxonomy): domain Bacteria; kingdom Bacillati; phylum Bacillota; class Bacilli; order Caryophanales; family Bacillaceae; genus Psychrobacillus; species Psychrobacillus sp. Z3-81. The sequence continues at coordinate 35,371 of NZ_JBWQPU010000017.1, forward strand.
AGATGATGCGGAGGCAGCGTTGAAGTATTTAGAGCAATTCCTTATCGAGCAGGATCTAGGTGAAATATGCGAGAAATAGTAGGGTTAGCTGTATCTCCAGGAATTGTGATAGGAAATGCCTTTCATTACAAGGCTTCCCCTACAGTAATTGAAAAAATTATCACAGAGGAAATTGAAGGAGAAATAAGCCGTTTTAAGATGGCTATCGAGAAAGTAAAAGAGAAGCTTCAGCTGTTAAGAGAAAAAGCAGGTAATCAATTAGGACAAGAGCAGGGTGAGGTCTTTGCAGCACATCTGCTAGTCCTAGAGGATCCAGTACTCTTGTCGGCTATTTGTAACAAGATTGAAGATGGCGTAAATGCAGAGTTTGCTGTACGAGAAGTTGCTGCCATTTATATAAAGATGTTTGAAGAACTATCAAATGAATATATGAAGGAAAGAGCTGCGGATATCCGGGATGTAACAGAAAGACTGATTAGAGAACTGGTACATGGCAAGGAAGAAGAGCTCTCTTCTCTTCAACAGGAGGTAATTCTTGTCGCAGAGGATCTTTCTCCTTCTCTCACTATTCAATTAGACCGCCGATGGATAAAAGGAATCATTCTCTACAAGGGAAGTGTAACCTCTCATGCAGCGATTCTGGCAAGAGCTATGGGTATCCCTGCAATAGTAGGAGTAAAGAACGCCTCTACTGAGATAAAAAATGAAGTAATTATTATGGATGGAACAAGTGGAAAGGTTTTATTAGAACCTTCAGAAGATGTTTTGCAAATGTATCATCAAAAAATTGTACAGATGAATGAAAGGCAACTAAATGTGTACAACGATATGCCTACTTATACGAAAGATCGGCAACAGATAAAAGTATTCGGTAATATTGGCAGTATAGAGGATGCTGAACGTGTTCGAGGATCTGGTGGGGAAGGAATAGGGTTATTTAGAACAGAATTTTTATATGTAAATAGAGAGAGTGCGCCTTCCGAGGAGGAGCAGTTCCATTTCTATAAAAGAATCCTTGAATTATTTGGTGATAAGCCCGTCGTTATTCGTACAATTGATATTGGCGGTGATAAAAACGTTCCGTATCTAAACCTAGAGCAAGAGGAAAACCCTTTTTTGGGAAAACGTGCTATTCGTTTATGTTTGAGCTCACAAGAAACGTTTCGTACGCAGCTTCGTGCCCTGTTAAGAGCGAGTGCTTTTGGACACTTAAAAATTATGTTCCCGATGATTTGCATGATGGAGGAGCTACAGCAGGCAAAGGCCGTGCTTCTTGAAGAAAAAGAAAAGCTGTTAGATGAGGGGATTATGGTCGGTAAAATAGAGGTGGGCATGATGGTAGAAACTCCTGCTGCCGCTATGCATGCTGAGGTCTTTGCAAAAGCCGTCGACTTTTTCTCAATTGGTACGAATGATTTAGTGCAGTACACTTTTGCAGCTGATCGTATGAACGAGCATGTCTCTTACTTGTATCAGCCTTATCACCCGGTAATTCTCAAGCAAATTCAAATGGTTGTAGCTGCTGCACATAAGCATAACAAATGGGTAGGTATTTGTGGAGAAATGGCTTCAGACCCTCTAGCATTACCTCTAATGGTAGGATTACAAATTGATGAGATATCTGTTCATGCAGGATTTATTCCAGAAGCAAAGTATCTCCTACATGAATTGTCAGGTGAGGAATGGAAGGCTCATATCAATCATTTATTATCATTAGCTTCCTCTGAGGAAGTAAAGGGGTATCTAACCTCTCGTATTCTTTGCTAAAAGTAGATTGCTAGGAGATAATGGAGGAGTAACAAGTACTCGTTAAAAGGAGGAATTAGAAATGGAAGAGAACAAAGGAAAGATTGAGGTTGGGGACATCTTCGCATTACTTGGAGAAGATGACCAGGAACAAGAAATTGAAGTACTAGGTCTCTTGACCATCGACGGCGTAGATTATGCTGCAGTAGGATTTGCAGAGGATACGCAAGACGAAGATTCTGAGGAAGAAATGGACGTCTTCTTTTTACGAGTAGAAGAAGGAGAAGAATTCTCCATTATAGAAAGTGATGAAGAGTTTGACAAGGTTTCCTCTGCATTTATGGAGGCAGAAGAAGCAGTAGAATAATATTCCTTGAGCTATCCCCATGGATAGCTCTTTTTTGTAAGTAAGTTTAGTTCTTTAGTAGAAGCGTTGATGGAAGAGGCTGCGTCAAATCCATGTTAATTGGTAAAACAAGGTCACCGGTAGTGAGCAGAATTTTGTTTGTTTTCCAGAAAAATATTAGTAGAATCACGAACGTTTGTTCTGTATAATAGAGAAAAAGGGGGAACGAACGTGCGTGAACAGATTCTAAAAGTATGGAAGCATGCTCAAATTGCCGAAATGATTTATATGAAAGACAATGGAGAAATAAGTAAGCGAACCGTGGAAATTTTACATGTCAGTCCTACAACGTTTCTGGCATACTGCTTTCTTCGGAAAAGTAAAAGGACATTCGCTATAACGAACGTTCTTGCTCTCTCACCTCAAAAACAATCCTCAAAAAATTCTCAGTATTTATATGGGAAAGTATGCTAAAATCAATCCAACAAACACAACTACCGAGACCTTGCAGATATGTAAATGCCAGGTCTCTTTTTTTATTCTGTTGTTGGAATAAATGTGTTTGTTCAAAAATAACATAGGGATGATAGGAGGAAAGAAATGAAACGTTTATGGAAAAGAGCTCGATTACTTTTCGTTTTGGCATTACTGTTTCAAGTGGTTGGATACCCTTTTTATACGCTTGCAGATTCTGAAGAGGGAAGACCATCATGGGCTAGCCCGGTAAATTATTTAGCGCTAGGGGATTCTTTAGCAGCGGGGGTTACCCCACAAAATGAGCTTGGAAATGGCTACACGGATTTTATTGCAGCTGAGCTTAAGGGGGAAGGGGTATTACAATTATTTACTAAAGGATTTACATATCCGGGATATACTACACAAAATTTGTTGGATGACATTAAGAATGACATCACGAAGCCTATAGTTGGAGCTGGCAATACGACAAAGACTGCTTCATTAAAAACCTCTATTAAAGAAGCCGACATTATTACACTTTCAGCTGGAGCAAACGATGTTCTTCCTGCTATTAAAGTTGATAGCTCAACGGGGGCTCTTTCTTATGATCTATTTAAAATTGGTGCTGGTCTCCAACAGGTGGGGACTAACACACAAGCAATACTAAAAGAGATATATGCTCTTAATCCTGATGTGAAAGTTTATGTGATGGGGTATTATAATCCTTTTCCTTTTTTATCTAGTGAACATCAGAAACAAGCCGAACAATTACTTGCTAATTTAAACGGTACGATTCAAAAAGCTATGGCTGGGTCATCGGCAACGTATATTTCTACGCAAAATCAAATAGCAGAAAAAGCTACCGATTATTTGCCTAACCCACAGAATATCCATTTAAGTGAATCCGGATATAAAGTGGTAGCAAGCCTCTTTAAGGAGCAAATTTTTAAGGATCAGCCTTGGATAGCTACGGATATATTGAAAGCCAGAGTACAAAATTCAGTGGCAACCTTAACATGGAAGCCCGCTGTCGATGACAAAAAAGTAACTGGTTACACGCTGTATAACGGAGCTTCGAAGATTGCAGAGGTTGCAGGGGATATAACATCTTACCAAGTAAAAAATATAGGTTTCAATGAATCTTTCATATTTTCTCTTAAGGCTATAGATGAAGAAGGAAATGTCAGTAAAGATGCTCCATCTGTAACCGTGTCGACTAGTTCGAGCCTTACGTTTAAAGATATTGAAAAACATGGCTCAAGGGAATTTATTGAACAAGCAGCGATGGCAGGGATAGTTGGTGGATATGAGGACGGGACATTTAAGCCAAATAACGATCTAACTCGTGCACAAGCAGCTTCCATTATCGTGAAAGCACTAGACTTGAATGCGACACAAACAGCACCATTTACTGATATACAAGGTTATTCAAAAGAAACACAAGAAGCTATTGCGACTGCATACCAATTTGGGATTGTCAAAGGAGATAAGGGGCTATTTAATCCAGGTAAGCCTGTTACTAGAGGGCAGCTAGCTCTTATGCTTATGCGTTCCTACGAGCTTGCGACACAAAAATCATACATCCCGACACAAGCATCACCATTTACAGATATCAGCCAATATCACCAAGAAACAAAAAATGCTATCAACATGGTATATACATTTGATATTGCAGTAGGAAAAGACGGAAGATTTATGCCAAATGACACTGCCACTCGTGCACAGGCAGCGAAGATGTTTGTAAAGGCATTACAACTATTAAAATAATGGGAAGGAGAGAGGCCCTTTACGGCAATCTCTCCTTTATTATAAAGTGAAAGATTTTTGACATGAATAAAAATAGTAGGATATGCTTTGAATAGATAGAAAATTCTGTTAGGCGGAAGGGGTGTAAATGAATTGATGAATAATTCGTTAGAATATGCGAAGGAAATGGATAGAAAAGATATATTGCGTGCCTACCGAGATGAGTTTTACCTAATACCTCAGACAGTTTACATGGATGGTAATTCGCTCGGTATCTTATCTAAAAGAGCGGAGCAATCATTATTAACTGTTTTAGGAATGTGGAAAAACCAAGGGATAGATGGATGGACTCAAGGAGAGCAGCCTTGGTACTACTTATCGGAAAAGCTGGGAGAAATGTGCGCACATTTAGTGGGAGCGTCAAAGGAGGAAGTCATGATTACTGGCTCAACCACCTCCAATCTTCATCAGCTGCTATCCACCTTTTATAAACCTACTGAAAAGAAAACGAAAATCTTAGTAGACGAATTAAACTTTCCTTCCGATTTATATGCTGTGAGAAGTCACCTAGCACTTCATGGAATAACGGATGAGCATATGAAGATTGTCAAAAGTAGAAACGGACACACATTAGAAAAGGAAGATATTATCGAAGCTATGTCAGACGATGTGGCGGTAATTATTTTGCCGGGCGTACTTTATCGAAGTGGCCAAATTTTAGCTATGGAAGAGTTAACAAGAGCAGCCCGGGAACGAAATATTCTGATCGGCTTTGACTTATGTCATTCCATTGGGGCAATTCCTCACAAACTAAAGGAGTGGGATGTAGACTTTGCCTTCTGGTGTACATATAAGCACTTGAATGGGGGACCTGGTTCTGTGGCAGGCTTGTTTGTTCATGAAAGACATCTTTCCAAAAAGCCGGGTCTGGCTGGATGGTTTGGATCAAATAAAGAAAAGCAATTCGATTTGGATATTTATATGACTCCAGCATTAACTGCAGGAGCCTTTCAGATTGGTACCCCTCATATTTTAAGTGCTGCTCCTCTTTATGGTTCACTAGAAATGTTTCAAGAAGCAGGAATGGAACGAATTCGTCAAAAATCTCTTCAGCTAACTGATTATATGATGGATTTAATAGACGAAGAGCTAAGCCAGTTTTCTTTTTCAATTGTGAGCCCAAGGGAAGCAACTGAGCGTGGAGGACATGTTTTTATTGTTCATGAAGAAGCAGCAAGGATATGTAAAGCATTGAAGGAGAGAAAGGTGATTCCAGATTTTCGTGCGCCTAATGGTATTCGGTTAGCACCAGTGGCTTTATATAATAGCTTCGAGGATGTTTGGATAGCTATCAATTGCCTAAAGGAAATTATGCTTCAACATGAATACATGAAATATGAGAATAAAAGAGAGGTAATTGCCTAGGAGGTGTCTGTTTGACAAGAGTAGAAGAAGGTTTTCCAGAGGAAAAGGGGATTCATACGGATTTTCAAGAGGACATGACGTATGGAGATTATTTATCGCTTGATACTGTATTAGCTAGTCAAAAGCAGCTTACTAGTCACCATGATGAGCTTTTGTTTATCATTATTCACCAGGTAAATGAGCTTTGGATGAAGCTTATTCTTCATGAACTAGGAAGTGCCATCCAAGCAATTGAAGAGGATCGCCTACAGGAATCCTTTAAGATGCTAGCAAGAGTGACGAAAATACAGTCTCAGCTTATTCAGGCCTGGGATGTTCTCTCTACGTTAACCCCAGCTGAGTACTTAGAATTTCGTGATCAGCTTGGTAAATCATCAGGCTTTCAATCGTTCCAATATCGGCAAATAGAATTCTTATTAGGCTATAAGACAAAGCATATTCTAAAAATATACGAAAAAGACAAGGAGCTTCACGAGAAGCTGACCATTGCCTCTTCCGCTCCTAGCATCTATGATGCTTCCATCAGGGCGTTGCATAGAGCCGGATTCCCAATAAATCCTGAGCTACTGAATCGTGATTTTTCGATAACATATAAAGGCGATCCAACTGTGGCAGCTGCCTGGAAGGAAATATATTTAGATGTTAATAAGCATTGGGAGCTCTATCAGCTTGCTGAAAAGCTGATAGATATTGAAGATTGTCTTCAGCAGTGGCGTTTCCGTCATATGAAGACGGTAGAGAGAATAATAGGCTTCAAAACGGGAACCGGAGGCTCTGCTGGTGTACAATATTTACGGAACGTATTAGATCATCGTTTTTTCCCTGAGCTATGGGATTTGCGAACAACTTTATAGAGGTGAAATATGAATAAATGGATTGATATTACAAACCCTTTGTCCAATAAAATAGCTGTTTGGCCAGGAGACACCCCTTTTCAGTTTGAGCTTGCAAGTACAAAGGAACAGACTGGCTCTGTGAATATTGGGAAATTAACCGCTAGCGTTCATACTGGCACACATGTAGACGCTCCCTTTCATTTTAATAGCGGTGCTGCTACAATCGACCAGCTTGATGTCAATATATATATAGGAAGAGCAAGAATAATAGATGTGACGGGTCGTGAATATATAGGGGGAGAAGAGCTGCAATCCTATGACCTTGATGGAGCAGAAAGACTCCTATTGAAGACGAAGAACCAATCGAATATTTTGGAATTTCCGAAGGAGATTCCATTGCTCAGAGAAGATATCGGTTCATTTCTAAAGGAGAAGGGGATCTTTTTACTTGGCCTTGATATCCCATCAGTGGATCAAATAACTAGCAAGGAGCTCCCTATCCACCACACTCTCTACCAGCATGGCGTATATATTCTAGAGAATCTTTTATTGGATAACGTCGAAGAAGGAGAGTATGATCTGATTGCGCTACCTTTGCGAATTGAAGGGGCGGATGGAAGTCCAGTTCGTGCCGTCATAAGAAAAATATAAAGACGCAGTACCCTCCTAAAGATAGATAGGGGGGTTCTTTGATTTCCAGCTCCACGCCTTGCTCCTTAATGTCAATGGGATTCGGCTATAATGAATACGCTCTTCATTGCTTGTTTGGAGAAACGCGAGAGAGTTTTCGCTTTTTTGGATATCCGCTGATAATTTTGACAATCCTGTAAACAAAGCGTGTAAACTAGTAATGAGAGTGATAGAAATCATATTCGATGTTATTTAGAGAGGTTATACTAATGATGGAACTTTAGGAATATTAGGAGTGAACGTGATGAAAAAAGTAATTGTAATAGGTGGAGGGATTACGGGGCTTTCCGCAATGCACTACTTGCACAGACTAAAAGAAGAGCATTCCTTAGATGTACAGCTGTCGCTTGTAGAAGCCAATGACTATTTAGGAGGTAAAATTCATTCTGTACAAAAGGATGATTTTATTATGGAGGTAGGAGCAGATTCTATCGTTGCCCGTCATGAATCAGTCATGCCTCTCGTGAAAGAGCTGGGGCTTGAAGAAAAGCTGGTCTATAATGCTACAGGAATTTCTTATTTATATACAAACAACGAATTGCATGCCATTCCAGCAGATGCAGTGTTTGGAATACCTACTAGTATAGAATCCTTGAACAGCAGTACGTTGGTTTCCGAACAAGGAAAAAAGGAAGCATTAAGAGATTTTGAGCTGCCAAATGATCGTTTTACAAAGGAAAGCTCCATTGGAGAATTTCTTGAATATTTTTTAGGAAAAGAACTAGTAGAAAAGCAGGTAGCACCTGTCCTATCTGGTGTATATTCAGGAAGTCTTGATAAGCTCACTCTAGCATCTACGCTACCTTACTTAATTGACTATAAAAATAATTACGGTAGTATTATCAAAGGTCTTGGAGAGAATAAAGAGCAATTCCAAAAAGCGGCCAATAAAAAATTCATTTCCTTTGATGAAGGACTATCTACGTTGATAGACGGAATCGAGAAGGAGCTTAGCGAGCATTCAATCTTAAAGGGCGTCCAAACAACAGGCTTAGAAAAAACAGCAAATGGGTATGTGTTATCTCTTTCAAATGGAGAGGTAGTAGAGGCAGATTATGTGGTTTTAAGTACGCCGCATCAGGTGACTCAACAGATACTTCAAAACAAGGAACTGAATGAGGACTTCAACAAATTGAAAAATTCCTCTCTTATTAGTATCTATCTCGGGTTCGATATCCCAGATAACAAGCTTCCGGCTGAAGGAACAGGGTACATTGTTTCTGAAAACTCAGAGGTGAAATGTAATGCATGTACTTGGACAAGTCGAAAGTGGAAACATACCTCCAAGAACAGTCAGCTACTCGTTAGAATGTTTTATAAAAATTCGAATCCTCATTTTGAAAGCATGAAGGATATGACAGAAAGTGAATTGTTAGAGGTTGCGCTTGCGGATATTCAAAAAAGCTTACATCTCCAAGGAAATCCTAAGGTTGTCGAGGTAACCAAGTGGAATGATTTGATGCCCGTTTATACACTAGAACATGCCAAGGCAATTCAATCCTTAACCGATAAAATGAAAGAAAGTCATCCGAATGTTTTTCTAGCAGGATGCTATTATTATGGGGTTGGCATTGGGCCTTGTATCAAAAATGGAAAAGAAACTGCGGAGAAAATTGCAAAAGCGGTGAAATAGAAAAAAGCGGAAATAGGAGATAGCCTCCTTTTCCGCTTTTTTTATTTGTTCGGTTTCAGCGCTGCGTCCCTTGAGGTCAAATGGTGGTCAAGTTCCAACTTGATGTCCTCCATATGTTTGCAGGGCAGACATAAGCGCTTATTTTTTTGTATCTGAATCATTTGTCGTTTCGATTTTTTTCTCATCATCTATTACACTCTCACGCGCAGAGCTTTTGAATTCTCTTAGAGTTTGCCCGACCGCTTTTCCCAATTGAGGGAGCTTAGAAGGACCAAAAATGACTAGGGCAATTATTAAGATAAGTATTAAGCCAGGAATGCCTATACTTTGCATTATATTCCCTCCTTTTAGGAAACCATTTCACGATTACTATAACATACCAACGCCTAAAAGTTAATAAATTGGAGGTGTTTTACAGATTTTTTTGATAAATACGGCTTAAGCCTTAGGGAGAATCAATCTTGAGACACTCCTTCTATACAATTGTTGCGACGATAATAAAAGAAAAGGTGAACGATTGTCATATGTAGAGGTGGTTAAGTTGAAGGAAATTTATCTAGTATTTAGTGATACGGGCACATGGCTTTCCAAGCTTATAAAAATGTTTACGAAGGAAGAATATAATCATGTGTCAATTGCTTTTGATGAAGACCTGAGGGAAATGTATAGCTTTGGAAGGAAGCATAAACGAAATCCATTTATCGGTGGTTTTGTTATGGAGGATGCTCGGGGAGGTCTATTTAAAGAGGCGAGCTGTGAAATATATAAATGTGAGGTTTCATTAAGCAGCTACGGAAAAATGAGAGATAGAGCTCTGGAAATAAGAAAAGAATGTGAGTCATATTCCTATAACTTCCTTGGATTATTTGGTGTTCTTTTCAATAAACGATGGGAAAGAAAATCTAAATTGTTTTGCTCTCAATTTGTCTCAACCATTTTATTAGAATCGAAAGAATTGAGAATAGAGAAGGAGCCTTGCTTAACTACCCCAGCCGATCTTGCACAGATTGAAGGACTCCAGCTTATTTATACTGGAAGTTTACAACAGTATACGAATGAATGGTACGGTCTACCGGAGGGGGTTATTATCCAGATGTAGAATATCCTGATTTTCATTGGTAGAGGTGGTCGATCTTCGTTCTAGCTGACAAAACGAGGGATAGAAGTAACTATCGCCAGGGTCGTAATCCTGATTGGGGGCTTTACTCTCGGATAGCCAAATTTTACTCTCGGTTAGAATGGTGGAAGGGCATGGTCCAAGTCCACTTGGGATAGGTGGGTGCTTTACTCTCGTTCGAGGGGAATTTATTTTCGTTCAATGAGAGCTTACTCTCGGATAGCTGGGATTCTCTCTCGGATAGCCCAACTTTATTCTCATTTAGCCGATTTACTCTCGTTCGGTCGGGATTTATTCTTGGATAGCCCAACTTTACTCTCGGTTAGGAATGGGGGGAGGGCATGGCCAGCGACCGCTGGGGATAGGCTTGGGTATTCTTAATGGATGGCTTCTCTTTATTCTTCGAAACAAATCTATTGTTTTCTGTTGGGCTTTATAGAATAATAATACCAATAAGAATAATAGGGATTAAAAGGAGAATACGCGATGCGAAAGATTTATATAATCCATGAAAATGATGAGTGGACAGTTCATTTAACGAAGCGTCTTGAAGAGTTACAGTTGCCATATGAGTCTTGGCATCTTGATAAGGGAATAGTGGATCTTACAGCTACTCCGCCAGAGGGAGTATTTTATAATCGGATGAGCGCTTCCTCTCATACGCGTGGACATCGGTATGCTCCTGAGCTTGCTGGTGGTGTGCTTTCTTGGCTAGAGCTTCACGGTCGTACAGTGTTTAATGGGACAAAGGCGCTCAGTTTGGAGCTTAGCAAAATCAACCAATATACAGCATTATCTGCAAATGGGATTCGAACGCCAAAAACAATTGCTGCGGTCGGGAAGGAAGAGATTTTACTAGCTGCAGAAAAGCTAGGAGCTACTCCGTTTATTACGAAGCATAATAGAGCTGGAAAAGGATTGGGAGTACAGCTGTTTCAAACGATAGATGCATTAAAGGAATACGTTTACGGTCCAACATTTGAAGAGCCAGTAGATGGCATTACATTGATTCAAGCATACATCCAATCCCCAGAGTCGTATATTACAAGAGCAGAGTTTATAGGAGGCAAGTATGTCTATGCGGTAAGAGTGGACACATCGGAGGGATTCGAATTGTGTCCTGCTGATGCATGTCAAATCGGGGATGCCTACTGCCCTGTTGGGGAGGAGCCGATTCAGCGACCCAAGTTTGAGATTACAGAAGACTTAAGTGAGGAATTGATTTCTCGTTATGAAGCATTTCTAAAGGCTAGTCATATTGATGTTGCGGGGATCGAGTTTATTCAAGATGCGAATGGAGAAGTTTATACGTACGATGTGAACACGAATACGAATTACAACGCAGATGCAGAAGCGAAGGCAGGGAAATATGGCATGCTGGAGCTTGCAAAGTTTTTAGGAGCTGCTCTAGAAAAATAAGTGTGATCAGACTATCTCTTGATACAATGGAGGTAGTTTTTTATTGTGTATGACAAACTGCAAGCATGCAGGAGATGGACTACCCTATATGCCTAAACTTACGTGATATAATGAATAGATACATAGATGGCTACACGTGCATTAGACAGCCTTTTTTTATGAGGGGGAAATAAAATGAAGTTAGTTTCTTGGAATGTAAATGGGCTAAGAGCCTGTGTGCAGAAGGGGTTTTTAGAATATTTTCATGAAAAGGATGCAGATATTATTTGTTTGCAGGAAACAAAGCTGCAAGCCGGTCAGATAGATTTACAGCTGGATGGGTATGAGCAGTATTGGAATTATGCGCAGAAGAAAGGGTATTCCGGTACAGCTGTTTTCACTAGAATCAAGCCACTCTCTGTACGCTATGGAGTTGGAGATAAGGAAATGGAAGAGGAGGGACGCATTATTACGTTAGAATTCGAAGATTTCTATTTAGTGAATGTTTATACTCCCAATGCCAAACGAGATCTTTCGAGGCTCGCTTATCGACTTGAATGGGAGGATGAAATGCGGGAGTACTTGAAGCAATTGGATCAGGTGAAACCAGTTATCATGTGTGGGGATTTAAACGTTTCTCATCGTCCCATAGATTTACGGAATGCCAAATCGAATAGAGGAAATTCTGGCTTTACCCTAGAGGAATGTGGTAAAATGACAGCTTTGCTAGAAGAGGGTTTTATTGATACATTTCGCTATTTTTATCCCGACCAAGAGGGTGCTTACACTTGGTGGAGCTATATGAGTAAGGTTCGTGAGCGAAATATCGGATGGAGAATTGACTACTTTATCGCTTCCGAAAGGCTTGCTCCCAAGCTAAAGGATGCTTCTATCGATGCGCATGTTATGGGGAGCGACCATTGTCCGATCACCTTAGAGCTATTGGCAGAATAGTCGTGTCCAATCTGTACGGTAGTCAATATATTGCGGTAAAGGATACAAACCTGTAATGAAATGAAGTACAATATGTACAAAATAGAAATTCTGGAGGGTCCAATAGATGAATGCTTTGGCTGTACAATTAAATGATAAGATAAAAAACGAAAATCCAGCAATCTTTCATATGTTATCGGATTTAGGACTTAGCCTTTATTATCCAAAGGGAATTTTAAGCCAAAGTGCAGAGGCTAGTAAAAAAGCTCATCGTTTTAACGCTACCATTGGGATAGCAACAGAAAATGGATTGCCGATGCACTTTCAACACATCCAAGAAAAGTTAGGCTATAGCCCAAAGGATATTTATCCATATGCACCACCTCAAGGGAAAGAAGAGCTAAGAACTGCTTGGAGAGAAAAAATTCTGGAAGACAATCCTTCTATGAGAGATAAATCCTTTGGGAAGCCAATAGTGACGAATGCTCTAACTCACGGTCTAAGTATAGTGGCAGATTTGTTTGTGAATGCTGGTGATGTAATTATCACCCCTGACCAATACTGGGGAAATTATAATACAGTGTTTCAAATTAGAAGAGGAGGTAAAGTGGAAACCTTCTCTCTGTTCAATGAAGCAGGTGGATTCCATATAGATTCTTTCCGTGAAACGCTTCAAAAACAAACAGGCAAGGCAATCGTTCTGTTGAACTTCCCGAACAATCCAACCGGGTATACTCCGTCCGTAAAAGAAGCAGAAGAAATTGTGCTTGCTTTAAAGGAAGCTGCAGATAAAGGACTTAATTTAGTAGTAGTACTAGATGACGCGTATTTCGGTTTATTCTACGAGGATTCTATTAAGGAATCTCTTTTCGGCTTGCTTGCTGGCATTCACCCAAATATTTTACCTGTAAAGGTAGATGGGGCAACGAAGGAAAACTATGTGTGGGGACTTCGAGTTGGCTTTATCACATATGCAGCTGGAGCAGATGTACTGGATGCTTTAGAGCAAAAAACGAAGGGACTTATTAGAGGAACAATCTCTAGTGGTTCTCACGTTTCTCAGACAATTATTTTAGAGTCCTTAACATCTCCTGAATTCCAAGTGGAGAAAAAGGAAAAACTTGAAATTATGCAGGGCCGTGCAATAAAAACAAAAGAAGTGCTTGCTAACGAAAAATTCAATGCTTATTGGACATACTACCCGTTTAATTCAGGTTATTTTATGTGTTTGAAGTTAAAGGAGCTTGATGCAGAAACTCTTCGTCTTCATTTGTTAGATGAATATGGGGTTGGAGTCATCGCGAGTAATTCAACCGACATTCGTGTAGCGTTTTCTTGCGTGGAGGAAGAGGATATTGAAGAATTATTTGAGTTAATCTATCAGGGCTGTGTAGACTTATCTAAATAAAAATAGCGATTATGATAAATGTACAGTTAAGCTGGTATGTTTTCGATTAAGCGTTTTGTTAAAGGTGTTTTATTAAAATAACATTCAGTAATTTACTTATTTTTCTTGACGATTTTTATATCTTTGAGTAAATATATTATATGGGTAACCAATCTTTACCAGTCGCTCTTTAGGGTGGCTGGTTTTATTTTGTCGAAAAGAGAATTGCACAGTTAGACATCTTCGGACAAAAGAATAATTATTCTTCCCGCCTGGTATTCGCTCGTCTCCTCTTTCCATTTAAGACAGATGTCTGCGTGTATAGTGGTGACGGATTAATTGCAAAGTAAAAGGGTAAATGGTGTATAATTAGTCTAATAGTGACGAGAAGGAGATTTTATTCTAATGAAAAAAAATTATCCAGATGACAGTTTAATGTTACATACAGATCTTTATCAAATAAATATGGCGGAGGCGTATTGGGCAGACAATATGCACGAGAGAAAAGCAGTGTTTGAACTCTTTTTTCGGAAGCTTCCCTTTGGAAATGGCTATGCTGTCTTTGCTGGATTAGAGAGGTGTCTTGATTACTTACGAGATTTTCGTTTTAGCGAAAGTGATTTAGAATACCTGCAACATGATCTCGGCTACCGAGAAGACTTTGTAGATTATTTACGTACACTTCGATTTACTGGAGATGTTTACTCGATGGTTGAAGGGGAATTAGTGTTTCCAAACGAACCAATTATCCGTATAGAAGCAAAGTTGGCAGAAGCGCAGCTGGTAGAAACTGCACTGCTAAATATCGTTAATTATCAAACACTTATCGCTACAAAGGCCTCTCGTATTAAACAAGTAGTAAAAGAAGAGGTGGCGATGGAGTTTGGTTCCAGACGAGCACAGGAAATGGATGCGGCTATATGGGGAACAAGAGCTGCATTTATCGGTGGCTTTGAAGCTACAAGTAACGTACGAGCAGGAAAGCTTTTTGGAATCCCGGTAGCAGGAACCCATGCTCATTCACTTGTTCAAGCTTATAAGAACGAATACGAAGCTTTTCATTCATATGCAAAGAGACATAGGGATTGTGTGTTCCTTGTTGATACTTACAATACGTTGAAAACTGGAGTACCAACTGCTATTAAAGTGGCGAAGGAGCTAGGGGATAAAATTAACTTCATTGGCATTCGCTTAGATTCTGGGGATATCGCCTTCTTGTCTAAGGAAGCAAGGAAGATGCTAGATGCTGCAGGCTTCCATGATGCAAAAATAATTGTTTCGAATGATTTGGATGAATATACGATACTGAACCTTAAAGCCCAAGGAGCAAGAGTGGATAGCTGGGGAATCGGAACAAAGCTGATCACAGCCTATGACCAACCAGCACTTGGAGCAGTATATAAAATTGTCTCCATCGAAAACGAGCAAGGAGAAATGGAAGATACGATTAAAATCTCCTCCACTGCAGAAAAAGTTACTACCCCTGGGCAAAAGAAACTTTATCGAATTATTGATAAAGGGAATAGAAAATCTCAGGGTGACTATATCACCATGCATGATGAGGACCCATCACAAGAGGAAAGATTGAAGATGTTCCATCCAATTCATACATTTGTTTCGAAGTTTGTTACAAACTTTGAAGCGAAGGATTTGCATGTAAAGGTTATAGAAAATGGCCAGATTATCTATAACAATCCGTCCTTAGAAGAGATTCGTCGTTATGCAGAGGAGAATCTTGAACTTCTATGGGATGAATATAAACGCTCTTTAAATCCAGAGGAATATCCAGTTGATTTAAGCCAAAAATGCTGGGATAACAAAATGCGTAACATTCAAGAAACGAAGGAAATGGAACAACAATTTATTGCACAAAATGGAGGGGCTTATTAATGTCTGATAAACAAAGAGAAATTATTGAAGCATTAAAGGTAAAACCAGTCATTGACGTGGAAGAAGAGGTTCGATTAAGCATTGACTTTCTGAAGGCGTATTTAAAGAAACATCCTTTTTTAGAAAGCATGGTACTAGGCATATCTGGTGGTCAGGATTCTACTTTAGTAGGAAAACTAGCTCAACTAGCGGTAAATGAATTAAATGAGGAGCTAGGTGAGAATAAGTATTCCTTTATCGCGGTAAGCCTTCCTTATGGTGTACAATTCGATGAGCATGATCGCCAAGACGCGTTAGACTTTATACAGCCAAGTAAACGTCTAACGATTAATATTAAAGAAGCGGTAGATGCAAGTGCTCGTGCCTTAGTGGAAGCTGGAATCACTTTGAGCGACTTTGCGAAAGGGAATGAAAAGGCTAGAGAACGTATGAAGGCACAATATTCCATAGCCGCTATGAATAATGGTATCGTCCTGGGAACAGATCATGCAGCAGAGGCAGTGACAGGATTTTATACGAAATATGGAGATGGCGGTGTCGATTTAACTCCTATATTCCGACTAAACAAGAGACAAGGGAAGCAGCTCCTAAAGTATCTAGGTGCACCTGAGCATTTGTATACCAAGGTTCCGACTGCAGATTTAGAAGAGGAACGCCCAGCCTTACCAGATGAGGTAGCACTGGGAGTGACTTACGATAATATCGACGATTATCTAGAAGGTAAACAAGTATCACCAGAGGTACAGGAAAAAATAGAAGGATTTTACAATCGTTCTATGCATAAACGTCATATGCCAATTACTATATTTGATGAATTTTGGAAATAAATATATTCAACTAGACCCACAAACTCTATAATAAAGAGTATGTGGGTTAATTTTTTTTAGTCTCATTGCACATCGAATTATCAGATTAGTCAATTAATAGAAAGCAGGGGGGAAACATTAGTGGTAGATTACAATAAAATGCAATTAATTATTTCAAATATAGAAAAGGTGATGATTGGGAAAAGAGACATTGCCGAGCTTGCAGTGGTAGCATTACTAGCAGAAGGTCATATTCTCCTAGAGGATGTGCCAGGGGTAGGGAAAACAATGATGGTACGTGCATTAGCAAAGTCGATCGGTGCAGATTTTAAAAGAATTCAATTTACCCCAGACTTATTACCATCGGACGTGCTAGGGGTTTCTATCTATAACCCTAAGGAACTAGAATTTGAGTTTCGCCCAGGACCTATATTAGGGAACATTGTTTTAGCGGATGAGATCAATAGAACATCTCCTAAAACACAGTCTGCCCTGCTAGAAGGGATGGAGGAAGCATCGGTAACAATCGATGGTGTGACGATGCCCCTTCCAAAACCATTCTTTGTAATGGCAACCCAAAATCCGATTGAGCATGAAGGGACCTACCCGCTTCCAGAGGCACAGTTAGACCGCTTCTTGATGAAGGTAAGAATGGGTTATCCTAGCGCAACAGAGGAAATAGAAATATTAAATCGCTTAGAGCATGATTCTCCGCTTGAGACCTTAGAGCCTGTCATTACTCTTGAAGAGCTGGTTGCTTTACAAAGGAAAGCGCGTGAAGTAAACGTAGACGCTACTCTTAAAGCATATATCGTAGACTTGGCAGCTCGTACAAGAAATGACACTTATATTTATTTAGGCGTTAGTCCACGTGCCTCTATAGCACTCATGAGAGCTTCCCAGTCGATTGCTTTATTAAATGGAAGAGACTATGTGTTGCCTGATGACGTTCAATACCTTCTTCCATTTGTTTTTGGACATCGGGTGATTCTTCGTCCAGAGGCAAGGTATGACGGTATCTCATCAGAAGAAGTGTTAGGAAGAATCGTGAAGAGGGCTCCTGTTCCTATTAAAAGGAAGGTCAATTAGATGCTTGCAAGATTAGTTGGAATGAAAAAATGGAAGGGATTTATGGGAGTGTTATTTCTCCTGGTTGTAGCATTTGTGTATGCGATGTTCCAGGGGGGATTTGTCAGTTGGTTTCTTTTTTATCTGGTAGTTCCGCTTTCTTTGTATTCCCTACTACTATTTTTATATCCTTTATCCAACCTAGAGGTAGAACGGACGATTGAGACGGGAAAGGTTCATAGTGGAGGGAAATTTGCGGCTACTGTGAAAGTAACAAGGGAGAATGGTTTTCCTCTTCTATTTGTATGGTTTCAAGAGGAGGTTAGCTCCTCACTAAAAAACAGATTACCGAGAAGGCAGCTCGTATTTTGGGGAATGAAAAAGGAGTTCACTTGGAAATATGAAATAGATCGTATCCCACGTGGGGAGCATGAGTTTAACGGAGTAACAATCCAAGTTAGCGATTTATTTGGTTGGGTAAAAAAAGAGAAATTTATCGCTAATAAAAAGAAAATATTAGTCTTTCCTAATTTAACGGATATGGTGTATATACCAATAGAAACTAGGTATGACCAAGGAGCAGCTGCGTCTAGGATTCAGGTAAATAAAGATACAACTATGGCAACTGGGGTAAGATCTTATCAGCCAGGAGATCGTGTTTCTTGGATTCACTGGAAATCTTTTGCTAGAACACAGACATTGAAGACAAAGGAATTTGAAGACAGGCAATCTCAGGATTTATTTATCCTAATGGACAGATCTCCCTCTCCGTTGTTTGAGGATGTTGTAGATTTTACGGCTTCTATTCTCCAGTCAGTTGTACGCCATCAAGCCTCTAGCGCCTTTCTTTCTATAGGAGAAGATCGTGTGTTTTTCCAATCAGTAGAAAACGAAGGACAATTGCAGCAATCGCTGTATCACTTGACCAGGGTTCAGCCGGACTTAACAAAGCCGATGGAGCAGGTGGTAGTAGGGGATCCTGCCATTGCGCAGGCAACCTCTATTTTATATATCACGAGTTCCCTAACTTATGAATGGATTGATAGTATTCAAAAGGCTGCAGGTGGTATGAGGGCATGTAGATGCTTCGTGGTAAAAAGTAAAGATGAAAAATTATCAAAAGAGGAAACTTCTATTTATCAGTATGCAAGGAGCAGAGGCATTCATGTTCATACAATTTCAAAGGATCGATTTGCTCAAGCCTTTATGGAGGTGAAACGCTAAATGTCTGCGTCTAATCAAAATAGATTACTAACATTTATCATCTACGTATTTGTCTTTATGTTATTAAGAGAGTGGCTGAAGCCGGTCATTGTGCTGACTGACACGAATTATATGGGACTATTTCTACTATTTATAGGGATATCCTTTTTATTTTATTTTATTGGCCTCAGCTGGAAAATAGGTATTCCGATTAAGATGCTGCTGATAGGCTGGATTGTTGTCTATATATATGCCGATGTATCCTTTTTTTCTAGAGAAGGCTGGAGCTTTTTGGGACAAGTATTCATGAAGAACATAGAAGCTGTCATGAGGGGAGAATGGACAGCTATCACGGATCCTTTTCGGACTGCACTTTTTTATGTACTTCTCTGGATGGCAGCTTATCTGATTAACTATTGGATTATGATTCGAAAAAGCCTGTTATTGTTTTTTGTGCTAACTGTTTTATTCGTAACAATCCTGGATACCTTTAGTCCTTACAATGGAAAAACGGGAATAATTATTACATTGACCTCTGGTTTTATGATCATGGGATTGCTATATGCCAAAAAGCTTATGGAAGAGCATGGTCTAGAGAATAAGGGGAAATTTCTCTTTTCTGTTGTTACAAGCCTCTTTCTGGTATTGGGGCTCAGTGGAGGGGTAGCTTACCTCTTACCTAAGGCAGCACCTGTATGGCCTGATCCAGTGCCCTTCTTTACATCCTCTAATTTAGATGCAGTTGGAAGAGGAGGGAATGGTGGAACACTTAGAAAGGTAGGGTATGGAGATAATGATGAAAAGCTAGGTGGGGCATTTGCAAGTGATGACACATTAGTATTTCAGGCAGTGTCTTCTTCTAGACAATATTGGAAGGTAGAGACAAAGGATACTTATACATCAAAGGGATGGATAAATTCTGAAGAGCCTCCGTATGATTCCATTACTATTCCAGCAGGATCTTCTTTTATTCAAGATGTAACTCCAGGTCCAATAGAAAAAACAGAGATTGCCTCTATTAATATGATTCGAGACTTTTCTCATGTTGTTCAGCCATATGGTATCAGCAAAATTCATACCGGGTCTGAAGCGTATTATAGTCTGACAGCATTTAATCAGCAAATAGGTCCTGAGGATGGACGAGCTACTTCCTTACCAAAGCAATATGAAATTGAATTTAGTGAGCCGGAATACAGCTTAACTGAATTGCGAGCTACCACTTTAGATGGGATGGAGGAATTAGGGGAAGACCTAGATCGCTATCTTCAATTGCCTGATACTCTGCCACAGCGAGTGAGAGATCTTGCAGAGCAAGTAACTTCTACAGAGGATAATCTGTATGAGAGAGCTAAGCGTATTGAGCGATACTTCAGACAAAATGGCTTCTCTTACAATCAAAACGAAGCAGCTATCCCGACTGGTGACATTGATTATGTAGACCAATTCCTTTTTGATACAAAGATTGGTTATTGTGATAACTTCTCTACTTCTATGGTTGTAATGCTCCGGTCTATCGGAGTGCCAGCAAGATGGGTAAAAGGCTTTGCTCCTGGAGAGGACTTTGAAAAAACAGGAGACATGACTGTTTATCAGGTTACAAATAACAATGCCCATTCATGGGTAGAGGCGTATCTACCAGGAATCGGTTGGATGCCATTTGAGCCAACAATCGGATTTACGAACTATGCAAATATCGATTATGATGTGGAAAGACAAACAGAAGTAACTTCTCCTGTTATGGAAAAGCCGGAACAAGCACCGGAAAGACCAGAAGAAGCTACTAATCAGCAAAAAGCCACTTCTAAGACTTTCACAGAGCGCATGGAAAGTGTAGTAGATTGGATAGATAATCATAAGGCTGCTGTTATCTGGTCAATCGTTGGATTAATTCTGTTAGCCTTGATCTTCTATCATTATCGAAGAAAGTGGATCGCAAAGATATTGATTCCTTCTTATCGTATAAGAGCAAAGGATTGGAAAACCTTTGAAAAGATGTATCATCAGCTATTGAAGCAACTGGCGAGTTACGGCTATAAGAGAAGCCAAGGACAAACTCTCATGGACTTTGCAAAGTCAGTAGATGAGAGTTTTGGTGAAAACCATATGAAACGATTAACGAAAGAATATCAAAAAGGCTTCTATGGTAATAATAAAAACGAGTTAAACTTTCAATTGTTGAGAGAAAGTTGGGAAAATTTAATCAATCAGTTAGGCAGTTGATTTTACATCTAAGTACCTGTAAACTTGAAGGAAATTAAATTGACCAAAGTTGCCCTCGTATATGTCCGATAATATGGTTCGGATGTCTCTACCAAGTTACCGAAAATGACTTGACTATGAAGGTGAATGCTCCCATGCATTTTTTGCGGTGCATTCGCCTTTTTCCAGTAGAGATCATAAACGCGTAGAAAGAGGAAATACTTTCGTACGCGTTTTTATTATACGGTACGGTTTGGAAACTATTTAGAAGAGGTGGATAAAATGTCTTCAACTCCTTTGTTGAAAGAGCAAGAAAAGATTGTTGTTCTAGATTTCGGAAGTCAGTACAATCAGCTAATCACTCGCCGTATCCGTGAATTTGGCGTATATAGTGAGCTTCACCCACACACAGTAACTGCTGAAGATGTGAAGAAAATGAATGCTACCGGTATCATTTTTTCAGGTGGTCCAAATTCTGTGTATGATAAAAATGCTTTTCACATCGACCCAGCTATTTTTGAATTAAATATTCCAATCCTAGGAATTTGCTATGGAATGCAATTAATGGCTCACTTCTATGGCGGAAAAGTAGAAAAAGCATCTTTCCGTGAATATGGGAAAGCAGAAATCGATGTAAAGAATCCAACAGCGCTATTCGGCGATCTTCCGAAAAACCATGTCGTATGGATGAGTCACGGAGACCATGTGACAGCTGCACCTGAAGGCTTCGAGGTAATCGCGACGAGCCCATCCTGTGAAGTGGCTGCAATGGCAAATGTAGAAAAGGGTCTTTATGCAGTTCAGTTTCACCCAGAGGTACGTCACTCTATCTACGGAATCGAATTACTTCGTCAATTTGTATTCGATGTATGTAAAGCAAAAGGCGACTGGACAATGGAAAGCTTCATTGAAATGGAAATCGAAAAAATTCGTGAAGTAGTAGGAGATAAAAAAGTATTATGCGCACTAAGCGGAGGAGTTGACTCTTCTGTTGTTGCTGTATTAATACATAAAGCAATTGGTGACCAATTGACTTGTATGTTTGTCGATCACAACTTACTTCGTAAAGGCGAAGCAGAGAGCGTGATGAAAACCTTCTCTGAAGGCTTCCATATGAACGTGATTAAAATCGATGCTCGCGAACGCTTCATGAGCAAGCTAGCTGGAGTTTCTGATCCGGAGAAGAAACGCAAAATCATCGGTAACGAATTCATCTATGTATTTGACGATGAAGCTTCCAAGCTAGAGGGCATGGACTTCTTGGCACAAGGAACACTTTACACAGATATCATTGAAAGTGGTACTGCGACAGCGCAAACAATCAAATCTCACCATAACGTTGGCGGACTACCAGAGGACATGCAGTTTAAGCTGATCGAACCGCTAAAAACATTATTCAAGGACGAGGTTCGCGAGCTTGGTACAGAGCTTGGTCTCCCAGATGAAATCGTTTGGCGTCAGCCATTCCCGGGTCCTGGACTTGCAATCCGTGTCCTTGGCGAAGTAACGGAAGAAAAACTAGAAATCGTACGTGAATCTGATGCCATCCTTCGCGAAGAAATAGCAAAAGCAGGTCTAGAACGCGACATTTGGCAATACTTCACCGTACTGCCTGACATTCGCAGTGTAGGCGTAATGGGCGATGCACGTACGTATGACTACGCAATCGGAATCCGCGCCGTAACATCCATCGACGGCATGACATCCGACTGGGCACGTATCCCATGGGACGTACTAGAAAAAGTTAGTACCCGCCTTGTAAACGAAGTACCGCACATCAACCGCGTACTGTATGATGTAACGAGCAAGCCACCAGCTACGATTGAGTGGGAATGATACCGAATAACTTATAAGTGCCCGAAATCCCTTGAATATAAAGGGATTTCGGGCACTTATTCAATAGAGAAAAAATGTACTGGAACACATTTGCAACGTTTCTGCAACGGAAAAGATGACAATGCAAGAAGGAATAGTTGCATGTGGCTATGCGAATAAACAGGCAATGCAAAATGCAGTTTAGGAGGACTAATTACGTGAAGATTAGTGATATTCAAAAACAAAAAGCCGAATGGAAAAGAAAAGGCTGGTCAATTCCTGAACTTCGAGGGGGAAAACAGGACTGGTTTAATATCGTAGTCGAATTAGTTCAGTTGATAGGAAATAATTCCTTTGTTGACTTGTGCTCAACTCCTGTTCTTAGTTCGGTTAGCACATCGTATCCATGGCGTTCGTATGCTCCATTCTTAAAAGGTATTGGTTTAGTGAGCAACCGATCCGGTGTTTTAAGTCTAACTGACATCGGATTAGACTTCTTTAAATCTCCGACAAAAAAAGAATTAGCTAATTTGCTGCACGACAAGTACCGACTTGTTGGTGAAGTGCTGGAATTGCTTGTTTCAGCCCCTAAAACGGTTGAAGAAATGGACAAGGAACTTTGCCGGGAGTATTGTCTCGATTGGGCTAATTTAAGTAACACACGACGCAGAATGGACTGGTTAGAAGTTCTCGGGTTGATACAAGGTGTTGGTAATAGAAAGTGGGATTTGACAGAAGAGGGTAAGAATCTTCTTGAAGAATGGCCACTGATAACACCGGATGTGATTGATGTGGAAACAAGCGATGCGGAGGAAATAAATATTGCACCTCCCCCTACGGAAATCAACGAATTGCTATTGAAATTAAAAGAAGATCCGTCGCTACATAACAAGAGAAATACTTATAATATTTGGGTGCCAAGTCCAAACAAAATTGAAAACTTACGAACTATTATCCAGTTCTCATTTGAAAGAGTTTCCCGTGCAGATTTATTTAAATTCATTGAGGATGAGTTCAATCTTAAAACGAGTAGTGTTGAGTCCATGATGCCTTTCTTAAGAGCTGATGGATTGTTGGAAGAGGTTGGACGTAATATTTATGTTGCAACATCAGCAGCGAAAGCATGGTGTGATAGCGGAAATGACCTAGACTTTATTAGAATTATTCACTCTCATAAGCGATTTGTTGGGGAAATGATTGCAGCTGCAGAACATGTTGTTACTAGAAACGATATATATGCACAGGCCAAGAATTATGGGCTTAACATCGAGAAGGCTAGATGGGTAATGGGTTTCTTGCTTGAAGCTGGGCTTTTGGAAGAAACACAGTATTTACATATAAGAGCGACCTCACTTGGTATGAAATTTGTATCTGAATTACCTTTGATGGAAAACGAGGCGGAGGAGTTAAGCACAAATGATAACTCTTCCGCGGCAAATACTGCTAGCGAAGATAACAAGCTACCAACATCTTCATCAAACAGCCTTTTTGAAGCATTAAGTTCCGCTGCAAGAGATCCCATGGCAGAAGGGAAGGCTTCTGGCGTGGCATTTGAGGAATCTATTGCTGCTGTATTTCGTTACATGGGATTTGACGCAAAAAGAATAGGCGGTGCCGGAAATACAGATGTTGTTGTCCGTTGGAAAGATGATGAAGGCAAAATGATAACTGCCATTGTTGATGGAAAGTCCAAATCTGGTGGAACCGTAACGCATGGTGACATTAGTGATGTAGCAATAGAAACTCATAAAGAAAAGAATGATGCCGAGTTAGTTGCAATAGTTGGTCCTAGTTTTGGTGGTGATACTATTAAAAACCATGCTCGAAAAAAAGGTTTTGCGCTTATTACTGATACAGAGTTAATTGATATTGCACAGAATGCACAGGCGTTAGGACTTTCCGTATCCGAAATATCAGCTCTATTCAAGGTGCCGAATGGTCTAGCACATTTGAGTGAGTTAATTGTAACGAGAAAACGCGAACAAGAAATAATAACACTCGTAATTTCTACATTCAAACAAGAACAAGATGCAATGGATAACCTTTCTGCACGTGATTTATATTTCCTTTTGCGCAGAACAGATCTTTCTCCATCGTTGGAGGAACTAATAAATGTTTTTGAAACTCTTTCTAAAGAGGAAATTGGAGTTTTGACACAAGTCAAAAAGGCATCTGCAACAGAAAACACTACCTTTGCAATCCAAGGAGAAACACACTGTGTTAACAGATTGCGCGCCATGGCAAATGCAATTGAAAAAGGTTTGTCTTAACCCCACAACCACCCGGCACTATCCCACACGTCATTTTGCAACTTTTTCTGTAACAAGAGGTAATAATAGTTGAACGATATATCCCCGAAAAACTCCCTCTATTCATGTAGTCCATGATAAGGGAGTTTTTTATCGGGAGGACCCTTTTCATTCCTTCTGGTTTTCTTGCTGTATGATACAATGTTGACGCAAAGAAATCACTACCTGGCTGAAAGGAAATCTACAAGATGAGATTTTTAGAGTTTGGAAATTCTATAAATAAAAAGATGATGCTGATTCATGGATTTCAGGTACCTTGGCAAGTATGGAAACCGCAAATTGATTATTTTAGTCAAAGGTTTTATGTTATTGTCCCTATTTTAGATGGGCATGACTCCATAGAAAAAAGTACCTTTATATCTGTTCAGAAAGCAGCAAAGGATATTGAAAAATATTATATCGAACACTATGGGAACAACATATTTGCGATTTGTGGAATGTCAATGGGTGGATCTATAGCTTCCCTTTTATGGGCGAATGACAAAATACATATTGAAAAATTATTTTTAGAGGGAGTATCCCTTGTACCGCAAAATAAGATAATAACAGCTCTCTTCATTCATCGATACATAAGCTTAACTCGGAAAACTCAACGGCGTGATGCCAAAACTTTGAATATGTGTGAGAAATCCTTTATCCCTAAAAATTATATGAACTATTTCCTCGAAATGATGGATGCAATGAACAACGAAACAATAAAAAATGCTGTAACTTCCGTCGGACAATTTCAATTACCTAAAAATCTAAAGAGGGACAATATAGAAGTGATTTATTATCATGGAACAACGCTCAATGAATTGATAGCAAAGAAATCTGCAAAATACTTGCGAAAGCATTATCCGCAAGCTAAAATCGTTTGTCTAAGAGAATATGGTCATTGTGAATTGGTATTGCGTCATCCAGAACAGTATATAAAGTTAGTGGAGGACTTTTTGGAAAAACCTTGAAGGTTTATTTAAACTTCCGTTTAAGCTTTAATCCTGGTAACCGAAGATCTTTTTTGTGGTAACATAATTCAAGTAAGTAGGCAAAATTATAGAGCTCTTTATGTTTTATTTATATAGACGAGGAAGCGGTACAATAATAAAGTAAAAGAGTCTCGTTCAGTAAGTAAGGTATATTATATTTATTGAATAGATTCTCATGAAAGACAAGAAAAGTAGGTGAACAATATGGGGAAATACCAATTGGATTCAAAAGGCAAGGCAGCTGTTGCAAAGTACCATGAAAAAAACAAGCCTGCTACATTTGATAAAAAGCAGCAGCTTGAAAAAATTCGTGCAGAGTATTTGAAAAAGAAGCAAAAACAAACAGATAACTAATATGTATAAAAGTATAGTCCCTCTTTAGTCATGCGATGCATGGTAAAGAGGGACTTTGTATTTGTTTGTCTCTTCTATCCGGTAGTTCAGCAACTAATTAATAGAAGGGTATTTATTTAGGAATGTAAATATCATTTTAAAAAAATAGTTAAACTTCTCTATTAATAAAATATTCAATAAAATAACAATAATCAAAAATAAAAGAGAATGATTCATGCTGTGATAAGATTTTTTTTAGTACAAAAGAAAGGTGATTGGCATGAAAAAATTAGGGATTTTAATGCTTTTGTCACTTTTACTAGTGGCATGTGGTGATGAAAAAGTTACTGTTTCTAGTGAGAGCGAGGCAAACACTAGCAAAGAGGAAGCGAAAGAAGAAAAAGTTGCAAAGGTAGAAATCGATCAACAGGTGAGTGGCGCTTGGAAAGATTCTATTGATAGTGTTTGGGTTCATTCAGCTGCTATTCTTAAAAATACAGGGGAAACAGCAGTAGAAATAGGAGAAACTCAAATGAACTTTAAAGGACAGGATGATAGTGTTTTAGGTACTTCATCGATGATTTATTCCATTCCTAGTGTAGTGAAACCTGGCGAAACTGCTTTTATAGTAGAATCTACTATCTTAGATGGTGTATCAACCGAAACAGAGTTTAAAGAAACGACTTATAACTACAATTTCGAAGAAACAACAGAGGATCCGAATTTAATGGAAGTTTCTTCTGTTAAAGGGATTGACGGAGAATACGGTTACAAAGTGACAGGGCTAGTGAAAAACCCTACAGAAGAACAGCAGGATGATATTCGATTAGCAGCTGCTCTACTAGATAAGGACGGAAAGCTGTTAGGAGTATTAGAAGGTAGTGTGGACGTCGGGTTAGCTCCAGGAAACGAAGCAGGATTTGAATTAAGTTATCCAGATCTTCCAGAGGGTGTCGGTTCAAAAGTAGCGACCATCGAAGTGAAGAGCTACGGCTGGACTTGGTAAGTTGACGATAAAAGGAGAGAATCTATATGAAAAAATGGCTATTGGCTCTTGGGGCAGTTGCTTTGCTAGCAGGCTGCGGATCTGAAGAAGCTGAAAATAAAGAAACGGAAAATAAAAAATCAGAAGAAGTAAGTGTTGATAAGGGGTTACTAAATGTTGAAGTGACATTGCCTGAAAGCTTCTTCGAAGACACTACAGAGGAAGAAATAATTAGTAGCGCTAAAGAGGAAGGCATGAAAGAGGCAAAGGTAAACGCTGATGGCTCTGTTACTTACACTATGTCTAAGTCTAAGCACAAAGAAATGATGAAGGAAATGGAAGAAGAAATTGCAAGTACCGTCGAGGATATTGTGACTTCTGGAGAATATCCATCTATTAAAGAAATTACATATAATAAAGACTTTAGTGAATTTGATATAAAGGTAGACAGAGAAGCTTATGAAAATGGACTTGATGGTTTTGCAATCTTTGGATTGGTTTTATCAGGTGCGTATTATGGGGCCTTTGACGGAAAAACAGAAGACGATTTAAAGCTTACATTTAATATGATTGATGCTGCTACGAATGAAGTGTTTGATAGTACTGTATTCCCAGATGACATGGAAGAGGGAGAAACAGAGACAGCAGAGTAGCGTATTATAAAAGCGAACTATTAAAATTGAATATTAAAAAATGTTCGTCTTTTTATATTGATATCCTAGTAATATAATGGTATATTACTAACATAAATTTAATTATGTCGTCGTATAACGTTGGGAATATGGCCCAAAAGTCTCTACCGGACCACCGTAAATGGTCCGACTACGATGAGTGAAGGATATTTATTTCTATTCACTTATTTGAGATAAGCATACGACTAAAAGTCGTGTGCTTTTTTTCGTTATCTAGACAAAAAAATGGAGGAACTTATGAAAAAGTATTTTCGTTTTGAAGAGCTAGGAACAAATTATCGTCGTGAAATTATTGGGGGTCTAACAACGTTTTTGGCTATGGCTTACATTCTAGTAGTCAATCCGTTAACGTTATCTCTAGAAACGGTACCGGGTCTACCAGATTTCATGTACATGGATAAGGGGGCTGTCTTTACAGCAACGGCTCTTGCGGCAGCTGTCGGCTGTTTATTCATGGGATTGATTGCAAGGTATCCTATTGCTTTAGCACCAGGTATGGGGCTAAATGCATTCTTTGCTTACACTGTGGTGTTGCAGTTTGAGATACCTTGGCAAATAGGTTTAACAGGTGTTTTATTCTCAGGTATTATATTCATTATCCTATCATTAAGTGGAATTCGTGAAACAATTATAAATGCGATTCCTTCTGAATTAAAATATGCAGTCGGAGCTGGTATCGGGCTATTTATCACGTTCATTGGATTGCAGAACTCAAAAATTATCGTTAGTAACGAGAATACTGTCGCTTCGATAGGAGACCTAACAGATCCTAATATCCTATTAACAATTTTCGGGCTAGTTATTACAGTAGTGATGATGGTTAAGGGAATAAAAGGCGGTATTTTCTATGGAATGCTGATTACGGCAATCGTCGGGATGATTTTCTCTCTTGTGCCAATTCCGGATGCTGTTGTTGGAAAGATTCCGGATATCTCTCCTACTTTTGGGGCTGCATTTGATGTGTTTTTTGATGATCCAACAGTATTGCTTACAACTCAATTCTTAGTAGTAGTATTAACATTCTTGTTTGTAGACTTCTTTGATACAGCGGGAACTCTTATCTCCGTTGCAAACCAAGCAGGCTTAATGAAAGACGATAAGCTGCCTAGAGCAGGCAAAGCACTTTTAGCTGATTCTCTAGCAACTGTGACAGGCGCGATTGCTGGTACTTCTACTACTACCTCTTATGTAGAATCCTCAGCAGGGGTAGCTGCAGGAGCGCGTACTGGGTTTGCTGCTGTCGTCACGGGTATTTTATTCTTGTTATCTCTATTCTTCTATCCGGTCTTAAGTGTAATTACTTCTTATGTCACAGCACCAGCACTTATTATCGTTGGGGTATTAATGGTATCTGCAATTGGGAAAATTAATTGGAATCGTTTTGAAGTAGCAGTTCCGGCGTTTTTCGTTATTATTATGATGCCGCTAACTTATTCAATCGCTACTGGTATCGCAATTGGCTTTATCTTTTACCCAATAACGATGATTGCTGCTGGAAGAATAAAAGAAATACACCCAATCATGTATGGCATGTGGGTTGTGTTTGTACTATATTTCATATTCCACGTATAAACAATAGGGGGGCTTATGCTCCTCTTTTTTTTATTGCTTTAAAGGAGATTAAGAGAAGTGGGAAGAATAATCAAAGAGATACATAAATAGAAGGAAGAAGCGGGGGTATATAGATGAGCTTTGTGATAAGAAGAGCAAAAAGTGAAGATGCTACCGGTATCGCTAAGGTACATGTGGATAGCTGGAGAACTACCTATAAGGGGATGGTTTCAGATGAATATTTGAGCAACCTTACGTACGAAAGCAGAAAGAAGATTTGGGATTCTGCAGTTCCACGCGGAGATGTGTACGTTGCTGTAAATGAAAAAAATGAAGTTGTGGGATTTTCTTCGGGCGGCTTAGAGCGGAGTGGGGGTTATCCTTCATATAAAGGTGAAATATATGCAATCTATCTATTAGAAGAGTATCAAGGGAAAGGGTTAGGGAAAAAGCTAGTCAAACCTATCATAAAAGACTTAGTTGATCGTGAAGTTTATACTATGCTTGTATTAGTGCTCGCAGAAAATAAGGCGTGCTTTTTCTATGAATCCCTTGGGGCAAAAGAAATTGATCAAGTAGAAGTCAATATAGGAGGGAACCCTTACACAGAGATTGTCTGCGCTTGGGATGATATTCGTACAGTTTAAGAGGTATGAGATAAAGCGCTTTATCTCATACTATATATAGATAGGATAAATACATCTGCAAATTTTGTCGAAAAATGTTGTTGACGAAACCTATCAATCGGTGATAAGATACAAAAGTCCTCAAAAAAAGGATATAAGTTGTAATGAAAAAACTTTAAAAAACTCTTGACTCTTCTAATGGAGAGTAGTAATATTGAGTAGCTGTCAAAACGACATAAAAAAAGAAAACAAAAAAAGTTGTTGACACTTTATGTCGAAAATGATAGAATGAAGTAGTTGTCTCGGAAGAGATATAACAAATGAACATTGAAAACTGAACATGCAAAACGTCAAGATATACAGCGATTGAAACATATCGCAAAACAAACATGACA
>NZ_JBWQPU010000018.1:0-58116 GCF_056620325.1 Psychrobacillus sp. Z3-81
TCATTAGTTGAACCAATCGGGCTTTTAGGGACAGTTGATCTCCCACTTAGCTGTCTCATTTCTTTTGCCATCTTGAAAGTGGGAGTCTTACTGTCCCTTAATGCGGGATAAAATATTTTTCCTTGAAAATCGGACTTAGTTCACTCCATACATCAAACATGTTCCCATCTAGATCCTCAAAAACAAAATTCTTCCCAGCATGTCCCCTGCTTTCGATTTCTCCGACTCTCATGCCTTGTTGAAGATATGTTGACCTTAAACTTTTAAGCCGATCTTCTCCATCCACTTCAAAGGTAATTGTAAAATGCCTGTCTCCTTTCATATCTATAAAATTAGAGGACTCCCCTTGTTTTGCATGCACTAGAAAAAAACTTTGATTAGCCATGTTCAATATCGCTTTTTCACTGTCCTTATAATTGACAATTGCTCCCAAGTTCTCTTCGTACCAGTTGCAGGCTTTTTCGACATTACTGACAGGTATATACGTCGTTCCAACTCTCCATAATTTATTCTCCATTCTCTGCCCCTCCCAATGGATAAATTGTATCAATTTTAATTATATTTTAACAAGAAGGATTTTAACAGAATAAGGAAGAATTAATACCTATAAAAGAATATTAGGAGGGAAAACCTTGTCTCACTTTATATCACGTATAGCAACTATTGAGCTTCCTGTCAGTAATTTAGAGAAATCTATCGACTTTTACATGAGCGTTGTTGGTGTGCATTTAGAATTTAAAGGAGAAAAAGCGGCCATGCTTTCGTTTGGACAACGAGGAGTGCCTACTATTTACTTGGTTGAAACAAAAGAACCGACCTCTGTATCCTTCTTTAATACGTATTCAGGTGTGACACATAGTGTAATTGATTTTTACACCCCCACCCTAAAGGACTTTTACCATTGGCTAAAAAAAAATCAGGTCGAAGTGGGATCGTTCAACGTGAACGAAGAGGGATTGGGAGGCTTCGGTTTCAAGGATCCGGATGGTAATTTACTAAGTGTCTGTAATATTGAGCAGAAAGGCCAGTAATGGGCTCTCAAGCGCAGGAGCTAGACGATGAAAATACTTTGGTTATCAAAAAGAGCACGTTGGAAGATACCAACGTGCCCTAATGTATGGACGGTTTATCCATCTCAATATTTTTATAGATATAGTCTCTAATAGGTTCTACAGTAAATTCCATTTCATTTATTTGTAGGCTGTCTTTAATATATGCTAGCTTGTTCCGCTCCGTTGCATAGGACTGAATGTGCAAAATGCTGTCTATATGAAGACTTCCTTCGGTTGTGATTTCTTGTTCCTGCTCCTTCAGAAATCCATCCTGCACTAATTCTTTTTGTACTTCCTGCAACCGATCTTTTACTCCTTGGCGCAGTGCAGACGTGAGCTCTTCCTCATTTTTATCCTTTTTCTCTAAAAAGTTATAAACATAATATACTAGAAGGACTTGTTCCTTTTCTGTCAGTTTCTCCATATCTCTTCCCCATTCCTCTTTTTGTTCTTTATTCCTCCTATCCCTCTTCCTTAAACATAGGAGTTGTGTACGCCACTTGAACCAATCGTGTTTCCTAGTAGCCATATATGTCGATTAATAAACTCCGTAAGCATAGAGCCTATAAAGTGAAACTTTGATTGATGGGGATTTTCTTTCATCCCCCACCAATCATTAGTTGAACCAATCGGGCTTTTAGAGACAGTTGATCTCCCACTTAGCTGTCTCCTTTCTTTTGCCATCTTGAAGTGGGAGTCTTACTGTCCCTTAATGCGGGATAAAAAAAGACTTGGATTTCTCCAAGTCCTTCCACTCTATTCAGACAATACACGCTTTATATCTTCTTCCAGACTCTCTGGCTTTTCTGTAGGACCAAAGCGACGGACAATATTGCCGTTCTTATCAATTAAAAACTTCGTAAAGTTCCATTTGATACTATTAGACAAGACTCCCTTGGTATTACTAGTTAGATAGTCAAACAATGGATGCGCTTCTTTTCCGTTAATTTTAACGATCTCATGCATTGGGAATGTAACACCATAGCTCATCCGACATGCCTGCTCAGCTTCTTCTGCATTGCTAAGTTCTTGCTTAAACTGGTTAGAAGGAAAACCTAGCACGACCAACCCGTTTTCTTGATGCTTTTTAAAAAGATCTTCAAGTCCGTCAAACTGATCACTAAGCCCACATTTAGTGGCAGTATTCACAATCAGCATTGCCTTACCCTTATACTCACTCAAATCATATTCCGTGCCATCCGACTTTTTTACCTTAACCTCATAAATACTCATTCTATCCCCCCTCTACATTAGTCAAGAAAGCATTTAACTCTTTTAGTTGGGACAGCAGCAACACCGAATCCAGCCCTAGAAAGTTACAGCTTGTTATTTTTTGAAGAACAGATTCTGCGATTGGTTGTTCCGCTCTTTTTGCCTTTTCTGTTAAAGAAATTAGAAAAGCCCGTTTATCCTTTTCAGACTGCCTCTTGTTCACCCATCCTCTTTCCATTAACCGGTTAATAATCGGATTAAGTGTACCTATGCCAAGTTCGAGACGCTCTCCTAACTCTTTCACTAACAAATCATCTTTTTCCCATAAAGCTAATAACACTAAATATTGTGGAAAGGTCAGCTGATAGGGCTCTAATGTTTTTGCGTATAGCTTCGCAAAATTACTAGATGCCTTGTAAACCTCGAAGCATAGTTGGTGCTCTAATTTAACCGATTTACTCATACAAACTCTTCCCTCCGTAAATACATCGCACACGATGTATATGGATATAATACCATATAATTGAATATTGTAAATTAATCAGCCTTCACGAAAGTGCCATTGCTCCTTATGCTCCTATAAATAATACACACTGGCTAATCGCTAAAAAGAAAGCAGGATTTTTAATAGGCGAGTCTTCTTCTATCTCTAGGTGAACCATAAATTCCTCTGCTACATCTGCTTTCCACCTAGCAATTTCCTTATCTTTATAAATAAATCGAGACCAACTGCTCTCCATTTCTTTATCAATCACTATTTGAAAATCTTTTCCGGTAATCAGAAGGTCTGAAACTAGCTCCTTCCATTTATCATAAGAAATCATATAGTCTTCCATTGTTTGGATGTCTCTCGCTATATAGTAAACTCTCCCTTTACGAGATATTTTTTTACATACAAATAGTAGTTGGTCATTCAAATCATAGACGCGATAATCCAAAAAATATCTGTAATCCATTGTACGATCTATTATTTTTTTTAGTTTATTTGAATAGTAGCGTTGAAACCTAAACACTTCATTCCCCTCTTCGTCATAAACAGATGTGCGTGGGGTTAACTCTATTGATAATGGCTGTGTATAAAAAAAAGACTTCATCTTCTTGCTCCTTTGTTTGTACTTCTCTTATCATAGCGGAAAAAAGGAGGAAATTCCTCTCTAATAGACGTATATTTATTAATGCTATACTTGAGTGAACTTAATTACATTTTTATCCAAATGAAAGGAGGGGTAACGGGTGGCAAAAAAACGATCCTCCCAGTCATGGGCTATTGTTTTGTTTTCTATTGGCGTATTTATGGCTGCACTTGATAACGGCATTATTAGTGCGGCTCTTACAACGATCAACGATTCATTTGAAGTATCACCAAATTGGGGTGCTTGGGGAGTAACACTTTATACGCTCGGTCTGGCTATTAGTGTTCCAATCATCGGTAAGCTTTCTGACCGATACGGACGAAAGAAATTATTTATTATTGAGATTGCCATCTTTGGCCTTGGATCTTTACTTGTAGCATTGAGTCCAAATTTCACCTTTTACCTAATCGCAAGGTTTATACAAGCGCTTGGTGGGGGAGGTATTTTTATCATTGGCAGCTCCCATGTCCTTAGTACACTACCTCCAGAAAAACAAGGAAAGGCTCTTGGGATGATAGGCGGTATGAATGGAATCGCAGCTGTGTTAGGGCCGAACATCGGAAGTATCTTACTAGACTTAACTGGAAGCTGGCACTTTTTATTTCTCATAAACGTTCCCATCGCAATCACCTTAATCATTTTAGGATTTTTAAAGCTAGAAGAAACTGCAGATCCTACACCAGGGAAGCTAGACTTACTAGGAACCATTCTTTTATCCTTCGCTATTCTTGGTATTATGTATGGGTTAACCAACATTGAAGGTGTTCAATTCTTAGAGAGCCTACTACAACCTAATGTATACGGGTTTATAGTTGGCGGTATTGCAATATTTATTCTTTTATTAATATATGAGGGAAGAATTGAAAAACGTGGTGGAGACCCTATTCTTCCTATCCTCTTACTAAAACAGCCCACTTTTTTACTTACCTTGCTTATCGGTGCTTTCTCTGGGGCATTGCTAGCAGGTATGATTTTCGTACCTGCATTTTCTGAACAAGTACTAGGCATCGCACAAGAAAATGCAGGATATTGGATGACACCATTAGCACTAGCAGCTGGTGTCGGGGCTGCTGTTGGAGGCATACTCGTAGACAAAAAAGGTCCAATATTAGCCGTATTCATGTCTGGATTGATTTCTGCAATTGGCTTTCTTTTATTCCCAACCTGGATTGAAGTAAAATGGCAATTTGTTGTTTCTTCCAGTATTGCTGGTTTAGGAATGGGAATTATCTTAGGTGCCCCATTAAATATTTTAGCAACTGAAAAGCTATTGACTGATAAGGGGACTGCACTGGCAACCCTCTCGCTGACTAGACAAATCGGAATGACAATTGCCCCTACTATTTATGCAGGATTTATCGCACGTGGATTTAACGAGCTACCTACCCTTTTTAAAAACGATTTTACTGGTATTTTACAAAACAACATACAAAATTCCGGCATTAGCCAAGAAGGTTTGAAAGAATTAGAGAATATTACTACTAGTATTTCTGCGGAAGGAAATGATTTTTCTCAGGAAGCTATGTCAGAGGTAATAGGTCAAATTCAAGATCCCGGGTTGAAGCAAGCTATTTTAGACAGTCTCCAACAAGTTACAGTTACTGCTGCTCAGAATGGATATGGCGGACTATTCTACTCCGCAGTAGGAATTGCTTTGCTTGTCTTAATCGCAACATTCATTCTCATACCTATTCGAAGAAAAAGCCTTCAAAACTAGATGAAAAAAGCCTTGAGATGGTTATGTCTCAAGGCTTTTCTTTGGCAAGTATAAGGTATACACGATTCCGCTGAAGATGAATAGTATACCCGCTACCTGTAACAAGGTAGGATGAAAGTCTAACAAAAAAACATCTAGCAATATGGCTACCACCGGATCTACAAACACCAAGGCGGAAATAACCGCAGTTGATAGCTTTCTGATGCTGTCAAAGAACAGATAATAGACAAAACCTGTATGTATAAGTCCTGTACCTAACATATACAGCCAATTAGACGTTGTTAGTCCTTGGAAAACGTCAAACTGCATAAAAGGCAAGAGAATAATTATTCCAACTATCGTCTGTATAAAAGTAGTAGCATAAGCACTCAGTGTATTAATTCCTTTTCCAAGCAGCATAGTCATGGCATAACAAAACGCAGAAAGTAATGCCCATAAAAATCCCGAATTCAAAAAGTCCGTCATTGATTCTAAGCTTTTTAACCCGACGATCAAGACACTACCTACAAAACAGACGAGAACAGCAAGGAGTGAAGAAGTAGTCATTCGCTCCTTCAAAAAGAACGTTCCTAAAATCAGCACGAAAATTGGAGCGAGGTTATAGATAGTAATGGCTACAGTAATAGATGTCACTTCAAATGCTTTGAAAAGAAATACCCAGTTAAGAACAAGAAATATACCACAGAGCATCGTTTGCGAAATTTCCTGTTTCTCCCAAACCTCTACCTTGTATTGTCTAGTTAACAGCCAGAGTATACCAAGAAAAAGTGTCGCACAAATACATCGAACAAATACCAGCTCTGCAGCAGGGATTCCTGTCTTCGTTGTAAAAAGACCAATAGACCCAAAGATAGCCATTGATAAAATCAGCTTTCCCATTGCTCCTATATCCATGGTGAATCCCCCTTACTATCCACTAACTCTTCTCTGTCCTCTGATTTGCTGCATGAGGAATAAGAACACACCTACTAAAACTATTAGTCCTCCCGCCATTTGAGAAGCTACTATCCTCTCTCCAAGAATAATAGCCGCTAAAATGGTCGCTCCCACAGGCTCTCCAAGAATGCTCATAGAGATTGTGGTGGCATTCACATAATTTAAGAGCCAATTGTTTATTAAATGAGAAATAGTTGGTACCACCGCAAGCAATACAAATATTCCCCATTCCTTTGAGTCATAGCCAACCAAAGGTACAGAGGTAACAATATTATAAAAAACTAGAGCAATGGATGCGAAGCCAAAAACACAAAAGCTATAAATCCAATGGGACACCTTCTTTACCGCACTCTGACCTATCAATAAATAGCCGACCACAGCGATAACACTTAAAAAGGATAGGATATCGCCTAAGATGGCATTTTTACTTAGACCAAAGTCTCCCCACCCTACCATCATCGCCCCTAAGACTGCTATGCCCATTGTCAATAAGGCTTGTCTAGTGGTACGTTCTTTAAATAACAGCACCCCGCCTATTAAAGCAACAATAGGCTGTAAGGCTAAAATAATCGTAGAGCTTGCAACAGTGGTAAGCTTTAGTGATCCGAACCAAAGGGCAAAATGCAGAGCTAAAAACATACCCGAAAAAAATAATAGCCCCCACTCACGCTTACTAATCTTTTTAAACTCAGCTCTCTTGAGCCAAACTACCGGAACAAGCAATAAGCTAGCAAGAATCATTCGATACATACTTAAAATAGTAGCTGGCGCATTAGACCATTTTACAAAAATAGCGGCAAAGGAAATGGCAACGATGGATATTACTAATGGAATGATGATAGACTTAGAGGTATTTTCTTGATTCACGTGCTGTTGCTCCGTTCTTATTTATTTCTATTTCGGAATTATAACTCTTTATCTAAATAAAGAACAGTCAAATAATTATAATTATTATATTCAAAATAAAAAAGCAGACAAGAATACCTATTTGCCTACTCTTTTAACCATATTTACATTTCATTCGTTCTCTTCCACTTTCTATACTTATCACGCACACCATTCCATCCATACATAACGAGGATTGTTATAGCAATCCCTATTCCGCTTAGAGCTGTTAAAAGTGCTACCCATTCAAAGAATGAATATCCCGGAACCTTTGACCAATCCGTAAAATCCTTCCAATCCTCAATTACTAGATTCATTCCATAAATACCCGAAACGACCGTATAAATGGTGAGCATAAATAACAAGGCATTTTGTCTTGCATCTATTTGGTTAGCCTGACCTCGATATAAGTCATTAAGTGTATTAGAGACTTCATTAAACAATGCTTCTAATTGAAAGCTGTTTCTTAAGAAATTCGTTATTTCTTTTCCTTCTGATCTAGAAGAGATTAATCCAAAGAAATATCTCGAATAAAACTTCGATATACGCTCCATGAGTTCTTTTACATATTCCTTATCCTTCACCCATGTAATTTCGCTATATTCAAAGGACAAGCGTAGTAGCATAACCTTGTAATAATAATGAAGTAACAGATTGTAATAATCGGTGCTCATAAAAGCGGCAATTTCCTTATCAAGCAGCTCTCTGGGTTTTATTGAAACAGTCATCTGGGTGTTTTCAGAAAATATCAGATATGTAAGAGGCGCCCAGCGATCATAAGTATTCTTCTGCACATATTGATCAATATATTCTTTGTTATTACTCGAAATTAAGGGTTTCCCTTCTATATCCTTACCATCCAATCTAGAAATTCTATACAACTGTTCATTTGTTATTTCTTCTTGCTCATCAGCTATAAGAAACGCAGAAGAAAGCATTCTTTCGTCCTCAAAGAAAGGAAGACCGCCATAGTAACCAGCCAACTTATTGGAGCTTACGATAAAGGGCTTAACGGAAGGACATAGGTGCTCCATAATTAACGCATTGGTCGTTTTTATCTCTTTTCCTTCTGAAAAAATTCGCACACCTTTTTCTTCTGTAAGTTTTGGCTCCATCACTCTAAAATGAGAAATAAAATTCAGGACCTCAGACAACTTATATTCCACGTCATCCACTAACTCCACTCTTAAGGTAACGACCCCTATACCAAATGGACAGAGAGTAATATCTAAGCTATTAAGATGGAAATCCATCGTATCTCCCCTTAATTGCCAACTATACTGATCGCTAAACTGTTTTGAATAGCGTAAAAACCCTCTATTCGCAGTGGTCGTAGGAAATAGCTTATCTTCTATATAAGGCAAAAAATATTGGTCTAGCTCCTCGTGTATAATCTTTACATTCTTACCATAATACTTGTCCTGTAGCTCTTCTCTCTCTAATTTAAAATACGTGAATCCATTATCAGTCAAGGTTTCCATTAATCTTTTTCGTCTTTTTTCTTGAAAAGCAAAAGGAAACATGAAGGTTGCATAAGCCTTTTTAATACTCAGTTCATTACTCATATCACTTTTCATCAGCCTCACCCCTTTCCTCTCCTTTACCCGTCTTGCAGGCTAAATTAAACAAGAGCAATCTTACCTTATAGTAAGATTGCCCTTGTATACTAATTGTTATTATCTTTTGTTGTTATTACGGTTGTTGTTGTCATTGTTATTGTTGCGGTTATTGTTATTACGGTTGTTATTATCCAATTCGTTTAGGTTTTCGAAGTTGAAATCGTCACCAAACTCTAGGTTATTGTTGTTATTGTTATTGTTGTTGTTATTGTTGTTATTGTTGTTACGA
The DNA here is from genome assembly GCF_056620325.1 of Psychrobacillus sp. Z3-81. Taxonomy (NCBI): domain Bacteria; kingdom Bacillati; phylum Bacillota; class Bacilli; order Caryophanales; family Bacillaceae; genus Psychrobacillus; species Psychrobacillus sp. Z3-81. The sequence continues at coordinate 8,784 of NZ_JBWQPU010000018.1, forward strand.
TTGCGCTCGTTGCGGTTGAAATCATTTTCGTTACGGTTGTTTTTGTTATCCATCAGTATACCCTCCCTTCTTGATTAACCAATATTAGAATGGCTAAAAGGGGAGGGATTATACATCTTATTTATTCATTTTTTGTTTATACTCAGCATATTCGTTATATAACGCAACTCGCTCATAATACCCTTTCTTATCCCTCGGATCAGTTGTCTGGGGCTCAAAAACTCTGTTTTCTATATATTGATGTAAAAACATTTCTCCTACAATCAATATGATGGAAATAACAAAGGCTGCTGTGCCAACTGGTATTTCATCATATAGTAACGTTCCCACACCGTAGACAATCAGGACCCCTAAAATAAAATCGCCCAACGTAGCAAGCGCATTCCCGATTCTTGGCAAAAGAAAGATATCTCCAATATACCCGAGGACCGTCACCGCTATCGTAGTAATAAGTACATTAAGTAAACCGACATCATAGTACCAACCTAATACAATCAACATAAGAGCAAAAGTCATGATAAATTTCATCAAAAAAGTTTTTACATACATAACCCTCACTGCCTTTCTTTAAGTAGTTTCGGCTTGTAAATAGTTTGTTTTTGGTTTTGTAGCCTTATACCAATGAAAAAACAAAAGAGTGATTAAGCATACTTCTATCGCATCTCCACCATAATACATCAGCATCGCTCCTGCTTCCGCCTCTTCTTTAGATACTCCAAATGGTGGATTAGCATAAATGTATTTGGAAAGTATTTTATGACCTGCAAGAGCCATAACAAAAATAATTGTGCGATATAGATATCCTTTTCGATGAGACGTAGGATCAATATAAATAAGGGAAATCGTAAACAAATACCCGGCTAGGAAGACGTGTATATGAACGACAAAATATATCCACGGATGCTGGTGCATTAATTCATATAAGCTGGTGGTATACAATAACCAAAGCGCCCCAATATTAAGTACGGCTGCAACGAATGGATGCTGATAAAAGCCAAAAAACTTACGATGCAATAACTTGGTAACCTTACGTGCAGACTGTACAGGCAGATTTCTGAGAAAGAGCGTCATTGGCGCTCCCAAGGCCATCAAGAAAGGAGCAAGCATTCCTAAAAGTAAATGACCAAGCATATGAAATCGGAAATCAGTGTGCCCCTTATCTGCCAATGGTCCAATTACACTGAGAAGCGCAAGTAAAGTACCGATCCCCCAAAAGACAGTGCGATAATACGGCCATTTTTTCTTATGGCGGTTCGATAAAACAACTGCAAGCAAGTAAAGGTAAAGGAATAAAACAAATGGGACTGCAAGTAAATATTGTGCAACCTCAAAGGATTGACCAAGTACCCCTTGATGCAAGTGCTGATTCATAAATCTTTCCTCGTCTGAAAAATAAGCACTACTCCCACTAGAATCAATAGAACTGCAATCACGTTCCAAACAATATCATAAGGAAGTATATCTACACCATATCGTATCTGGTGTAAGCCCATAAGCTTATGCTGAATAGTCCCATCATATAGTTGAAAAATTCCTGAGCCTAAAAATATTCCTGCTAACCAACGTTTTACCCAAAATCCATGCTTTCGATGTAAGTCAGCTAGTAAAAAAGCGGAGCCAATAGTGGCAAAAAAGCTAAAAGCATGAAAAATCCCATCTGAGACTAATCCTATATCCTTTGTGGACTTGTCATAAAAATGATGCCAGTGCAATAGTTGGTGAAAGACCACCTCGTCTATAAATGCGACTATTCCGAGCCCAAACAATACTCCTGTCCACAAATTTTGCTTGGCATATCTTCGCTGACTTTCCCTATCAAGGACTCTCTTAACAGTAGTCATAGCAACCTCCTACCCATCAACTAAATTATTATCTAGTTTTCCCCGATAAGAATCACTTAAACGTTAAAGGAGGAAATAAAAAATATTCCTGGGTTTCCCGACAAACAAACGGGAGAGTGAACAACAAAAAACCATGAACACTAAGTTCATGGCATTAAATATTTCAAGCTTTAAGCTAAGCTTCCTATAAACGTCAGCTCTTTGATTTCCATATCATCTGCTTTGCCATCTAAAATGGCTTCCACGTCATCCAAGGTCTCAGATAAAGTAACCTTTTTCCCAGGTTGCTTGGTAAACTCTTCTGCAACAGCAAAAGGTTGAGTAAAATAAGCCTCTAAACGAGAACCCCTTTTATAGGTTTCCATTTCAACTGTCGGGATTTTCTCCATACCATGTACTGTTACCATCGCACGTAGCTCACGATATCGTCTTAATAGCTTCAAAGCACGCTGTCTCAAGGCAAAATGGCGCTGGTCCAAATCGACCCCTTCAAGTAGAGAAGATGTTGAGTAAAGTGGATGAAGCGCCGGATAGTAATGGCGAGCAGCAAGCTCTGCATCCAGCTGCCACACTGTTTCTAGAGGACCATAAGGGATATCCTCGTCCACTACCTCTCCTGATAAATCTAAAAGAATAGTCGTAATCGGCGGAAGGTTTTCTTTATACAGCTTTTCCTGTATGTCAAACAACTCTCCAGAAACAACATAGCTACGATCAGTAATAAAAATAATATCACTTGTTAACCCCTTGAACTTCTCAAGTGTTTCTTCTATAGAGGAACTTGTTATGTCTGCAAGCTCAACTGTCCCATCTAACTCCTTACTTTCTCCCTTTGGCAATAAAAACACTGTCTTGTAATTACTATCTTTCAGATTGTGTAAAAGCTCAGCTAAAATAACTAGCTGCCCCATTCCCGGACGTGCGATCAAGCCAGTCGTCCCTTCCTTTACTAATGGAGCAAAGAAGTCTAGAGCTTTAATCCCCGTTTGAATCATATGAACCTTCTCCCCTCTTATCACTAATTCATCCAACGAACAATTTGCCAAAGATGCCAAACCCACAAGAGTGCGTACCTCAGCTTTCCCCAAATCAATTTTCCCTGTACATAAATTGGATACTGTAGCCGGTCGAATGCCAATCGATTTTGCCGCCGTAGTCAGATTCGGTACCTTTCTACGAAGTAATGCTACATTTAAACGAATATCTTCTATTTTCTCCCACTCCTTCCTGTTACTTTAAATAGTAATATTAATTACGCTCAAATGCAAGTGATTTTATTTTAAAAAGTAAAAAAATTACTTCATAAAGTAAAAAGAAGCCTTCCTAGACGGAAAGCTTCTTTTATATACACTTTATTTATTCCGAGTAATTTTAGAGACAATTTAGATTCCTTCTACTATTTCTCGAATGTCATCCATTGCTGCAGCCTCTAATTCCTTCGCCTTGTCTTCAATCAGATCGGTTTGCTCTTGTACAGAGAAGTTAATCATATTCGTCGTCCAAATACGTAAATCAGCAATATGTTTATCTACTATCTTCTTAAGCTCTACTAAAGTAGTCTCTTCAACCGTATCCAAATTATTTCCTAATTCTGTCTTTGCATTAGCGATTGCAGTTTCTAAATCAGCTGCCGCTTGCTCTGCTTTTGCTCCAATTTCTGTTTCTAAATCCTCTAGCGCTTTTCTTCCTTTTTCACCAGTAAAATTATCTGTATCCGTTTGAGCTGCTGCAGCTACTTGGTTAGACAAGTCGCGCAGTCTTTTCTTTTCTGAATCCAGTAGTTTACTAAATTCATTGGAAGCATAAGTATTTAGCTCAGCTTTCTTTTTCGCAATTGCATCTTTATGCTCCTTCACACTTTTATCAATTTTGTTATTTACATCAGTTGTAGATGTTTTACCAAGGTTGGTAATTTTCTCTCCACCCGCAACTTTTTTCTCGTTATATTCAGCTAGCAATTCCGGTTTTTTCTCATCAATATATCCATTTACACTAGTAATTGTACTTTCTTTTGACAAACCAACTTGGATCTTAAACCAATTTTCTAATCTCGTTCCTGCATCCGAAGCCCCGAACGCTACTCCTGTTCCTGTAAATAATGCGATTGCCGTTGCTCCAATTAATACTTTCCCTTTAACTGTTTTTACGATTTTCATTGTTCATTCTCCTCTGATGTTTTTTGATTTTTATTTTATATTTTTACAAATATTGCACCATTTTTGTAACACGTGAATATTTTCACCTAGGAACATCGACATCATTTAAAACATTGTCAAATCAAGGAACTATATTAGGCGTAACAGTTTCCTCTGAATTATTAGGGGAACTTGAAGAATCTACTGGGTTTGTTATCACTTCATCTGGTTGAACAGACTCACCATTATTTGTTTCTTCCGAAGGTCCCTCTATTGTATGAATAGGTTGTAATGATAGCTCAGCCACTTGACCATTCATTAAAGCAATAGCATTCTCTACAATGGCATCAAGATTTTCTTGTACAATTAACTCTTGAGCATTTTTATCCGACTTTAATTTATTTTTTAACGCTTCTGCATGTGCCCGCAAATTATCGACTCTTATAGAAATTTCTTGTTGGGTGTAACTCTCTAACTCTTCATTTACTACTTTCATTTCAGAAGTCAATGTATTTTTTAAATCAGCAACCAATAGACTTTTTTCATCATTTATGGCCGATTCTATTTGTTGAATAGATTGTGATTTTTTATTTGTAAACCAATTAGTTAAGATGCTTGTTATATCTTCATTAGCGTTTGCATTCCCAATACTCCCCACCAATGCAAAACAAAATAGCAATGAACATACTACTATTAGTAGCTTTCTTCTTCCTATTTTTTTGTATTTATCTATTCTACTTAGCATGATGTCCTCCATTTTAGAGAATAAAGGATTTTGTGATACCCTTTTCTCTATTTCATCATTTGTTTATTTCTTTAATTACTGAGTCAAGCGCCGCCTTAGCCTCATTTTCTATTTCAATAGCCCTTTCACTAATAATGTTTTTTTGTTCTTCTAATAACTCGTCTTTCTTTCTGGAAATTAAATTTTCCAATTCTAAAGTTTTATTATCAATCATACTTTTTATTGTTTCAGTAGAATCGGCCGCTTTGACATCTAATTGCCCTTGGAGCAATAACTTTGCTTCTTTAATTGCAATTTCCAGATCAGCAACGGCTTTACCCTGAGCATCTTTAAGCTCTTTTTCCATAGTTTCATTTGCAGTTTCACCTGCCAAACCAGTAAATAATAGCAAATCACTATATGACAAATCTAACACTTCTTCTCCAGTTTCCTTGATAGCAAGTTGAGCTGCCTCCTCAATGAATTTGAACTGACCATCCATGTACGTTTCAATCTGGCTTGACTTACCGTTTAATGTTTTAACATGCTCTTCTTTAGCAGCATTAATAGCATCTGCTTTTGCTAAGCTTTCCCTTTCTTTTGTAGCTTTAATAGTTTCTTCAGCTTTCGTTTTGATACTTACATATTCATTAGTTAGAATATCTTTTTTTCCGTTTATATAACTGGCAGTATTCGCTGTTATAAGTAAAGAAGACTTAATAAATTTTGTGTTATACCATGTTTGCAGATTGCCTCCAGCATTAGTCGCTCCAAAAGCTACTCCCCCACCTACAAACAAGAACACAACTGCTATTCCTGCTATGACTTTGCCCTTAACTGTTTTCAGCATAAAATAACCCCTTTAGCATTAATGAAACGAAAGAAAAACATTAGCGATACTAATTGTTGTTTAAAACTTCTTTTAAGATATTTTCAATATCCTCTTCTAATTCCTCTTCAACAGCCGCACTATCAAGCTCCTCTTCTAATTCTTCTTTGCTTAATGTAGTCACTGTCTCTTCTATTAGATTGTTGCTATCTTCTTGGTAGTCATTTATCGTAGAAACCGACTTCTTTACCTGTTTTAATAAAATTTCTGATAGATTTTTATCTATTTCTTCAGAAGTAATTGTTACAAGCAGCTTCGCATTATTCGAGAATTTAAATAACCCGGAGTCAGTAACTTCCAGTAATCTCTCAGAATCCTTATTAAAGGACCGATCATACCACTCTAAAATAGGATGTGAAAATTTGCTTTCAGATGCATAAATTGTGCCTGATCCTACTATTAATAGAATCAACAATATAGTTAATACTTTTCTCAATCAAACCTAGACTCCTTTCTCGTTTTGTCCATTCATTTTACCCAGAAGAGTAAGAGGATTTATTCATTTTCAGTAACACATTCCCTCCCTATAGTCATAAAGTTTATTATTATCAATCCTCCCGATATACCCAATGAAACTTTTGAATCAGGAGATTAATCTTAGTATAAGACTGCATTTTTTGCGGGCAATCTTTTCTACTAAACTTCTAATCTTTCTACAAATAGAGTGTTGTTTTTCCTCTTTTTGACTGAATATGTAATTCAAAATACCCTATACACCGCTATTCCCTCTCATATTTTTCGTCACAAATGATTCTATAGGCACTTATGCCAAATAAAAAAACACATCTCCCAGAAGATGTGCATGACTTTATATCTACTGTTAAATTTCCACAGGCCAATCACTTCTATTTACCTATCATTTTGTAATAAAAGATAGTAGAATCCAAATTTCCGTCTGCAGACTTTGCATAGAAAGGGATTGCCCCTGCCTTCTCATATTCTAACGATGTATAAAGGAGGTTAGAAGGGTCTCCCTCTCGAGTATCTAATACAATCAGCGATCGCCCTCTTGCAGTTGCCATCTCTTCTGCCGTCTCCATGAGGAGGCGACCAATCCCGATTCTCCTATAATGAGGATGTGTCATTAGCTTCGAGATTTCTGCTCGGTGTAACCCATTCGGCTTGGAGCATAAGTGCAGCTGTATACTCCCAACAATTCGATTGTTCTTCTTAGCCACTAATAAAAGAACATCTGGATTGATTACCTCTTCCCAATAATCCATTGCTTCTGCTAATGCTATCGGTGGTAAAAAACCAATGGATGCCCCGTCTTCTACTACCTGTATTAATAGCTCGGACAACTCCTCCATATGCTCAACTGTCAAATAAAGCTGCTCAATTTCTACCTCTGTTAACATAGAACTCCCCCAATTAAATAATTTATCTTATCATTATTCGTGGAAGGAAGAGATATTCCTTTTATAAGAGTCTTTTTGTCTTTAGTTAATCTAGCTCCGAGAATAGTTTATTTCACATGTGCTTAGTTGCTTCGTTTCTAAGAATTCATTAGAAATAGCCACGTTCTCTGCTGCTCTACTCAAGCCAGGCGTTGTTTCTTTCTCAATATCGATTGCTTCTTTCTTCAATTTAATGGAATGACGTAAAAAACTTAAGAAAGAACATGTCCTTTTATTGCGGAAGATTCTGTTATTAGATTTTGAACCACACCAATGACTAACTGTGGGTTTTCCAAATGGGTAGAATGACCATGTTCTGTCTGTATCCATTCTGTATTTAGCGTTAACCCGGCTAATAATGCTTGCTGTTGTTTCCCTTGACTAGATCGGTTATTCGAGCTCACTACAATAACTGGTAGTTCTTTAAGCAACTGGGTATTCTCTAGCAAAGGCACAGCATGTATAGTATCACGGTATTCCCGATACAACGATTGATAAGATGCAAGATGATAACCTGTATAAGTAAGTTGCTTTTCGAAATCCTTATGTAAAAACTTTCTCCCCACTCTTTGATTAATACATCTTGGAATTCCTATTAACGATGTTATATAGCCAAACATAACTAGACGTTTGTATGAATGGTTATAGTTTTCTTTCCTATATTGATTTTCATGAACAGAATCTATCAGTACTAACTCCGCAACAAACGCAGGATATCTAGCCGCAAATAACCTCATGGAAAGACCTCCAAATGAATGACCCACCAATACAAATGGCGGCTCTAATTGCAGACATTCCACGAGCTCCTTTAGATCTCTAACTGTATCCTCTATTGTCATTGTCTTTCTATGCGTTGTGCTCCACCCGTAACCACCTCGGTCATAGGCCACAACCTTTGCATTTTTGAGCTCAGGCTGAACAGCATACCAATCAATTGAAAAGGAACCGAGACCAGCTTCCAAAATGACAGTGACCGGTCCCTCTCCCATTTATATTACATGCAAGGCTGAACTGGAGGTTTCTATCATTCTACCTGGAGGTGCAACTCTGGTTTGTCATTGGATAGCTAAATTCATGAACGTAAAAGGAAATCCAACTATTCCTAGCGTATTTCTAACAACGGTTGTTAATTCCATTTTGGTCCTCCTAAAGCTTCGTCCATAATGATTTCATATAGCCCAGCTGTAACCCAGCTCTAAGCATGTTGCGATAACTGCCACTTCCAAAGGCTGCCTCCGATACAATATATCTTGCTCCCTTTCGCTTCGCAGATTGGACTCTTTCACCAATGAGAGCCGTCTGAATCCCAAGACCTCTATATTCAGGAAGAGTAGCTGCCGCAGAAAGTATTGCAACTTCTTTTTCTATGTATAAAGCAGAGATCCCCACCGGCTCTCCACGATAATAGGCAAGGTAAAATTCCCATCCCGGCACATGATAGAGAACCTCATTATTTTGTCGAACCCCTTCTGTAATAAATGAAGGCAAACCAAAAGACTTAACATATATATTTGCAAAGAGGGAAAACTCATCCTCCTCCAATCTTTTGATGACTATGTCGGCAGGATCCTCCTTTATCGGAACATTATTTATATCTCCAATAAAGGAGCAATGAAAGCCAGATTGGTAGAAGCCTTTTTCGCTCAGCTTTCGAAATACTTTCTCCGACCCGTTAACAGGAGAAACTTCTATACGAAAGGAAATTCCTTGGTCTTCGTAATGGGTAAAAAGCTCATCTAATTGAGGAAGATCTTCTTCGTTTATTCCCCTGATTGTATTAAACGCAGGTCCAGGGATATTTTTTGCTTGAAAGCCATACATATCCCCTCTTTTTAAGATATTCACTTTCATTGGGTTTCCTTTTAGTGACTGTATGGTCTGGAGTCTTGACTTTAACGCATTTATTTCAGCTGTTTCCATCAGGTGTATAGTCATTTCTATATCTCCGTTTCTGTAAGTTTCATTTATACAAATTTCTACCTTTTGTGATATAATTCCTCTAAAAATGAAAAAACAAGTAAATTTTTGTAACATTTTTCATGCGTCATCTATTATAATAATATTCATAGAATAGTAATATAAGGAAGGGGAGGACTCGATTGAAGAGATATAGACGTCGTAATACGATGGCTTTCACAGTGCTAGCTTACTTTACGTTTTTCGCAGGGGTTTTGATGTTCAGTATCGGTCTGTATAATGCAGACAATCTACAGCTAAACGAAAAGGGATATTATATTGCGGTGATGATTTTAGTAGCAGTAGGTGCTATCCTGACCCAAAAGGTTACTCGTGACAACGCGGAGGATAATGAAATAATCGCTGAGCAAGAACAAGAAAGATTAAATAACGTTCGAATTCCTTCAAACACAAAAGAGTCGTAAGCAAAAATCCTGTCCAATTTAGAGGACAGGATTTTTATTTACTTCACGATGATGAGTAATTCGAGCATTATTCCCCTCCAATTCTAAAATAAAGAAATCAGGATTCCTCATTTTCGCCCACTCCTGAAATCCAAATGCCGAATTGTAATGATTAATTAATAATGACAGCAGATTCCCATGAGAAACTAGGACAACTTGGTTCATTTCTTCGTTATTCACCATCTCCTCAATAACATTCAAAATCCTCGATAGAGCTTCTCTACTCGACTCTCCACCTTCAAACGCTAAATCCTTGTCTGTGAAGCTTTGCTCTAGTTTTACCAACCAATCATCCATCGGCTGATCACTCAGCACTCGCTCCTTTAGTCCTTCTATCCTCTGTATTTCAAGGTTCAACTTCTCCGCTAACGGCCTAATGGTATCGACCGCTCTCTTATAGGGACTAGCAAGGATATGATCTACCTTTGTATCTTTAAGCATTTGAACAAGTTCTTTTGCATCCTGCTTACCTTGTTCCGTAAGCGCTGCATCAGGCTCTTGCCCCTCTGCCTTACAATGTCTTATCAAATAAATGGTGGTTTTCTTCATGGTTCTTGCCCCCTTACACTTTTACTTTATTCCTACGTCCACCAAGAGGATTCAGATTATTTTATTTTCTCATAAACTATATAAGAAAGAAGTAGTTTTTCTTAAAATTTTTGCGAATATTTCCAATAATACTTTATAATAAAGCTAATATTTTAGAAAGGAAGTGTCTACAGATGAAAAACAAAACAAAGGTGATTGAAAAGTAATCTCTGCAAACAGCAGCTCTTTTCAATCAATAAATGAAAAACTAAACGACTGAAAAGAGGAAAATAACTTGTATCAAGACAAAGAACTAATTATACGCCAAGTAAAGACTGAGGATCTTCCAAGACTTTGGGAGCTCATTCACAAGGAAGAGTCTCCTGAATGGAAAAAATGGGATGCACCTTACTATGAGTATAAGCAAGTTCCATATGAAATGTTTATGGAAAAAGCAGATTGCTATGTAAATAGTGAAAGCTTCTGGGCAATCGAAGTAAGCGGCATTGTATGTGGCATCGTCTCTTATTATTGGGAGCATGAGCCTTCTAATTGGCTAGAAATGGGCATCGTCTTTCACGAAGCACCGAGCTGGGGAAATGGCTTGGGGACAAGGGCATTAAAACTTTGGATGAATCATTTATTCCAAACGCTGCCTCTGGTTCGAGTAGGATATACAACCTGGTCTGGTAACGAGCGTATGATTCGCGTTGGCGAAAAGCTTGGAATGACCCAAGAAGCAAGAATAAGAAAAGTCCGTTATTACAACGGTCATTACTACGATTCTATTCGAATGGGTATTCTAAGAGAAGAATGGGAAGCCCTTCATTTATAGGTTTATCTAAAGTATCGAGCGATAGGCAAGGGCCGTCGCTCGATATCTTTCTCTCCAAAAAATTGATCGCACGATAGATACTCATACCAAGCGATAGCTCCTCTTTTTCGGGCAGTACTACCTCTGTTTCAAGCAGTAGCTCCTACAATTAAACATAAATAATATAGTTAGCTTCTATTTGACGAAAAAATTCTTCAAAATGTATTGACTGCGTTCTGAATTGAGTGTAAATTCACTATAATAAGTTAATGCGATGAAGAGATAAAGTAAAATGGCTGGATTTCTTGAAGAGAGCTTCGGTAGCTGAAAAGAAGCAGAAAATACTCCATTTGAACAATGGCCTCTGAGCACTCCATCGAACGTGCAAGTGCACCTTAGGCGGACGCGGGATTTGGTACCCGTTATCCATACCACGAGTCTAGAATTCATGTCAGAAATTCTACACTTGCTGAGGCTGCTTATGTGAGTAAGCAGCGAAAAAAAGGTGGTAACACGAGATATATCTCGTCCTTTTCAATCAATGATCAATGATTGAGGAGGGCGGGATTTTTTACATGCTGATTCTCCTCAATTGAAAATAAAAACAGCTTAGGAGTGTTTGATATGTCAAAAGGATTGTTAGTGTTTCAGTCAGATTTTGGAATAAGTGATGGCGCTGTTAGTGCTATGCATGGAGTGGCTAATACAGTGGAGCGTGGACTGCCTATTTTTGATTTAACTCATCAAATTCCTACCTTTGATATTTGGGAGGCATCCTATCGATTATGGCAAACAATCAATTATTGGCCGGAAGATACAGTGTTTGTTTCTATCGTAGACCCAGGCGTTGGTTCAGATAGAAGAAGCGTAGTAGCCAAAACTGCTATGAATCAATATATCGTCACTCCTGATAACGGGACCCTTACACATGTAAAACGATTTATCGGGATCAAAGAAGTTCGAGTAATTGATGAAAGTATTAATCGGCTACCGAACTCAGGCGAATCACATACTTTTCACGGTAGAGATATATTCGCCTATACTGGTGCTCGCCTTGCCTCAAGGGTCATTGAATACAGTCAGGTTGGTCCAAACTCACCAACCAATACAATCGTAGAGTTACCTTTAAAGGAATCCTTTCAAGACAATGGGGCCATACAAGGAGTGATTGATGTCATTGACCGTCCCTTCGGCAATCTTTGGACGAATATAAATCGACTACTTTTTAAAGAGCTTGGAGCTAATTATGGAGATAGATTCTATGTATCAATTCAAAATAATGGTGAGATAGTTTTTGAAGGCAAGGTTGCCTATGGTCGTTCCTTCGCGGCTGCAGACATAGGAGAACCACTACTTTATATCAATTCATTAGATAATATCGGAATCGCACTAAATCAGCGTTCTTTTGCTGAAACATACGGTGTAATTACCGGTATTCATTCAGAAATAAACATACAAAAAGTAACAGCAAAGATTTTATCAAAATCTGGGTGACTCTTCCCACAAATCATCAGAAAAAAACTTAAGTATCCGTTTGTTTGAAAATTTGTAACTGTTTTTCACATCCCACTTTGTTATACTGTTTTGAGCAACATTTATAGTAAGGTGGAAACAGCATGCTTTCTTTTATTTTGACCGTAAAACGTTTTATCGAAGCGTTTTTCAAGGCCTTTAAGGAGCCTATTTTCCTTTCGTTATTTACAACGCTGTTTTTTATTATCCTTTCGGGAACTCTCTTCTACACAAAGAAAGAGGGCTGGGAGGTACTAGATGCCATTTATTTTTGTGTGGTTAGCCTCATCCCGACAGGTGTGGAAACAAACTTATCTCCTGTAACTGATTTCGGCAAGGTATTTACGATGATTTATCTAACTGTGGGTACAGGGGTCATGTTCATCACATTACTTACCCTTGGAAGAACCATGATTAATACAGATGCTTTTGAAAGTTTAGCAAAGGGGAAAAAGTTTTTCTCCCAAAAGGATAAACAAGAAAAAACACCTCTCTGATTTAATTGCAGAGAGGTGTTTTTCATTTATGAAAAAGCTTACCGTAATTTGTCTCGATAACTACCGGGGAGGCTATAGCTCGCTTCTCCGAGAACAACCATCGTCTCCCTACGGGCCCAAGTAAAATAAAAGCATTATCCTCCCGATCTCCCACAAAATTTAGATATGTGTGCAGATGGACATCATTATCATTCCTAACCGCGAGGCCCAACGCTTGCATTTGCTTATAGGCTGCTCCTATGTTCTCTGTGGAAAAGCTGATTTCACTGATAGAGAGGATATTTTTCACTGTAAATTCCTGCTTATCTGAGTTGGGAGCCACCTCTTTACGAGCAATGAGCTCAACAATATTTCCTGAAGGATCCTCAAAGTAACAAGAGGTCGCTTGCGTTCTACCGTCAAACTCTATTTCATCCTCTCCATCCTCTGTAAGTAAAATCACCTTCTCCTTCAGCCATTTCTTTGCTTCCTTAAATTTATTTGCAGGAATGTTAAAAGCAAAATGATAGTAGTAGTGATTTTCTTCCTTATCCTTTATCAGCCTTAAAATACTGTCACCAATTTGAAAATCGGCCATCTCTTCTGTCCAAAGTTTTAAGCGGAATCCAAGAACATGCTCATAAAAATAAACCGTTTCATTATAACGACTAATGTATAGCTCTACTTGTTTAATCTTCACAATATTCCCTCCCTTACCACTACTATAGAGTGAGATGGGATTTTACGGCTCAGTCTCAAGGAGGATTATATATAATTTCAGACTTATGAATGAAAAAAGCAGAAGCATCCAGAACCAGCTTCTGCTTTTTTCTATTAGATTTTTTTCACAAATTCAGATTTAAGCTTCATAGCTCCAAATCCATCGATTTTACAATCAATATTGTGGTCTCCGTCAACTAGGCGAATTCCTTTCACTCTTGTCCCTATTTTTAGAACAGAAGAGCTTCCTTTTACCTTAAGATCTTTAATAATAGAAACAGTATCACCATCTTGTAGAAGATTACCGTTTGCATCCTTCACCACAAGGATATCTTCATCAACTTCCTGCTCCTCATTCGGTGACCATTCATGCGCACACTCTGGACAAACGAGCATGAATCCGTCCTCATACGTATATTCTGATCCACATTTTGGACAATTCGGTAATGTAACTGTCATGTTTTATCCCTCCAATTCATCCTCTCCATTTTAATATAGAAGTACTCTTAGATGGAAAGGAAATATGAGAGAAATATACTAGCCAACTGGATATGGATATTGCTTTTACTGGCTGACCGTCACAGAGCCTTTGAAATTAAATGGTGAGTATTCATTTTCTACGTTATATAGACGTATTTAGGTATCCGCACCCTTTTTCTTTGTTCTATATGTTTATTTCTACCCTCCTCGGGTATTAAATCTATAACCTACCTACCCTAATTTGAAATAAATGGAAAACGAGAGGAGCAAAAACCATGGAGGAAGAAAGAAAAGTAGAAGTTCGGCGCGAGGAGCATACAGATAATGGTCTGGTTGGTGCTACTTTTATCAAGTATGCAGCGTACCTAATTATTTTCTTTGGGCTTCTTTGGTTCCTGATATCCTATGTGTTTCCAATGTTTTAAACAAGAAATTCCACATCCTTCACAAGCTGATGTGGAATTTTTTATTTATTCGGTTTCTGGGAAAAAGGCTTGTTCCGTATTAATATCCACAAGTGTTGGGCCTTGGTACTCTAATGCTTCCTCCAATATTTTTTCCATCCCGCTATCCTCTGTAATTCGGTAGCCTTTCCAGCCACAAGCTTCCGCTACTTTCACAAAATCAGGGTTTGTAAGCTGTGTCCCTAATTCCTTTACCCCTGCAGCTTGAATTTTATCACTTTCCATTTGAAGCGCACGATTGTTGAATACAACTACCGTAATATCCAAATTAAGCTGTGTCGCAGTAGTTAAATCGGCCAAGGTCATCTGAAGACCTCCATCTCCCACGACAGCCACCACTTGTTTTTCAGGAGCCGCCAACTTGGTTGCTAAAGCTGCAGGCAATCCAAACCCCATGGAACGCCAGTAGCCAGATACCAGTACCTTTTGATTGGTTTGACGGAAGTTTCTGTTCATCCAAACGGTTACATCCCCTGTATCAATAGCTAGGATTGCATCATCTGCTACTGTATTTTCTAGAGCTCTAGCGATTCTCGAAGGATGAACTGGTGAGCCACCTATTTTTCCTTCTTGCTCGTTTTGAGTGGCCCACTTTGATTTTACCGCTTTTATCTGGGTAACCCAGTCATAGCTCTCCTGATTTCCTGATATTCCTTCCAATAAAAGCGGGATAACCTCCTGTGTGTCTCCTTTTATGCCAATATCCGCTGGGATGCGCTTGTTTGCATTTTCTAGGTGCAAGTCTATTAATATGACTTTCGCTTCTTCCGGAACATAACCATCCGGCCACCAGGTAGCTCCTGCAACAAGCACAACATCTGCTTCTTGGAATAATTCCTTCGCATGAGGGTTTCCTCCCTCCCCGATACCTTGCAATAAATGCTCGGTAGAAGCTTTAAAAATACCTTTCCCTCCAAAGCTGAATAGGATGCCTGCTCCCCACTTCTTCGAAAGCTCATCTATAGCCTCTGTTGCACCTTCTGCTCCAGCACCAGCTAGGATCATTGGTTTTTTCGCCTTATTCATCACAGCAACAACCTCTTGCATATCCTCTTTTCCAAGCGATCCAACTCCCTTTAACACAGTTGGATATGGCTTGGTCTTTGAAGTGGTCTCTTGTTGAAATAAATCCTTTGGAACGGAAATATGCGTAACGCCTCTTTGCTCCATAGAGGTCAATGCTGCCTTTCTTAGCAGCTCTCCAATAGCATTAGGGCTGGCCAAATTGGTAGAAAACTCAACAAAAGGTTGAAATAAGGCTTGTTGATCCACGTACTGCTGATAATCAGTTCCTATTTTATCGGTTGCAGCTTGCCCTGTGATGACAAGAACAGGCGCTCTGTCGGAATAAGCATCTCCTAGACCATTTAATAAGTTCGTAGCTCCCGGACCCATGGTAGCTGTGCATACCGCAAGTTTTCCAGTCAATTTCGCCTCTGCAGATGCCATGAAAGCTGCCACTGACTCATGTTTCACCGGTATAAATTCAATTTCGTCTTGCTTTGCCATTGCATCCAGCAAACCAATAATCGTATCTCCCGTCACCCCGTACACTCTTTTAACACCATAAAGAGATAGCTGGTCTAATATGACCTCCGCAACAGTTTTGCTCATAAAAAAACCTCTCCTTTCTTTATATAGAGTTTTCCCTTATAAGACCGGGTTAAACTGCGTGAAAGAAGAAGGTTTTCTTAGCTAATGAAGCCAGCTTTGTATCCATTGTTCAATACGTATGTAATCGTTAGGAAGAATTCTATTAGCCATATCCCTTTGCATCCTTTTCCCCGCCCATGCATGGAATATCGACATATTTTCCATTGTGCCCAGGATGCTTTCATATCCTTCCCGCCAGCCTTTTCGGAAAGTCTGAAGCACCTCTATATCATCTTGGAAAACCTTTAATCCCTCTAACTCTAATATTGAATATGTTCTAGAAAAATCGAATCTATAATCTCCTCTTGCCGCATTCATCCAATCAATAATTCCAACGATATTTACTCCGTCCGTCATCACATTAAGGGGATGATAATCCAAGTGAAGAAGTTGATCTCCAGAAGGAGATACAGCTTTCAAAATTTCCTCCTCTTCTACAACAGGAGTTAGCCAATTTTCCTCTCGCCATTCATCTGGAAGCGTTATTTGATTAATAAGAGCTTGCATCCTTCCAAAATTAAACCCCAAAACAGAAGCGCACGCTGGATTTTCCTGTAATGCGCTTAACACTGTCTTTCCAGGAACCCAATCCATAACCATTGCGGCATATTCTCCTACCGCTTTTACAGAATAGACCCTTGGTGTTGGAACCCCTTTTTCTCTAGCAAGCTCCATAAGCTTTTTCTCTCGCTTGAATTGATGCAATCGGTCACTAGAGATGATTCGTAAAGCCAGTATTTCCCCATCATCGTTTACAAATTTAAACACCGTACTATCTTTTCCGCCTGGTATTTCTGTGTATGAAAAATTACCGAAATATCCAAGCTCCGATAATATGTATTCTATGTTCATCTTTTATCCCCCCTTCTCCCTTCATCAAATTTCTCCTTATGTCTTTCTTACTGTATTCTGCATAACAAGGAAAGAAACCTTCAACAATTGACCTAACAACCCAAATTATCTCTACAATAAAAAGCTAAATTTGCATTACTTTTTAATCACTCATTTAAAGCAAGCTCATGAAGAAGCGAATTGGAAAACTTATGATATAGTTAAAACGTCTGGAAAAATAAGAAATGAAACGTAAGGAAGGTGACTATGTATGAAAATTGAAGTTTGGTCTGATTACATTTGCCCCTTTTGTTATATCGGCAAAAGAAGACTAGAGCAGGCACTAGAAGGATTCGAGCATAAGGATCAAGTAAAGGTTTCCTTTAAAGCATTTGAATTGCAGCCTCATCTACCAAGTGATCCGAATATTTCACTTGATGAGATGTTAGCAAAGAAAATGAATGTGTCCGTTGAACAAGCCCAAGCAATGAATCAACAAATGATTGCGAACGCTGCGACGGTTGGATTAGATTATAATTTTGATAATATGAAGCAAACAAACACAAGAGATGCCCATAGACTAGTTAAATTTGCTGAGACACAAGAAAAAGCAGCTGCTTTAACAGAAAAACTGCTAAGTGCGCACTTTACTGAAGCAAGATATTTAGGAGACCGTGAGGTACTATTAGATTTAGCAGAAGAGGTAGGCTTAGACAGAAGCCAATCAAAAGAAGTCTTACAAAGTGATGCTTTCTTGGATGAGGTGCTAATGGATCAGCAAGAAGCACAGCAGCTTGGCGTTCAAGGAGTCCCTTTCTTCGTATTAAATAGAAAATATGCAATATCGGGAGCCCAACCACTAGATACCTTCGTGAAATCACTGGAAAAGGTGTGGGAAGAGGAAAACCAGCCTTCACCTCTTGAACAGCTTCAACCAACTGCTGAGTCAGGGATTTGCACCGATGACGGCTGTGAAATAAAAAATTAATTTATAGAGACTGTTACAAATTGAATGAGAGGCACTTATGATTCTATTAGAATCATAAGTGTTTTGTTATTTTTGAATGTTAGGTTCTTCATTGTTCCTGACGCTTTCCATGGAGGCCAACAGAGGGTTGGTCAGGAGATAAAAATTTTGAACCCTAGGTTCTCCGCTGCGTCGGACGCTTTCCTCGGGGGCGTGGTAAGCCAGCACCCATCGCTAATGCGCGTGGCTGTGCTGTCTTACCTACCACCCTGCTCCCGCAGGAGTCGCCGACACTGCTCCGAACCACTAGTGTTTCTGCTAAAATTAAAAATTGATTAATAAAACCCAAAAAGAATATAACCTCTCGAGAAAAGTTTTTCCCATTCTATTTTTAAGATACTATCCGTAGCATTCCCGCCGAAAAGACTCCAAGAGTTAGCCTGGTTAATATGTATGTCGGATCTTATTGATAATTGATGTTGCTCCCCAAGCATTTAGGCAATAGATTTTAGATAATCATCCGTAAGTATTTGAATCTCCTTACCTTTTAACACTTTTTCCAATGTAAAAATTTTAGAGTCGAATAAATATGTATAGGAACCCTCTTTGCCTTTTTGATAGCAAGAAGTTGGGAAGTCTTCTTTTCTTAAATACTCCGCATACTCACAGCACCTTTCAATATGCTCTCTATTTCCTTTCTCTCCTTTTATATAGTAACCAAGACCATTTATATCTTTTATTTTCGCTAAAATTCTTTCCGTATTTCTTATAAAAGTTATTTCTTCAGGTTGGATAAAATAATTTTCTAGTACAAGCGTAATTTCTGATAGATTCATATCCATCTCTCTTTTCCCACACATTGATAGCTATAATGTTCTCCAATTATATACAGTTTCCTTCTAGTACGCTAAATGTTACAAATATATTCCAATTGTTACATAACGAATTTAATCATGGAAAATTGTATCCTTTTAAACCACAAAAATTTCTATTCTCCGCCCTCTATGTATTTTTGCTTACTTATCTATTTCCAGATGAATTAACAATAATGAAAGGTCAATTTTTTGAATGTATTGAGGTAATTACCAGCAATCGAGTCCCCATCCTTTTAAGATATGTAAACTCCTTTTAACGACTGTGTAACAACGATCAGCCCTCTCTCTTGTAAAATAAAAATAGAAGGGGGCGGACATGTTGAATTCACTTGTTCAAGATTTATTTACAGTATTAGATGAGGTTTTTAGGGAGCCAAAGAAATTTTGGGAGGACTTTTATAACGACCGTGAAAAAGATATTCCTTTTTTTAAAAATGAAGGACCGGATGAGAATTTAGTTAGTTACTTTAATGAGGGGTTCAAGCCTTTTAAAGTACTAGAGATAGGATGTGGCCCAGGTAGAAACGCTATCTACATGGCTTCCCAAGACTGCGAGGTAGATGCCATTGACTTGTCAGAGAATGCGATTAACTGGGCAGCTGAGAGAGCTCTAAAAAAAGAAGTAACTATTAACTTTCAATGTGTTTCACTCTTCGATATGGAGCTAGAGCCAAACAAGTATGATTTTATTTATGACAGCGGCTTGTTTCATCATCTGACTCCTCATAGAAGAATTTCCTATATAGAATCTTTAATAAGATTGTTAAAACAGGATGGTCACTTCGGTCTTGTCTGTTTTACCCCAAAAGGAGCTCTGCCTACTTCCGATGTAGAAATATACAAGGAACAGAGCTTAAAGAGAGGCATTGGATATACAGAGGAGAGATTAAGAGGAATATTTGAACGAGACTTTAATATTCTTCAATTCCGTAAGATGAAAAAATCTACTTCCAAAGAGCTTTTCGGAGAGGATTTTTTGTGGACAACATTTATGCAAAAAAAGAAGCCAGGGTTTTAAAGCACCTTGGCTTCCTCTATTTGCAAGCTTAATACTTCACCTGGCAGCCCATCAAATTCACAAAGTCCCTCAGAACTGAACCCTAAGCGAGTAAGAATCATTCGGGAAGGTATATTTTTCGGATCAATAATAGCAGTTAGCTTATGTAGACCACCTTCTACACCTAGTCGAACCATTTCCCTTGCGATAACTGTTCCATAGCCCTTTCCCCAATACTCTGGCAATAGCATATAACCGATTTCCGCTTCCCCTTTCTTCCCCTCTTTTAAAGTAATATGTCCTAATCCCACAAAACTATCTTCTTCCCTAACCATATAGGAGCCATATAACGGGTGTGCTTCATTTCGTTTTAGAATACGCGCAAATCTATCATTCGCTTCTTCCTGCGGTAATTCCCTCTCTGTAATTTGAGCCATCACTCGAATATCTGAGACTAACCGATAGTATTCTTTAAAGGAATCGGCTTGAAACTTTGTATAGGTTATGTTCATCTCTCTACTCCCTCCCCCCCTTATTTGTACGTATAAAAAATGGAAACGTTCCTTGGAAGAACGTTTCCATTTTTTTCTGTTATCGTATTAACGCTGAAGGATTAGTATGCACTCCATCCTGCATCCGCAGTTAGCACGACACCATTAATTAAACTAGATTCTTCAGATGCCAAGAATACAGCAATATTAGACACATCGGATACTTGTCCCGCTCTCGGCATGAGAGATACACCACGGATCGCCTGTTGCATACCAAATTGATCGATATTATCCATAGAAGCAGTAAAGCCAGTTTGTATTTGACCTGGAGCTATTGCATTAGAGCGAATACCAAGCGGGCCATAATGAGAAGCAACATTTTTCGTCATTCCCACTACAGCATGCTTTGCAGCCGTATAAGTCAGACCGCCACGGCCACCCATTACCCCTGCAAGAGATGCCATATTTACAATAGTTCCTGCTCCATTTTGTTCAAAGTGAGGTAAGATCGCACGAATACAACGCATAACACCAGTAACATTAATATTCATCACGCGATTCCACACTTCATCTTGTACATTAGCGGCAGCCTGCATGTTATCACCTACACCGGCATTGTTGACCAGTATATCTACACGACCAAACTCCGAAATAGCAGCAGAAACCATATGTTGAACATCTACTTCATTTGAAACATTCACCTTAATTCCTAAAGCTGTATGTCCTGCGGTCTTTAATTCATCTACCGTTGACTTTAAAGCCTCCTCATTGAAGTCGGCAATAACAACTTTCGCTCCTTCTTCCGCATATGCAGTAGCAATAGCTTTTCCGATACCTGCTCCACTTCCTGTAATGATTGCCACTTTATCTTGTAATCTACCCATTTTCTATTCCCTCCTATTGAGACATTCCAAGGTTATATCTTGTTTGACGCTTTCCTCTCTTTTATTCTAAAAAGTTATATTGAATATAACAAATGAACATTTAACGAAATATTCTTACGCTAAAAATCGTAAAAGTGAGAGCATAAAATCCTCTTTCTTTTACGGTTTATTTTTGGTTTTCCTAATTAAATTTATATTTTTATAAAAAATCCCATTATTGTGACAAACACGGTATTATCCGAATACAAATAGTGTATGATATACAGCATAGAAAATAAGAGGTGATGATCAAATGACATCTTCGCTCGAATCATATAAGACAGAGCTACGTAGAGGGACACTAACGTTAGCCGTTTTAAGCCAGTTGGATACCCCTCAGTACGGATACTCATTAGTACAAAGACTAGAAGAAGCTGGAGTAGTAATGGAACAAAGCACCTTATACCCACTTTTGAGGCGGCTAGAAAAACAAGAACTCGTGACGAGCAGCTGGGATACAACAGAGAGCAGACCTAGAAAATATTATGTATTAAGCGAAAATGGCAAAGAAGTCTTTGAGCAACTAAAAGAGGAATGGAGCAAAATGACACTTGAGTTAAAGTCGTTACTAAAAGGAGAGGAACACGATGAACCTAGTTGATACTTACGTGTATGAGGTAACCAGGCGGCTACCACAAAAAAATCGAGAAGATATTGGTTTGGAGCTTAGATCATCAATTGAAGATATGCTTTCGGAGAATCCATCAGAGGAAGAAATAAAAGGAGCACTAGGAAAGCTAGGTAACCCTGCCACATTAGCAGCAAGCTACCGTGGCAAGCCAATGTATTTAATTGGTCCTCATGTATATGATCCCTATATCCACATTCTAAAAATAGTAAATCCTATTGTAATCATGGTTGTTACCATTATCAATATTATCGAAGCAGTATTTGCCTTCCAAGGAAACGACGTGCTGATGAGCATCCTCTCTGCATTAGGCGATACAGTAGTGGATATCATCCTAGCCTTAATCCACACTTTCTTTTGGATAACTGCAGTATTCTTCGTGATTGATCGAACAGCGCATGATAAGGAGAACTTAACAGCCATCGGTACTACTTGGAGCCCTGAAAGTTTAAAAGACATCGTCATCATTCCACCAAAGAAAATGATAACGAAATTTGAGATTTTCTTCACCATAGCTTGGTTAGCCATTTTTACTCTAGCTTACTTTTATGCAGACAAAATCATTGGAATTTATCATTCAGTAGAAGGTCAAGGTCTCACGTTTGCCCAGCCAATATTTAACCAGGAAACTCTCCTATCCTATTTGCCGGCTATCACTTTTATTATCTTGATAGAGCTTGCTTTCCTTATCTACAAATGGAGAGTTGGAAAGTGGACCATGACCCTTTTCTGGATGAATACAGCAATTCATCTAATTAGCACGGTTGTACTACTCTTTATTGCCGGCACTCCAGATCTATTGAATAGCGAGCTTGTCCCATACCTTGCAGATGTAATGGAACTCTCATCCCAATCTATCTCTACCTCGCTTAACGTTATCTGGGCGATTATCATTATCTCTACTATTGTGACTTACGCAGTTGAAGTATGGGATAGCTATCGAAAGGCGAAAATTCCTGTTGGGAATAAAAGATAAGATTGCATTCTATACAGAAAAGGGCGGCTGAAGATACAATTTCAGCCGCCTGTTTGCTATTTATCTTTCGTAACCTCTAAATTTTGGAAAGAATCCCCTACAATCCTATAAGTAATTCGCTCCCCTTTTTCATAACCAGAAATATCAATAGTCCCTAGCGAAATGCTAGCTTCCCCTTTTCTTTCAGCCATGACCTCTACAGTAATTTGCTTGTCAGTCGGGTCACTGTCAGGAAGGATCTCAAATACAAAGGAATCTCCTTTTTCCATTAAGGATTGGTCAGCATTCATAGCCCCTCCTGTAGATAGCGGTCGTCCATCTTCATAATAATGAAGGATGATCGATTGAAGAGGAACAGAAGAATCGTTGATAATTTCAAGCTTCGCTGAAGAGTCTTCCTTATTACAAGCGACAAGGACAAAGGTGATAAGTAATAGGGCTAATAGTTTTTTCATTTCAACCCACCTCTCTCCAAATAATAGACGAATAAGAGAGAAAGAGGTTCAAAGGAGAATTAATGAATACTTCCCTATTCTCTTAATCTTGAGACAATCGACCAAGCGAGGAGTTGTTTTACTATGCCGATAGAATTATACTTGTTTGGTAGAGAATTTAAGTCAAAAAAAAGCATTATATAGAGAGGAAATGAAAGATGGTACAGGAAAAAGAAGAACTAACTTCTGCACAGCTGATGTGGAAAATGACTCGTCCCCATACATTAACGGCAACGTTTGTACCGGTTATTTTAGGGACTGTCATCGCATTATTTGATGTGGAGCTTAATTGGGTAATGTTTATCGCAATGCTTTTAGCATGTCTTTGCTTACAAATTGCGACAAATCTATTTAATGAATACTACGATTTCAAGCGTGGTTTAGATACAGTAGAGTCCGTAGGGATTGGGGGAGGAATTGTTCGTCATGGCTTAAAGCCTAAAAACGTTCTAACAGTTGCTCTCCTGCTCTATGTAGTAGCAGCTATCATCGGTCTTTATATCTGTGCATCTACTAGCTGGTGGCTTATATTAGTAGGTTTTATAGGGATGGCAATCGGGTTTCTATATACAGGAGGTCCTCTACCAATTGCCTATACTCCATTTGGAGAGCTGTTCTCTGGAGTTGCAATGGGAGCTGCTTTTGTTCTAATTGCTTACTTCATTCAGACTGGAGAAATCAGTCCTTCTAGTATCTTACTTGCAGTTCCAATGACTGTTTTAGTGGGGGCAATCAATATGTCTAATAATATTCGAGATATCGAGGAGGACATTAAAGGAGGGCGTAAAACCCTGCCGATTCTTCTTGGACGTAAAAATGCGATCCTCGGACTAGCCGGGGCATTTATCTTTGCCTATGCCTGGATTGTGATCCTCGTTATGCTTGGACAGATTCCATTTTGGTCTCTTGTAGTTCTACTGAGCCTTCCTAAGCCAGTAGCTGCTATCAAAAACTTTCAAAAAGGGGAAAACAATCCCCCTGTAACAGGGTTAGCAATGAAAAGCACAGCACTCACAAACACCTTCTTTGGATTCTTCTTATCCATCGGCTTGCTTATTAGCTATTTCTTTTAATACTAACGGTGAAGAAAAGCGAGTGGGACACAAATTGAATGAGAAGCACTTATGATAATGAATCATAGGTGCTTTCTTTTTTTAAACCTCAGGATTCTCCGCTGCGTCGGACGCTTTCCGCGGGCCAACAGGATGTTGGTCAGGAAAACGTTGTCACATGATATGACGCTTTTAGTTTTCCTTCCTTAACTCTCCCTCGCGCTGTTCCCGCAGGAGTCACCGATGCTGTTCCGAACCAATTAGCGTTTACTTCTAAAGCTAAATGTTGATTAATGAACTTTTCCATCTCGGTTCTCCCACTTCAAAACCAAAAAATCAATCTGCCATGCTACTTCCATTAACTCTCCACTAGAGCTTTTTGGTAAAGCAGATGATTCGATTTGCCTCGGTAAAGCCTAAGCGAAGGTGCATTGCTAAGCTTTCTTCATTAGCTAGCTCACAATCACTTGCGAATTCCTGACATCCCTTATTTCTAGCCCATTGTTCAGCATGCGCTATCAATAACTTTGCATAGCCTTGCTTGCGGTAGCTCTCCTTTACATACAGTCCTTCTAAATAACCAACCGGGCTTGTATCCGTTCCTTCTACATAATCCCGTCGTAATTGACATTGTGCAAAGCCAATTGCCTCCTCACCAGCATATACTAGAAAAACGGCCGATCCAGTTGAATCTATTAATTGCTCCATCTCTTCTTTAAATTCTTCTAGCGTATGGCTTGGCCATAGCAGTAATGCTAGTGATGCTGCATCCACAGCTTCTGAACGACTCGCTTGCTTTAGTATGGTCGTCACCCCTTTTCTTTTCCTTTACAAAATTATACTACTATTTACTGAATAGTTAATTTAAATAGAATCTCATTCCTCTTTAAATTAAATTTATGCTATACTTAACAGACGCTTAAATTGAATATAAAGAGGTTACACTACTTCCAGGTAGTGTAGCCTCTTTCATGTTTAGAGGACTTTTGGTAGGAGGAAACATTTTGGAGCTATATACAAACTTACGAGCCGGGGAAAAAGGAGCCTACCTATCTATTGGAGCTTATATTTTTCTGAGTGCCTTAAAACTAACTGTTGGTTACTTTGGCGGTTCCCAAGCCCTATTAGCAGATGGCTTGAACAACACCACCGATATCATCGCATCTGTTGCTGTGTTGATTGGATTACGTATATCTCAACGTCCTCCCGATCATAACCATCAGTATGGACATCTCCGAGCAGAAACCATTGCCTCTCTCATCGCTTCCTTTGTCATGATTTATGTGGGGATAGAAGTATTGATTTCAGCAGGGAAAAACTTGTTTAACAGAACAACTGAGGATCCTAGCGTGCTAACCATCTTTATTGCATTATTTAGTGCAATTGTAATGTTTGCAGTTTATAAGTATAACTTAAAGCTTGCTGAAGAGATTAAAAGTACAGCTGTTAAGGCTGCTGCTTATGACAACCGCTCCGATGCACTTGTCAGTATAGGAACTGCAATCGGAATTACAGCGTCTATCTTTGGTTTCCCCATAATCGATACAATTACAGCATTTGTTATTGGGATTCTTATTATAAAAACAGCTATTGAAATCTTTAAGGAAGCTGTCTATTTATTGACCGACGGATTTGATATAGAGGTATTAAACAAGGTCAATAAAGAAATAAAAACAATCCCCCAAGTTCGTGAAATTCGCGAAATTAAAGGGAGACAGCATGGCAGCTTAATGCTCATCGATATTACGATTGCTGTAAACCCTAACCTAAGTGTTCGCCGCTCGCATGATATCGCTGAAATGATCGAACAAAATGTCCAGAAAATGAACAACCATGCTATCGCGTTTGTTCATATCGAGCCATACGACCCCAAAGATATCATTATCACAGAAGACGATTTCCACTTTTGACAAGCAGCCTTCCAAGAGGCTGCTTTTACTTTTCAAAATATCCTTCGATTATTTCAGGCTCGTCAGGCTCTACGTACGGAAAAGCATATAAATCAATATCTCCACCAAATTTACTCACTCTTGGATCAATTACTAAACCAGGAGTTCGACCATTATATATTTCTATAACCAATTGAATAACTGTATCCACTTGATATTTTTCTTTTACTGCAAGGATTTCTTGTACTTTATTTTCAAAGGGTTCTAGCACTTCCATAAGAACCTTATCGACCTCTAAAGTTTCCTGATAGCCAGAGCTATATTTCCAGCTTGTATAACGGTGCGGGAACTGGTTATTACCTAATTGCCCTTTAATTCTTGTCTCAGTTGGTTGTATACCAAGTAGCTCTGTGACCTTATGAACCGGAAAATCATTGAAGCTTGCAATATGTAAATATGCCATCACTCTTGTGTTCATTAAATCCCCCTTACCCCAAAAGAAATTTTACTTATTTTTAATATCCTCTAAAATTTTTATTATTTCTTCATTCTGCCTTTCCATTTTCTTTAAAGATTTTTCTATAGTGTTAGTGCTAATTACCAATACTATTAAAATTGCAGCGCCAGCGATAAATTCCACTCTTATCACCTCCATTCATTAAAAAAATTTTAGCAATCGTCGTTATAAATATAGAGCCAGTTGTAAACAGCAAGGATACATCTGTACCTTTATTTTTAGGATTATCTTTTATAAACGAATAACCAAATAACCAAATAACGAAAAAAACTCCGCTATTTCTATATTTATGACTGGGAGTATTTTGTATTTATCAATGAATAGGATACCAATGTCACAACCGTGATCCCAATCAAAATTTCTATAATATTTAACATAGCTAGCTCCTTATCCATCTTGATAGAATTTACCGAGCAATAACACCGCTGGTTCGAGCGATACCTTGCTCATAAAAACTTTATCGATTGATAGACATGGATTATCAATTGATTCACTCGCTTTATCGATCGATGACACCTCGGTTCCGATCGATGACTCCCTCGTTTCGCTCGATTGCTTTCTTGAAAGTATTTATCGATTAATAGATAGAGATTATCGATTAATACACACACTTTATCGATAGATAACACCTCATTTCCGATCGATAACACCACAGTTTCGAGCGATGACTAGTCAAGTGCATAATTTTGTGCGAATTGCTTTTTACCGAGCTTCTTCGAAAAAAACAATCCACTTTATCTACCATTTATTTTAACATAAATATCCAATTATATTTTATTTTCTCTCCATCAAAAAAGACGATTGCCAAATGACAATCGTCTCTTGCTTATTGTTGAGGCTTTTTCATAAATAAAGATAAAATCACATTGATGACAGCTAAAACCAAGCTTATTGTGAATACGAGAGATGATCCACTCGCTGCTGAAGCAGGAAGATCATTTGCCACATCATTGAGATAACTATTTTGTTTAGCAGAGAAGATGGAAATCATCACCGCGATACCAATCGCTCCAGATACCTGTTGAGACGTTTGTGTAATCGCAATACCATCGGGATAGAGTTGTCTTGGAAGTGCATTCAATGTATTTGTTTGGACAGATGCTAAAACCATCCCTATACCAAGCATCATAATGATATGAGTAACAACCATGATCCATAGAGCTGTATCAGTGCCATACATTGTATACAACGCATAACCAATTACAACTAGGATTGTTCCAGGAGTTATCACTGCCCGCGGTCCGTACTTATCGAACATTTTTCCGATAATAGGCGCAAATATACAGTTCAACAAGCTACCCGGCAGCATGATTAGCCCTGTCACAAACGCTGATACGATAAGTGCCATCTGCATATACATCGGTAACACAACAAGCATAGATAACATGTTCAAGAAGGTGATCATATTCATGACCAAACCAAGCACGAATAACGGGTACTTGAATGCTTTTAAATTTAACATAGGATTTTCCATCTTTGTTTGACGGAATGCAAACAAAATTAACGCGAGAATACCTACAATAATACAGCCAAGCACGGTGCCGCTTGTCCAACCGAATTCTCCGCCTACACTTACTCCGTACACGACGCCACCAAAGCCAATAGTAGACAAGATAACAGAAAAGACATCTATTGATACGTTACGTATTTCATTTACATTCGGTATGTAAATATATCCGAATATTAGAGAGAATAGTAGGAACGGAATGGTTACCCAGAAAATCCAATGCCATGATAGTGTATCTAGAATCATCCCCGCTAAAGTTGGCCCAAATGCTGGCCCTGCTAGGATAACCAACCCCATTATACCCATAGCTCCCCCACGTTTGTTTGGGGGGAAGATTGTGAAGATAACATTTTGCGTTAATGGAAGGATAATTGCTAAACCTGCCGCTTGAATTACTCGAGCAGTCAAGAGTATTGCGAACGATGGTGCTACAGCTGCTAAAACTGTTCCGATAATAGAGAAAAATAAAGACGCCATAAACATTTGGCGCGTTGTAAACTTTTGCATCAATATTCCTGTAACAGGCACTAAAATGCCGAGTGTTAAGAAATAACCTGTTGCAAGCCATTGAACCGTTGTTGGATCGACACTAAAAATATTGCTTAGTTCTGCTAACGCAATATTTAAAGCCGTTTCACTAAATAAACCTACAAAGCCTGCAACTAGAAGAGCAGCCATTATAGGTCCTGTCTTAATTGTTTTATTCACTTATTTAAAACTCCCTTAATGCTTATTATCATTTTCTTTCATCATCCATAGATGGGAAGAAGACTCGTTACTATTTATATTTACTAACGTAGTATCCGTTTCCGTAGTACACCCCCACATACCAATCGGTTTGTTTAGTATATCAAAATAACTTTTACGGATGTAAGCATTATTTTACTACTCATTTTCCTTACTTCACAATTTGGACACATTCTTTTGATACCTGTTTATTTGTTTTATATTGATAAAATAAAAAAATGCTTCTTTATAAATAAGAAGTATTCATCAGTAATTACTCATCGGTATAAATTATTTTAAAATAATAAATATCTTCCTTAATATCCGTTTGAGAAAACCCTAACTTCTCTAACATCTTTCTAGATCGAAGATTAGATGTTTTGGTTTCTGCGTAAAATTCCTCGATCGCTAATGCCTCTTTTCCGTATTGCATTAGCTTTTTTAGTACTCTTGTACCGATGCCCTTCCCCCAAAGCGTGCTATCCCCTATTGCAATACCGACCTCTGCAGTGTTACCTTTTATCTCCGCTATATCTGCATATCCAATCAGTCGTCCCGCAACCTCTATCCCCATTCGACGGAAGGAGGATGAATGTTGTATATCGCAGCATTTTTTCCACCATTCGTAAAGCTCTCTCTCTTCCCGATTTAACTCCCATTCATTTAACAAACAAAATTCTTCATTCATGCTCCACTTTAGCACTTTTGTAAAGTCATCTATCTTAATAGGTCTTAACACAATACTCTCTACCATAAAATATCCTCTCAATCTCTTTTTCTTGTATACACTATAATTTTAGAGTACTTTTTATATAATGAATATTCTACGAATTAACCGAAGCCTTTGCAATACAACAACCTAAAAAAGAGGTATCGTATGACTAAAATTAGGATTTATAGTTTGCTGCTAATGGTTATGATGTTTTGGGGGCTAAACTTAGTGGCCTTAAAATTGCTCGTTACTTATTTCAGCCCCCTTCCTATGACAGGTATTCGAATTTTCTTGGCCGGTATTAGCGTGCTCATCATTTTAGGCTTTTTTCATCGTTTAAGACTTCCTAAAGGGTCAGAGTGGAAATGGATTGGATTGGCAAGTCTCCTGGGAGTAGTGCTCCATCACTGGTTATTATCCATCGGCCTATCGAAAACGAGTGCTATTAATGGTGGTGTAATTCTAGGCTTTAGTCCACTTATTACTGCTATTTTGGCTTTAGTCTTTGGGTTCAACCGGTTTAATCCACTCTCGTTCTTTGGGTTTCTATTAGGGACCTTTGGCGTTACAATGGCTGTAATGAATGGTGGGAACGTCAACACCTCATTTTCTTCTGGTGATCTCATGGTCTTCATTTCTATTACGACACAAGCCTTAAGCTTTCTAGTGATTCGTAAGGTTTCCCAAAACTTTGACAGCATGCTGTTAACAGGCTATATGCTTTTATTTGGCTCCTTTGTCTTGTTGTTCATGGGGTTAGTGATAGAGCCAATGAATTTCCTTGAATTTTTAGATGCACCGTTTGAGATGTATGCCCTACTGTTTGGTTCTGCATTATTAGCAACCGCCATCGGCCACATGATTTATAATTTCGCTATTTCTCAAATCGGAGCTGCAGAAACAGCTATATTTGGGAACTTTAATACCATTTTCGGAATAATAGGCACTACACTAATATTAAAAGAACAAATTACATTGTTTCAGATTTTGGGGTGTATAGCCATCATCATCGGGGTGTTATTTGGAACGGGAGCAATAGAAGAATTACTTTTAAGAAGAAGGAAACGCAATCAGAATTAGTTGAATCAGTTAAAGTTCTATTTAGGAGTGCAGTTGACTAATTATACTTTGGGAGAATGTCGTAAAAACCAGATTAGATGTCGTAAAAATTAACCGTTATGTCGTAATTTTAAGCGTAAATGTCGTAATAACGCTTTGCCACTCTGAAGATGTTGTAAAAAGAAGAGCAAATGTCGTAAAAATCACTAGCTATGTCGTAAACTTGAGCGATAATGTCGTAAAAATCGTTTACCAAGAAAAGGGCATCCCCATTTAGGAATGCCTTTCATGATGATGTGATACTTCATTTTTCTGCTTACAAAGCAAAGAATTCTCATGCGGATGGCTCTCGGTTTCAAGCTGAATCGTCATATGATGAATGCCTTTATGGGCTAAAGTATGTTCTATCCCCTGGAGGATTCGCTCGCCTTCTTCAATGGTCATCCTTCCGCTTACTACGGCAAGACAAGATAGTGCATTCAATCCACTCGTGATAGTCCAAACGTGTAAGTCATGAACGGAAATAACTCCTTCCGCTCCTTCTATTGCGTGTACAATCTCCTTTAGATTTATATTACTGGGAGTACCTTCCATGAGTACATGTAATGAATCCTTTGTCACGTTAAAGCCACTTCTTAAAACAAGCACCGCCACTACTACGCTAGCTAACGGATCCGCCCAGCCCCAGCCAAAGAAAATAATGAGTAGTGCAGCCGTTATCGCTCCTACCGAACCAAGCATGTCGCTTAATACATGAAGAAAGGCACCTCTCATGTTTAGATTATCTTCCGTATCTCCGCCCCTCATCATAATCCAAGCCACCAACACGTTCACTAGTAAGCCGACAATACTAATGATTAGCATTCCTGTAGTAGCGACCTCAGGAGGATTGGCAAAGCGCTTGATTGCTTCGTAAAAAATAAAAACGGCAATTGCAAGAAGGGTGATACCATTCAAAGCAGCTGCCAGTATTTCGAACCTTCTATAGCCATAGGTCTTACTAGCACTTGCTGACCTCTCACCAAGCTTAAACGCAAGCAGCGCAATCAATAAAGAAATGGAATCACTAAGCATATGCCCTGCATCTGAAAGAAGTGCCAGGCTATTTGTAAGAAACCCTCCGATTGCCTCTACGAGCATAAACGACGTGATAATAGTAAAGGAAACAAGTAACACTCTTTTATTGGAACCATGGGTATGGTCGTGACTATGAGCCATGTTATCTCTCCTTCTAAAACCTCTCTCTATATAGATTGACTAATAAAGCAGAAAGGAAACATGTTGGAACCATTATTAATAAATAGTAAAATTTATATAATATGAGGAGGAGTAGTTAAATGGCCGAAGTATTTTTTCTAGTTATATTTATAGTGGGTTTATTAACAGTGGTGTCCTTCACTTTATTTATTCGAAAAATATTAATCAATACAAGCTATCGTCGAGCTGAAAGCATTAGCGAGGCGAATTTGGAGAAAAAATTAGATAGGATTATTGAATTGTTAGAGGAAAAGAGCTTGCGTGACTAGGCTTTCCATAAAAAAAGCTTCCTTTGTTTGAAGGAGGCTTTTGTACATGTTTAAACAAGCAGAAAATCGATGAAAAACGCTGCGAGAATGAATAGAAGCCCGATAGAAAAGTGTACGCGCTTTTCGTTTATCTCTGTCACCTCAAGGAACCAAATAAGTAAAGCATTGACCCCAATATATTGGACGCTTATGAAGAAACTATTCTCAAACAAAAATAAGCCTGGAAAAGACTGATAAAGCCCAGCGGTAACGCCAAAAATAAATAAGATCAGCGGTATTCGTAGCTTCCAGTGAAGTCCACCATTTATTGCTTTATTCATCATGTAAATCACCTTCCATTTTAATCTGGGATATTTAATAGCAATGGATCATATTCTAAATCACATCCAAGCAGCACATAATTAGTCACTCCCGATTCTTCTTTTGTTTCTAGCTCTGTACAGGTGCTTGTCGTCACATTTGGAGAGCCAAAATTGTCATGTGTATTGTCATATACATAAGTATATATTTCCCCATTAAAATCTACCTCTTGTATAATAGGGTCTCCCTCTACTGTATAGTGTACAATTCGAATATGATCCTCCGATTGCCATTCGATATTTGATAAAAATTCTTCCATTCTTTCAAAGTTGGCTACTTCACCGTGCTTATCAACTATATCTTCTTCATTTTCAGTAAATGCTGTGGCATGACTATGCGAGACAGCGACCGATTTACCGCAGCCGGAGAGTACCAGCCCAATAAAAAGTAATGCACATTTTTTCCCTTTCACACCATACCTCCCGACTAATATTTTCTAATTTTTCATATTTTTATTATATAATAGAGAGATAAAATTTAGATAGGGTGATTCGTATGTTTGTGGTAAATGTAGAAGGTGCTATTTATAAGACAGGCAAGTGGCTATTGATTCGCAGGAGCGAAAAGGAAGAGCACGCTGGTGGCGGACTATCCCTGGTAGGAGGAAAATGTGAGCTTGAAGGGTTCTCTTCTGATATTCTAGAAAGAACATTACATAGAGAAATTTTTGAAGAAGTTGGAATAGAGGTAGCAGAGCTACAATATGTGAACAGCTCCTCCTTTATAACTGATTCTGGTATCCATGTAATTGATATCGTATTCCTTTGTCAGTATCAATCGGGTGAACCGTATGCAAAAGCCGTAGACGAGGTCGATGATGTAATCTGGATGACCACTTCCGAGATACTTGCCCACCCAGAGCTCCCTGGGTACCTGAAGGAAAATGTAAAAAGAGCAGCAGCTATAAACCAGCCCCTTTCCATCTAACGGGGCTGGTTTTGACGTTCAAATGATTCTGCGTTCTCAAGAATGAATTTTTTCACAGAAGGGGCAACATCCTTAGGCTTTTATGAATCGGAAAATGATCTACTTACAGAATATTCCTAGCCACTATTTCACCTTAATAGAAAACACATCTTCCCCGTCGCCTCGCTTCCAATCGGCCATTATACGATAAACGTAGACACCTTCCTCGGAAGGTGCTTTTATCATGTCATCCTTTAGTTCTACAGCTTCGTGAGTTTTCTCACCTATCCATTTCTCCACTTCAATCAGGCCATCAATTGGCTCTCTAGAAAATTGTATTTCTATGTTCGCTCCTGGTGATACAGTTGTCGGTTCATGGTTTCTAGCCATATCAATTGTTCCTGTGAATGCCATATCTGCACATCTAGCAATCAAGATTCCATCCCAGCAATAGGAGCCTTTCGTTGTAGGAATTTTCTCTTCTCCAACAGTTACCTTTGGTGTAGGAGGTTCTCCGCGAAATGGTTCATAGATAAATATCCACGCCACACAAACGACTATCATCAATCCTATAAGGAACTTCCTCATCGAATCTAACCCCCTTTATAAAATAGTAGACGTTCCACAACCAATATTTGTAACAAATAAAAAAACACCCCACAAAGGAGTGCCAATGATTTAAAATGCCTTTCTCATATAAATACGTATAGAAAGCAGCCAAGATGCAAAGTAGATAGCTAAAATGATACCCGAAGCATAAAGAAATAATTGTGTATCGGAAAGAGCTAGGACATGTCCAACAAACTCCCTTATTTTATCATTAAGGGCAAAGATATTCGCAAAAACCATATAGACTACAAATAAAACCATTACTCCGATTAACAGAAACTGGGATTTAAATTTAAATGAAAAAGGAAACATAAATGAAACAGCAAGTAAAACGATTCCTACTATCAGCAGCATTTCCTTCCATACAAATAACTCTTTGCTTCCATTAATTAAATAGTCACCTACATAGATGAAGCATACAGAGAATGCGGTATAGACCAAAGCACCAATATATTTCGAACTGACAATTTCCCTCCTTGTATAAGGTAAGGAGTTGAGTAAAGTTTGAATGCTGGCTTTCTCATCTATACTAAACGTATTCATGGCAACGACAATACTGAACCAAATTCCTAGCCACATAAACGAAATACCATCGTTTAGAAGTAAAAAGGCAACTAGAATAGCAATAAGAATCAGGAAAGTCCTTTTTTGTGTTAAGATATCTTTCCACAAGAGTCTAAGCATAAGAAAGTCCCCCTTGTTTGGTATAATACATAATATCCTCGAGCGATGGCTTTTCGATCACTACCGTTTCACCAAATATGCCAGCTACGTGGTTTTTATTATTGGTTAATGCTTCAAATCCACTATTGGTCTTCTTAACTGCAATAAATTCACGTTCCACTTCCCGATCTAATAAATCAAGCGTCCCCTTTACGATGGCATACTCTTCTTCTATTTTATAAAACTCCTTTGTAAAAATAAGCTTTCCGTCATGAATGAAAGTAATGTAGTCCGCAATGCGATCTAAGTCTGTCGTAATATGAGTAGAAAAGAAAATGGTTTTATTCTCATCCTGCATTAACTCATGTAAAATATCTAACAGCTCTCTTCGAAAAATGGGATCAAGACCCGATGTTGGTTCATCCATAATGATTAGTTCAGCATGATGAGACAAAGCAAAAGCTAGAGAGACCTTCATTTTCATTCCTTTTGAAAAAGTCTTAATGGCTTTATTAAGTGGGAGCTCGAAGTATTCTACATAATGCTTAAAAATCTTATCATCCCACTTCTTATAAGAAAGACGCATAATTCTTTTCATCTCTTTTAATGTAAGATTTTCATAGTAGATATTGTCGTCATAGACAAAGCCTATTCGTTCCTTAATCTCCTTCTCATGTTCCTTGTAGTTCAGACCAAAAACAGAAACGGACCCACTATCCGGCTTCAACAGATTCATAATCAGTTTAATGGTCGTTGATTTGCCCGCTCCGTTTCCACCGATAAATCCATTCACATACCCCTTTTTTACCGTTAAAGATAAATCCTTTAGTTCAAACCCCTTAAATGTTTTACGAACGTTTTGACATTCAATTACATTCTCCATTATTCATCCTCCTCATAGAGTAAGGTCAGTAATTCCTTTAGCTCTTCCAGACTCATCCCCAGCTCTTTACTATTGTGAATGGCATGTAATAGCGTTTCCTCCATGACCTTCATTTTTCTTTCCTTGACCATTTCCATGTTTTGCTCGGAAATAAAGGAGCCCTTCCCAACAACAGAATAGATAAAACCGTTTTTTTCGAGCTCCTCATAAGCACGTTTTGTGGTAATGAGACTAATATTTAAGTCCTTTGCAAGCTGACGCATGGACGGAAGCGATTCTCCCTCCTGCAATTCACCAGTTAGGATTAGCTTTTTCACCTGGTTGGTTATCTGCTCGTAAATCGGCTCTTTTGAGTTATTCGAAATAATTATTTGCATGCAAAAACCTCTTTTTGTTATTAATGTATATATACTATATACACAATATACACAAAATCAAGAAGATTGGCAAGTGTAAATTTTCAAATATTTTTGCACAGTAAGGATAAGAGTCAAAACCTATTCTTTAATGGAATATTTCCTTTTTGAAATTTATTGATGAAAGTTTATGTATAGTAAGAAGCTCTATTGGTTCGTAGTAGCGTCGGCGACTCCTACAGGGGTAGGGAGACAGGTGAGACATAGCAACGGCACGCGACAGCGTTCGGCTATGGCTCATTTTAAGGATGGAAAACTAGGAACGTCACATCGTGTGACAACGTTTTCCTGACCAACATCCTGTTGGCCCGTGGAAAGCGCCCGACGCAGCGGAGAACATCAGTCTCAAAAAATAGAGAGCACTTATGTTTTATCCTATTAAAGAATCAAAAGTGTTTCTCATTAAATTTTACTCATAAAAATAACCACCTACTTAAACTAAGTAGGTGGTTTATATCCTATTTAAACAACTGAGAGAATAATCGACCTATACTAACAAAAATATCCCCTATGGTGAATGCCGTATCAATTCGATCAAATTTATCATCCTCTTTTTGACTACGTGTGTGAGATACAGTCTCTCCTTGGATCGGCTCATTCCCCTTCAAACGGATTCTAATGGATCTACCAGAATAGAAATCGAGCGAGTCTGTCACTTGGAAATGTAAATGGGCCTCGGAGGAATTACCTGAGTTCCCACACTGCCCAATTACTTGTCCCCGCAGCACCATATCTCCTTCTTTCACTAAAATGGAGCCCTTCTTCATATGTGCTAGCATCGAATATTCTTCATGCTTATGTTCAATAACCACGCAGTTCCCCTCAGGGATTGCCTCATTCATCACTCCAGGAACATTATCCTCTACCCCATCCTGAACCTTTACTACCCTTCCTTCCAGAGGAGCGACAATATCCTTTCCAAAGGCATAGTAGTCTTCATTTTGCTCTCCCGTCCCCTTAAAGGATTGCCAATCCTCTTGTAGCACCAAGTCGTAAGCGTACCTTTGCTGCTCATAGATGTAATGGTAGTTAATAAATTCGTTCGTGCCTCCCCAAAAAACAAGCCAACCTTCTGCAACAGGCATTTGGTAAGTATTCTTCGTATAGGCTTTATCGCTTTTTGGAAAGCTCACAAATGGTCTCAAATAAATGCTATGTATCACATCTTGATCGTCAAAAGAGACTGCTATCCCCTTTTTACGCTTGGTATCTAGCCAAATAAATTGCGTTAAGTTTTGCACGGTTGTGCTCATTTCTAACTTATACCCTTTTACGCCTTTATTATAGTCCTTTGCCATTTGCTCAAATTGATCTAAGGTTACCAACGCTTGAAATTCTTGCGTAGCTTGCGAGTAGATAGATGCAAACTTTTCTTGAATAAAAGATTCTCCAAAACTGTAAGGTGTCAATTCCCCTACATCGTTCATATAACCACCACCTCCCTTTAGAATAGCCTTCCTCTTATACGTCAAACAACCGAAAAAGGTTCATTTTTCCGTTTATTTCAAAAAAGGCAGTTCTCCCCAATTAAACAGGGAGAAGGATAGATTTAGTAATGAAGTTGTCCCAGTTATAATAAAATTCATGTGTTTATTTGGAGGGATTGTCAATTGAAGAAATGGCTAGCAGTAAGTACATTTGCCCTCATGCTCCTTTTAGGTTGCAATACGAGTGCACAAGCAACATATTTTGAGAAATTTATGAAAGAGGCACCGGTTTGGTCCCCGGAAACTCGCTTGGAGAAAGTACCCGACTATTCATACGACTACTATCGCATTCAATTAGAAAAGGATTCGTATGTCAACTTCACCTTTGATGACCCAGCCAAAGGCGAAATATTACTATCGATTATAGAGGATAATGGTTCAACCCATGGTCGCACCATTGTATCCTTGCGAACTACGGAGAAAGATGGAAATATAAATCAAACGACGGAACAGCTCCAGCTACGAGCTGGTACATACTATATTCGTCTGGATGGTCCCGATGAAGAAGCGTATAATGCCATCTACTCTATCTTACCATTGAAATCATCTATCGATTTAGAACCAAATGATTCAAGAGCTCAAGCAAACCCACTTATGCTTAACGAAAAGGTTAAAAATATTGGAAGTGCCTCTGATTCTGAGGACTTTTATTCGTTTACAATTGACAAGCCAAGCAAGGTGACACTTGCCACAGATGCTTTTATGCCTAACTCATATCCCGACCTCAATGGTCGTTTATATGTAGAGGTCTTTGATGAAGAGGGCAGAATCTATTTATCTACCATGACCTCTCAAACATGGTCTAAGAATGATATAGAAATGCTGCTACCTGGGAATTATTATGCCAAGGTCAGCCGTAGTACTATGTCCTACAATCCGTATTATGAATTCACTATACAGACAGAGGAAATCACGCATCCTGAAACCTTTAAAAATAGCATTTTCGGAACATCACTTCTAGAGGGGCAGGAAATAAGAGGCTTTTTATCTCGCAATGATGAATACTTCTTTAGCTTAGATCGGGAACAAAAGATAAAAATTACTGTTTCTACAGACTCTCCACAGTTGATGTCGGGGATATTATTCTCCATAGACAAAGATGGGAATGAAGAACAAGTCTACAATCGTATTACTTACGATGAACAAAAAGGATTACTAACCGTTACTGTTTTCTTGCAGCCGGGTAACTACTTGTTCGAACCAAGTACATTACACGCTAAGACAGATGAAGTAAATTATCAAATGATGTTCACGGAAGTCACCTATAAGGATATTCCTTCTCACCACCGCTATTATGAAGAAATCATGAGCCTATCCACAAAAGGCATTATTAATGGTTATACTGACGGTACGTTTTTACCGACAGAGGCCATCACACGTAGACAGGTATTCACCATGCTTTCTCGATATGATGAATTACCATTGTCTAAAATACGAGAGATGGTTTCCTTTCAAGATGTAAAGCATTTTAGTACCGATTATCTGCTAATCCAGTCGTTTTATGAAGCCGGAGTCGTGGATGGTAGCAATGGCAAGATGAATCTCTCACAAAATTTAACTCGCGCACAGCTAGCGAAAATTTTAGTAAAAGCATTTGATTTAAAGCTAGAAGGAGATGCTCCTGAGTGGAAGGACGTTGGCTCAACTCACGGTTCCTATGAATATATCCAAATTCTTGCATCACACGGGATTACTACTGGAGATAACGGCAACTTCATGCCAAATAGACCAGTAAGCCGCGAGCACTTTTCTGTATTCTTACATCGCACGCTGCAGCTAAGGACGAAATAAGAATTATGAAAGACAAGCAGTGATACAATAGGACGGAATCACTTAGATATCATCTAAATTTATTGCGGTACAAAAAATAGCCCCTATCCCACGAAAGGATAGCGGCTATTTTTTATCAGTTAACTTTCCTGCAATGAAACCTAACAGCACATTTGTCACTATAAGCGGTGTAGCTTCTCCCGCAACAATAAACGTAAGAATTCCTCCAACCGCTCCAAATAATAATCCATTCACACTCATTGAAGCTCTCTCCCTTCACCGTCCCCCTCTATATTACCATATAAAGGATAAAGGTTTGCAGAGAATCAGGTGCTTCCCAAACAAGCGCTTATGCCAAATTCTTTGGCATCTTCCAAAATAACGCTACCACCAAGCAAAGAACCAACGTAATAGCAGCAAAGTAATAAGGATAGTCAATATCCACATCAAACAATACTCCACCTAAAACCGGGCCGATTACATTTGCAAGAGAGGTAAACATCGAGTTCATCCCCCCAACAAAGCCCTGATCATTCCCAGCTATTTTAGATAAATAATTTGTAGCAGCAGGACGAATTAAATCAAATCCTACAAAGACAACAAAAGTTACTAGTAATACGGTCCAATATGAATTTACAACCGTTAGCATAAAAACTAAAATAGCCGAAAGGAGAAGAGAATAACGAATCAATACTATTTCTCCAAGCCTTTGCGTTAATCGGTCAAATAGAAGGACCTGTGCAATTGCCCCAACGATTGCACCTCCAGTAATGGCGATAGCAATATCAGAAGGGGTAAAAGCAAACTTATGATCTACATATAAGCTAAAGAATGATTCAAATGCAGCAAGTCCAAACGAGGAAATGAATATGACGATAAAGGCAATCAAGAATATAGGAATAAATATTTTCCTGATTCCTTTTGTTTTTGGTAAACCTATATGCTCTTCTTGTATCTGACGAGTTGGTTCCTTTAATAATATAATGGACAGCACTGCTGCTACTGTTCCAAGTACTGCCGCAGAGTAAAATGGTACCCTTGTTCCTATTTCTGCCAGAAAACCACCAATTCCTGGTCCGATAATAAATCCTGTACTAATAGCTGCTGACATATAGCCAAGTGCCTTTGGTCTAGTACGATGCGTCGTAATATCAGCAATAAAGGCAGTAACAGCAGGCATAATAAATGCCCCACTAATACCTCCTAATATACGGGAGATAAATAAAACTTCAATTGTTTTTCCAATTCCAAATAAAAACTCCGAGAAAGCAAAGATAAACAATCCAAGCACAATCATTATTTTCCGACCATACCGGTCAGCCGCTTTTCCCGCAAATGGGGAAACAATCAGCTGTGCCAACGCAAAGGAAGCCGTTAAATAACCAACAACCTTCCCATTTATATTTAATTCGTTCATAATCGTTGGCAATATAGGTATCACAAGCCCTATACCCAAAAAGGCTATAAATAAGTTTCCTAACAATATAGATAATGTAAGATTTTCTTTTATTTTTTGCATCGTGTTTGCTCCATTCTTTCCATGATGATTACGGAATCATCTCCTTTAACAAGATAAACCCTATAGTAACTATAGGGTCAACTTAATTAGCTTTTTATTTTTACCTTTAGTTCAATTATGTACTGATTTTCATGACGTGGAGAATAATGCATTGGCATAAAAAACTCATATACTTCTGGTTCTACTGTTAATTGTTGCTCTTGTATATACGTATACAATTTCTGAAACTGTTCTAAATAAGCATCTACCGAAAAGATAAAAGAAATACATACATA
Organism: Psychrobacillus sp. Z3-81; assembly: GCF_056620325.1. Lineage (NCBI taxonomy): Bacteria > Bacillati > Bacillota > Bacilli > Caryophanales > Bacillaceae > Psychrobacillus > Psychrobacillus sp. Z3-81. The sequence goes on from NZ_JBWQPU010000018.1 coordinate 49,895, forward strand.
ACGTCCTGACTGGTATTTCAACACTCCCATATCATCTGACAAATGCTGTAGATAGCGATTGGTTAAAATGGGGGTAAATATGCGTTCATAAGAAATTTCTTTTATAGAGTTATATGATTGAAAGGAAAATGTACTCCCATACCTACCTGTCGTCAAACTATTTTCATTCTCTATCGTTTTCATCAGCTCACTGTAATATTCGTTCGGAATAAAATCTGGAGTTGCATTTTCTACTTGAATATAAAGTAATCGAGCCTCCTCCTCTTCCTTTATATAAACCTCATCAAAAACGGATATAGCAAGCTGCTCCTCCATCTGTTTTTTTGTTTTTAGAAGTGTGTATTGGACTTCTTGAAGTCGTTGAATGCCAGATTCAATGGCTTTTTCTTGCTCTGATAGGAACTCTACCAATTCTTCCAGCGAAGAATGCTGCATTTGCTTAATCGTTTCTAATGGTGTCCCTACATATTTGAGTGCCTTTATTAAATCCAAATAGTAAAATTGAGATTCATCATAATAACGGTAATTGGTTACCGGATCCTTATATATTGGTTTGAACAAATTGATTTGATCATAATAACGTAGTGTTTGAATCGAAACGTTCATCAACCTGGCCATTTCCCCTATGGAATAATACTTGTTGGACATATTAGTCACCTCTTCCACTAGCATATACAAAATCACTATTGTAATACTAGTACTAAATTCGAATAGGTAGAAGCCCTATAAAAAAGGAAAAGAGGTCGGGATATAACCCTAGCCCTTCTTAATGAACTATATCCTTTTGGGAATTGTTAATCAAAACTTTATTTTTAGTAAGTAACTCTATTGGTTCAGAGCAGCGTCGGCGACTCCTGCGGGAGCAGGGTGGTAGGCAAGACAGCACAGCCGTACGCGTAAGCGTTGGGTGCTGTCTTGCCTAGTGGAGGGAAAACTAAGAACGTCACGTCGTGTGACAACGTTTTCCTGACCAACATCCTGTTGGCCTCCGGGAAAGCGTCCGACGTAGCGAAGAACCTGAGGTTCAAAAAAAGAAAGCAGTTATAATTCTAATCGTAATATAGAATCATAACTGCTTCTCATTTTATTTATCCCGGCCTCTATCTTTTATATACTTGCTTATTCTACTACTGTGTATTTGCCACTTTCCACAGAAATAACATATTCTGGTTGAGGTGGTTTTCCACCGTGCTCTTTAATTTTGTTCTTGTGGCCAGCGATATGCTCTGGGCTCTTTTCCCAAGCCTTCCATGCTTCCTCAGACTCCCATCGCACCATCATGATAACCTCTTCTTCTCCACGGCGGACATTCTTCACAAGAATTTCACGACCCACAAAGCCTTCTCGTTGTTCAAGTAAGGATGGACCATCACCAGACTTCTTTTTAAAGCGCTCAATTATTTTATCTGCATTTCCTTCTGTTACAACCCATTTACGCATTTGAACGAACATATATCTTTCACTCCATCCTTATTAATATAGTAATCTTCTTATAATTGTATACATACGTATACACCAAGTCAAACTTAATAAATAAAGTGAAACTTTGATTGGTGGGGGTTTTCTTTCATCCCCCACCAATCATTAGTTGAACCAATCAGGCTTTTAGGGACAGTTGATCTCCCATTTAGCTGTCTCGTTTCTTTTGCCATCTTGAAGTGGGAGTCTTACTGTCCCTTAATGCGGGATAAAGTGAAACTTTGATTGGTGGGGTTTTCTTTCATCCCCACCAATCATTAGTTGAACCAATCGGGCTTTTAGGGACAGTTGATCTCCCACTTAGCTGTCTCATTTCTTTTGCCATCTAGAAGTGGGAGTCTTACTGTCCCTTAATGCGGGATAAATAAAAACTCCCATTGAAATAAAATTTTCAATGGGAGTGTAGACTACAATGCTAATTTTCTTTCTTGATTTTCATGCATCTTTTTCATCACAAGCCGAGCAATTGGTTGTGCAACCAGCAATTCAATCCAAAATGCTATACCAAAGTTTCTTGGCCAGATGTGTAAGAAGTTTTGGAACGGTTCCATTGAAATTTCTTTCGTTCCGACCCATGTCCCTATGATAGACAAACAAATAGAAAGAACTGTTACATTTAATAAAGTGTTTAATAATATCCTTGCATTAAATCCGTCCGTTTGTCCCACAAACTTCGGCATAATTTTTCCAACAAGCGGACCTGCTACTAATCTTACTAGTAAGATTACAATCACCCACATAATCGGGATTATTTTTAATGTATCTAAGTAGACATCCATACTGAATCCACGTTCCAAACCCATTATAATTGGAGCAATCGTGTTTACAGAAATGATTGAAATAATCAACATAAATAGGATTCCTTCTTTTGCATTGTGAGGCAGTCTATTTTCTTTGTGCATATTTTCATCTCCTAAAAATTTATTCAGATGGCATATGTTAAAGCACTAAAAAAAGCACGACCTTCAGATGGCCATGCTGCTTTCCTGCACACTGACTGAAACATTATAACACTTTTTTTAAAATTTGAGGCACCCCTATTTTTTAGAAAGTAGGGGTAAATTCTTCTAAAATTCTCGGAATATATGGTTCTATGTAATTGCGATATGACTCGATCAAATCTTCTGGCATGTCAGTAAGAGGGTAATACTCCATTGCACTTGATTCTGATAAATCAACTCTTATATCTCCGCTTTGTTTTCTTGAATAGTAAACGGCTGTTACGGAATATAACTCATCACCGTTATTCATCTTTAAATAGTAATCAGCCCCAGAAAATATCCCTAGAAGCTTTAGCTCATCAATTTCCAAGCCGGTCTCTTCCAATACCTCTCTTTTAGCAGTTTGCTCTAGGCTCTCTCCCATCTCCATTAATCCTCCAGGCAAGCCGTACCCACCATCGATTCTCTTTTGCAATAAAACTTCATTGTGCTCGTTCAATAGTATGACTACTGCACCAGGTAAAATAATCGGTTGATGCCCTATATATTGACGTAAGTATTTATAATACTCCATAAAGTTATCCCCTTTGTATAGAATCAGTATGGTAAAGCGCAGTTATTAGCTTTTGGTTATAGCAAGCAAATAGAAAGAGCCATCCACTTCGTCATCAGACGATTGGATAGCTCTCATTTTAACATATTCATTTTACAATAATAAGAATATTCTTTTTTATTGCTCAGGCAACGTATTTTCCTGTACTACCTGTATACCTTTTAAATGATCATTTAACTCCTTCGAGATAGCTGCTACTTCTTCTTCATCCAAGACGTAGTACCAATATCCATCTATACGACTACCTACCCCTTTTTCAAATGCCAATTGCTCAATGTTTCTGTCTAGTTTACTATAGAGCTTTTGCATATTCATTATCTGGGATTTCGTGAAGTTCATTTGAACATTGTCTCCTAGAACTTCAAAAATATCATCGATCTTTAAAAGGATAGAAGGATTTTTTGCTTTGTTTAAGAGTGCCTCGATTAGTTGCTTTTGGCGTATTTGTCTGCCGAAGTCTCCTCTTGGATCTTCATAGCGTATACGAGAGAAAACTAATGCTTCCTCTCCAGTTAAGTTTACTGTTCCCTTTGGAAAAGAGTAATGTTGATGCTGTAAATCCATATCGTTTTCAATTTCTACGCCACCTAGCTCATCAATAATCGATAGAAAGCCTTCCATATTTACAGATACATAAAAGTCGATTGGAATATTTAATGCCTTTTCCACCGTATCAATCGTCATCGGAATTCCTCCGCGAGCGTAAGCATGGTTTATTTTCTCCACTGTTCCGTTGCCCACTATCTCTACACGTGAATCACGGGGAATACTTAGCATCTTCATGGTCCCTAAATCAGGGTTAACTGTTACGACAATCATCGTATCTGTTCTTCCTGCGTCATTCTCCCGTTCATCTACGCCCATTAATAATACAGAGAATGGCTCTGTATGAGGAAGCTTCTCAGATTCAGCAATCAGCTCATTGTCATCTGTATCGCTCATTTTATCTAATGCTTGTTGGAATTTCATATAGTTATAGCCTACAAATCCACCTACTGCAAGAAAAAGTGCTAGAAACACAGTCAGGAAGACTTTAAATTTCTTATTTATTTTTTTCTTTTTTCTATTTATTCGAGATAATTGGTTTGACATCTGAATGTTCCTTTCTCTATATCTAACACAGCCTTATCCATTATACATAAACAAATTTACATTTAAACACTAAGATTATTACAGATATATTTCGAATTCCACCATTATATATGAAAATGAATAAATATAAAACAACTTATTTCTGGTTGAGAGCCTCTCATTTTCCAAACCGTCAACTAAAGTCGAGGTAAATCAACCAAATAATTCTCGGACAAGAACCCTACATCAGTAACAGACACGACCTAGACCATTATACTCTCAACAGACCCCATTATATTCGCCATAAACAAACTAGTGGGGAAGGAACAAATCGAATGAGTAGCATTTACGATTCCACAATACGTGTAGAACTATAAGAATGTCTAATCCAACAGCTTAGAAAGCCATATATTATAGGGAATTAAGTGTGTAAGGAGGTGATTTTATGCAATTTTTTTCACCGTTTCCAAGGAATCCACAAAATTTTTACGACCAGCCTAACCAGCGGCCTTTTCATCCGTTTCCTAACAGAGAAAGCCAGCCATACATTCCGCCCCATATGAGAAGACAAGAGCAATTCTATTCTCCTTATGTAAGAGGAGAAGAACAAACACATTTCCCCAATAACATAGGGAGGCAAGAACAATCCTTTTTCCCTCCCAATGCAAGAGGACAAGGACAATTTTTCTCTAATCCGAATGCCAGATCCGGTATGTTAGGAAACCTCCCGAATCATATAGGGACCCTCATGAACCATGCAGGCACCTTGAATAATGGACTTAATATGATGAGACAAGTCGGATCATTTATGGGGTTCTTTAGATAATAAAAAAGCCGGTGTTCCTTTTAACTAGGACATCGGCTATCACCTTATAAGCGAACTTATTTCAGAAAATAATTTCCTCTATCCATATCATCAAGCGGTATCATATTATGCTCCATCCACTTTTCCTTTTCGCGCTCTACCGCTCTATTTTGCCATTCAAACCACATATGGACACATTCACTGCAATGGCTCTCTACTCCACTATTATTATGCATATCTCTTCGCACAAACAATGTCACTTTTCTGCAGCTATAGCAATAAAGATGCTTTTCATCATCTCGGATAATCATGCAGGCATCCCTCCAATATACAACAGTCATTGTCTATTGTTCAGGAAATTATTCACCTGCCAATGGAGAAGATTATCAATTACATAAGCAGCTCCCTTAACATCCATAAAACCTCTTATTTTCTCCAAAATGTGGAGCAATTCGCTTTATCCAATATGTTAAACTCAATTATCTTTTCTAATAATAAATAATCGACTGGTTGCTCCCATTTAATTCGAATGAGCTCCTTGGTCTGCTCATAGCCCGCCTGCCCTATATCATCGGACAAATGAGTGATAGCCACTCTTTCAGGAGCAACTGCTAAATGCTTCTTTGCCACACTAAAACCAATTATAAATGTTCCGTGTTCCGTAAACATAGGCTGGTTCCATGCAATTTTAGGTACTAAATCCGGAAACTTTTTTACTATCCAGGATAATACCTCTTCCGTCCGTTCACGTTGCTGTGGATTATCCATTTGGGCTAAATAAGCTGCAAATACTTCCATACCACTATCTCCTTATCTATAGTGAGATATCTAATAATCACTTTCTCCTTTTAACCTTCGTACTTCTCTTTCTAAATAATCAATTCTTCTGCGAATCCTATAGAAAATAGGTAAATATGCTATCACAACAATCAGTAACTATCCCATTTTCCAAACTCTCCATCATTCTATTCTTTTATTAAATGAAGCTTTAAAGCTTTGTCATAAGCCATTGATAGAAGATCCATTCTAAATTTATTGTAGGGCTCCAGCTTGGAGATCATTTTTTTCGCAGTTTCGAAATTAAAAATAACATAGCCTGATTTTTCATAGTCAAACGAATAAGGAAGAAACTCTTGAACTTTTACAAAGAACCATATTGTATAGGTATCAGTGGATTCCCAATACCAGGAGGCAAACGGAATCTCCTCACTATTTATGATTATTCCTACTTCCTCCATGGATTCACGTCTTAACGCTTCCTCTATACTTTCTTCCCCATCTATTCTCCCACCTATGGTCGTAAGTAGTTGTTCTTCTCTGTCCCAAGCCATCACTATGTCGCCATTTTCCATAAGAGGTATACAGTGTACTCCTGCAATTTTTTTGTCAGCAGGTAATATGTTAATAGCTTTTAACATTTTTTACTCCTCCTCTTCCCACTCTATGATACCATTTATATCCATAAACTGTTAGAATATTAAGTATATTTATGCTATACTATTCATCTATATTTAAGAAAACAGGATACTAATCGTTTGTGGTTAGAAGATGAATGGGAGGAAGAGCTTTGAATGATAAACGTTTACTAATTTCCATTTCTATCTCCGTAGCAATTATACTTCTATTATCATTTATGGATAACATGATCTATAATAGTGTCGCTGATGGAACCCTACCCATTAGCATCATTTCTGCTTCGATAATAGGACTTTGTTACGCAGAAAAAAAGAGAAAATATATCAGAGTACTTCTGTTAATTTGCTTGTCCATTTATATTGTTCTGCCTGAATATACAATCGCCCAGGCAGAGGGATCGTTAAACAAAGAGTTACCAGAAGACATTATCCTTTCAAGATTACCAAACTCCCCTATGGGTCCAGATGGTTTCGACCCTTTTTCAGCTAAATGGTTTTATACGTTCCAAGTAACCGAATCTTCCGGCGCAAAGTATTTCATTCTCTTCAACCCCAATTCAGGCAAATATTTTCAAACCAAGAGCCTATAGAATAAAGCGCTGTTCTTTATAACAGAACAGCGCAGCATCCTATACATTTTTAACTAAAATCTATATCTATCTGCTTTCTGCTATCTACCACGAGCTTTGGCATTCTTACTTCTAGCACACCTTTTTTATAGGTTGCTTTTACTCCCTCATTTGATACCGGGCTAGGAAGAGAGACTACTCTTTGGAAGCGGCCAACATACCTTTCCTTTTTATACGTATTTCCCTCTTCTAAATCACTCATGTTATTGACAGAACCACTGATACTTAACCGATTGTAATCAATATCGATCACTAGATCATCCTTCTTTTCAAGTCCCGGAATATCACAAGTCGCTACAACTTCATTTGTTGTTTCATATACATCTAAGCGGAAGCCCCCCAAGCCCTGTATATTTCCAAAACCAAAAGGAAATTCCGAGAATACCCTTTCCACTTCCCTGCGCATCATATCGGAAATCTGTTTGAAAGAATCATATGGCTGTAAATCCATTGTCATTTCCCCCTTGTCTTCTATATAAAAATGTTATTCGGACCATGGAGAAAATGTGATTTGGCTTGGGGTGTAGGTTAATGTTGAAAACAGAAGAATAAAAAAACCATCTTATAATTCCCACTTCTTTCTTTTTCACTTACATAAAAAATCGCTTGCTCATTAAAGTATAAGCAAACGATTTTCTATTACTATTTTTCTAGTACCAACACATCCTATTTAACGTAAATTATTCTTTTGTTATATTGAATGTATTTTGCAAAAAAAGTACCTAAATACCGAGTTGCTTTCAGCGCAAGCGGGATCAACCAAACACCTATGAGTAAAACAACACAGCTAAGAAGGGTTTGCATCATATCAAATTCTTGAATGCCTAGCTGGTTCACTATCACTAATAGAAGCGGAGATAAAATAAAAGAAATTGCAATAATCCACAGTGAAAAAAGAAGTGAGACCAGTGTTATCGCAAACCCTAAGAAGAGAACTATATTAAAAAATAACACGCCGAATAAAGCAAAATAATTGATTCTTTCCATACGAGCCCTCCTATCCTAAAATGCTAGAAGCATTATTTATTTCCTCTTCTCCATTATATATATGTCTCTATAGAGGTAATCAGCCTCTAGACCGATTTCTGCAAGATATAACCAAAAATGATTCAATATAGAAACTTTCGACCATTTCTCACTATCTCACCTGCTCTTTATGGTTTAATAAGATTATTAGAGATAAAGTGAAACTTTGATTGGTGGGGTTTTCTTTCATCCCCCACCAATCATTAGTTGAACCAATCGGGCTTTTAGGGACAGTTGATCTCC
>NZ_JBWQPU010000019.1:0-58030 GCF_056620325.1 Psychrobacillus sp. Z3-81
TTTTCTTTCATCCCCCACCAATCATTAGTTGAACCAATCGGGCTTTTAGGGACAGTTGATCTCCCACTTAGCTGTCTAATTTCTTTGTCATCTTGAAGTGGGGGTCTTACTGTCCCTTAATGCGGGATAAAACTTTTCATTTATTATAGAGAAGATATGTTTTCTACTATAACTATACATAACTAACTCAAAAAGGAGTCTAGAGATACCATATGTTTATCCTCATTCTACTTATCGCTTTGCTACTATATGGAGGCCTTGTCTATTATATCGGTTTCCGTGGGTACCGCTGGCTTCGTCCGAAAACATCAAGTCGGCGTTTCAAAATCCTCTATATTTTCGTCGTTGTGCTGGCAGCTACTTCTTTTATCGTCGGTCGTATGTCTGGCCTCGTTTTTATAAATATTATCGGTGCTTATTGGATGGCGTGCTTTTATTTATTGCTTCTATTCGTTCCTCTAGCACATTTGACAGTTGTTCTTTTACGTTTTACTCGTTTATCAAAGCATCGAACAGAGAAATGGGCAGGCACCGTTACTGTTGGGCTGCTTGTTTTATTTCTAGCATTCGGCACATATAACGCTTATAGCCCTGTTGTTCGTAGCTATGATATAAAGATAGAAAAAGGTACTTCCGCTCTTGATAGTCTTCATATTGTGATGGCAGCAGATACACATTTCGGCCTGCTATCAGGTAAAAATCACGCTGAACGTTTGGTTAAGGAAGTTAATGCTCTTCATCCTGATGTAATTCTGTTGCCAGGCGACCTCTTCGATGACGATATCCAACCTTTCCTTGACCAGAAAATGGACAAGACTTTATCCAAGCTTCATGCACCATATGGGGTATATGCATCGCTTGGAAATCATGACAGGCATGATGGGACGATGGAAGAACTAATCAACACATTAGAGAACAGTGGAATTCAGATACTATACGATGAGAAATTAGACGTTGAAGGGCTTTTCACACTTCTCGGACGCAAGGACCGAATTGACCAAGACAGACTACCCCTAGACTCACTAATGAATGATGTGAATCTTACGAAGCCTATTATTTTAATGGATCATCAGCCATATGATTTGGAAATAGCACAACAGACTGGGATTGATTTGATGGTTTCCGGTCATACCCATGGAGGACAAGTTTTCCCGGGAAATATAATTACAGGGGCAATTTATGAAAACGACTGGGGATATTTACAGAAAGAACAGATGCACTCCGTTGTGACATCTGGTTTTGGTTTTTGGGGACCGCCTATTAGAATTGGTACACGCTCTGAAATCGTGTCCATTCAGATTGAGTTTGAATAAAGGAGGAATTCCTTCTTTTCAATAGAAGACATAGAGACCTGGACCGGGCAAAGACTTGCGTATTTAGACATTTTCACCTAATCCCAAGAAGCAAGTTCCCGTTGCGGTTACTGGGCTAATTAATATAGAATTTTAATTGAAGTATTGCATTCTATGCCAAAACTTTTAGGAACAATTTAATAGAAGGATGATAGTAATGAGCGGTCTCCAATTAACCTTATATATTATAATTGCGTCATTGCTAATTTTTATTATTAGCGGGCAATTGATTGGCTCGAAAGTGAACTTAGCCAAACGCATACTATCTGTTGTGATCAGCGTTTCGTTTACAACATTTGTGTTTTGGTTTACCTATCTTCGCGATAACCAAATAAATACGGAGGGGCTTACTGATAGCGTGCTAAACGTCGCAACACTTTTGTGGTTCGGCAGCATGCTTCTGATTTCGATGCTTCTTTATTTATTTTTTGAGCTGATTGATCCGATCAAGTTAAATGAAAAGGGGTATCCCGTTAAAGGAAAACCGAATATTTTTAAGCGTATTATTGTTTCAAGGAGAAGACAGAAGCGGTTGCGCTTTGTGTTGAAAGTCGCGGTGACGAATGGTATTACACGTACCATGAAGTTTGTACGAAATCGGGAAGATGAAAGGGAATTGGCTTTAACGCTCCGGTTGACGTTAGAGCAATGTGGAGGGGTATTTGTAAAGTTTGGTCAAGTATTATCCACAAGAAAAGAGCTACTTTCTCCCGTCTTTATTGAGGAGTTAGAGAAGCTGCAACAACGGGTCCCTCCTTTATTGAAAGAACAGGTAGATGCTCTTTTGCAACATCATTTACCCGCACCAGTAGAAGAGATTTTTAGCTACTTTAGCGAAGTACCTTTAGCTGCTGCGTCCATTGGTCAAGTACATATGGCTGTTTTACGCCAAACAAATGAACCGGTTGTAGTCAAAATATTACGTCCTGAAGTAAAAGAAGTGATGCAAGATGATTTAGGCATCTTATTAGAGTTTGCAACTTGGATATCCAATAAATCCGCATGGGTAGAGAGCTTTGGATTTAAGGATCTCGCCAATGCTTTTGCAGCATCATTACGAGAAGAAGTTGATTTTGAAATTGAGGCTCGCAATATGATGCAAGTGGCCAATATCATGCGAAAAACAGGCTTACAGGTAAATATTCCACGTGCGCACCTGGAGTACAGCAATGCTAATATACTTGTAATGGATTATGTAGATGGAAAGTCCGTGGCAGATGCCAGTGAGGTCTTTGATACATTCCAAATCAACCGTCATGAATTTGCCCAAAATGTACTATCTGCTTTTTTAGAGCAGATCCTAATTTCAGGTATATTCCACGCTGACCCACACCCTGGGAATATTTATGTAGAAAATCATACAGGTATGTTAACCTTTTTGGATTTTGGTGCCGTTGGGCGTTTAACGGCAAGTCAACAGGAAGGACTAAAGCTACTATTAGCTGGGATACATCATATTGATGTAGACACTTTAGTAGATGGGATTGCGTTGCTTGTAGAGAACGCTGACAAAATCGAACAAGATAAATTGGAGCAAGCGGTTAGCCAAGTATTATCGAAGATTTCTTATGTCCAACGTGTGCCTACAGATGAGCTAATTTATTCCATCTTTTTGATTGTACGCGAATTCAGCTTACGTTTTTATCCGGCGGTAAGTGTGGCATTGCGTGCAGTTGTAACGCTTGATGGTACACTGAGAAATATTGACCCGGACTTTGATATTTTCCATGAGGCAAAGCTATTTACAAACGAATATGTAAGAAATAGTTTCAAACAACCATTCAAAGAACCAAGAGCTACAAAGGAACGCTTAGAAGAAGAAATCGCGCTCATTTTACCAAATATCCGCAAGATCCCTCGTCGTATCGATCAGCTGATGAAGAAGGTAGAGAGTGGAAAAATTACGATGCACCACGATATTTTCTCCGATAAGACAAATGCTAGCTTTGTTATGCAGCTGTTTTCCCAATTTGTATTACTGCTTGTAGGGATAACATTTGGTATTATATCAGTTGCACTACTTGCGATTTCACAATTTATGCATTCCGCCTATGCAGTTTATTTAAATACAGCGGCGTATTTAGGTCTATTCCTTTGTGCCATTTTACTTGTCCGCCTAGCAATCCAAGCGATTCGTAATATGAAAAAAACATATTGAAATTAGGTAGTACAAACGTTGGTTTGTACTACTCTTTTTTGATGGAAGTGATAGGTATCGCCCCTAAAAATACAACCCATACAGCGGTTTACTTTACACCCTTATTTGAATCAGAACCAGCACCTATACACTTCCGAAATGTACGCACTAAAACCTATGTTGACGGCGTTTATTATAAATAAATACGGGCGTGGTTGCGCTATTATGATGAGCTATATCATCGACAAGATTTTATATAAAGCATTCATTTTCAGGAGGAATGTTTCGTGACAATTTTTACTGTCTTCACAATCACGCTTTATATTATAAATTTTTTATTAGCTTCCGCAGTGATTTTTATAAGCCGTAAAAGCGCCTCTGCCACTTGGGCATGGCTATTCGTATTATTTTTCATCCCAATTGTCGGCTTTCTATTATTTATGATATTGGGACGAGAATTACAGTTGAAAAGCTTTATCGGCTGGCGCTTACTGAAACAGGTTGAAACGCTTGAGCCTTATAAAGAACAACGGAATGCACTTCAAGAAAAGACCTTTGAATTTCCAAATGAAGTATCCCAGAATTATGCCGATCTCGTTCGAATGAACGTGGAAAGGAACTACGCCTTATTAACAAATCACAATGAAGCTCAGTTATTTTCCGTTGGTCAAGATAAGTTCAAGGCATTGCTACATGATATTGAAAAGGCGAAACACCATATACATGTTCAATACTATATTTTCAAAATGGATTTGATAGGAGAAAACATTTATAAGGCCCTAATCAAGAAGGCCAAGGAAGGTGTAATGGTACGCATATTGTTTGACGATTTAGGCTCAAGAAAATTGAAGGTGTGCGATTTCCAGGAATTAATTGATGCTGGCGGCGAAGTTTGTGCGTTTTTCCCAGCATTTTTATCAATGATTAATCCACGCTTAAATTGCCGGAATCACCGAAAAATTGTAGTTATTGATGGTGAAATTGGATACACTGGCGGTTTTAATATTGGCAAAGAGTATGCTGGACTTGATGAGGGCTTTGGCTTATGGCGAGATCTGCATGTGAGAATCAAGGGAGAGGCTGTGCATCATTTGCAGCTACATTTTTTATTCGACTGGCATCAAGCGATGAATATTGACTATGTCGAGATGAATTCAGCTTACTTTCCTGAATCTAAAGTGGAGAAAGTGCTTCCGATTCAAATAATATCAAGTGGACCAGATACCGAGTTTGAATCAATAAAAGACAGCTATATTCGACTCATCATGTCAGCGAAGAAATATATTTATCTTCAAACACCCTATTTTATTCCAGACGAGGCGTTCTTAAAGGCACTCCAGATAGCGGCTTCATCTGGAGTCGACGTACGAGTGATGACACCAGCAAAGACAGATCACCCGTTTATTTACGGTGGCAATTCTGCTTTTGGTGGCGACCTTTTAAAATATGGCGGTCGCATTTTCAGGTACGAAAAAGGTTTTTTACATACGAAAATGATGGTCATTGATGATGAGATTTGCACGATCGGCACAACAAATTTAGATGTACGTAGCTTTACTCTAAATTTTGAGCTCAATGGAATCTTTTTTGATAGAGAAACAGCCATTAGTTGCCGTGAACTATATTTAGAGGATGAAAGGGATAGTTTTGAAATGACAAAAGAGCGTTATCTGAAGCGAAGAAAGTGGACAAGAGTACGAGAAGGATTTTCCCGGTTGATTGCTCCTATTTTGTAGCATACTCTACGATTCACTATCTATCATCATATAAAAAAGCAGTTGAAAGTTCGAATAAACGAGCTTTCAACTGCTTCATGAAAACTCTTCAGAATAGTTTTTTACTTGGAAGAGGCAGGGAAAAGTATTTGCTGCAAACGATAAAGAAGAATTCATTGATTTAAATGGCCTTCAACAAAATAATCCAAGTAATTGTTACATATCCTAAGACTCTTCAAGCAACAACCACCCCTTGGACATTCCCTCTATAGTAGTATTGTCTTTTTAAATGTAAGTTACGACTCAATCGTCTCTATCTTTCTAATAAAATAATAATGCTTATACAGACCAAGTGAGATGATGATAAGATCTACCACCAAGATATCTACCATAATGACAGAAAGAATGATAAAGAAATCCGCAATTAAGTTAATACGAATTTTTTCTTTTCTAGGCATTCCCCTTTTTTCAAGCAATGGAACAATGTATTTTTTATATGTGCTAGTATTTTTAAACCATGTCTCAGCCCTCTTTGAACTTTTGGCAAAGCAAAAGACAGCAAACAGAAAAAATGGTCCTCCCGGTAGTACTGGTAGCACCGTTCCTAAAATACCTACAGCAAAAGAAACAAGACCAACTAGCATAAATAAGATATTTATAAATCTACTTATAGAAATCATTTTTTACTATATCTTAATCCTCCTGTAAATCACTTCAAACTTATTAATGGTTTAAACTATTTTATAGTTAAAGAAACATACTGCTAACGTAATTATTAAAACAAAAAAACAGCTCCCTTACAATGAAAATAAGCGAACAACGAAGAACAGATTCATACAGCTATTTACATTGCTTTTAAGCCTAGAATAGTTTTTTTGTGAAAATAAAATAGCAAAACACCCATTATACCAAATTAAATTTACTACTTCTCAATCCTCGCTCTCCTTTTATCTCCCCAAAATGATTCCTAGTTATAGTAGTATTAATACCTATTATAACGGTGCATACTGGAAATCATCATTTTAAAAGTTCTATAAAACACTAACCTTATTCAGCAACTGCATTTGCCACACTCAACTGCTTAGCGCTAAGAATTTCCATTCATTTCTATTGAATACTTAGCAGAAATACGCTATATTGAGATTGTTTATATGTCTGATGTCTGACAACTAAATCTTTTCGGATTAAGGTTTAATTTTAGAACATACTGAGAGAAAATTAATAGTCTTGAATCCGAACGCAGAAAAAATATTACATATACGTTTGGAGGAAATTATGAGATACTTAATAGCTTTGTGTGGATTGCTAGTTGTTTTTGGTTTAGCTCTCTTAGTCAGCAAAAACAAAAAAGAAATAAAATACAAAAATATCATTATTATGTTGGTTATCCAATTTGTATTGGCAGCTTTACTGCTAAATACATCGATTGGTTATGTTCTGATCACAGGAGTAACAAATGTGTTCGATCATATATTGGCTTACGCAAATACGGGTATATCATTTGTTTTTGGAGGTTTAGCGAACGAAGGAGAAGCTCCCTTCTTTCTAACTGTATTATTGCCGATTGTCTTTGTATCTGTATTAATCGGAATCTTACAGCATTTCAAAATCCTCCCTTTCATCATGAAATGGATAGGATTACTTTTAAGTAAAGTAAATGGTATGGGGAAATTGGAATCATATAATGCTGTTGCTTCTGCAATGGTAGGTCAATCGGAAGTATTCATTACTGTAAAAAACCAATTAGATAATATCTCTCCGCAACGTATGTACACATTATGTACGTCCGCAATGTCGACTGTCTCTATGGCGGTTGTTGCATCATATATGACTATGATCGAACCGAAGTATGTAGTAACGGCAATTGTGTTGAACTTGTTTGGTGGATTTATCATTGCTTCCATCGTTAATCCATATAGAGTAGAAGAAAGTGAAGATATCTTAACGATTAAAGAAGAGCATAGGAAATCTTTCTTCCAAATGCTTGGAGAATATATCATGGATGGATTTAAAGTAGCCATCACTGTTGGAGCTATGCTTATTGGTTTTGTAGCATTGATGGATTTAATCAATTCATTATTCGACATCATTCTCGGAATATCTTTCCAAGAAATATTGGGTTATATCTTTGCACCTCTAGCTTTCCTAATGGGTGTACCATGGTCCGAGGCTGTTTCTGCCGGAGGAATTATGGCAACCAAATTAGTGACAAATGAGTTTGTTGCAATGCTAAGCCTTGGAGAAGTAGCAGGCTCTATGAGCGCACATACACTAGGCGTTATCTCTGTATTCCTTGTATCCTTTGCAAACTTTTCATCTATCGGTATTATTGCCGGAGCAGTACAAGGTTTGAATGTAAAACAAGGGAACATCGTTGCTCGTTTTGGTTTAAAATTGTTGTATGGGGCAACGCTTGTTAGTATCTTGACATCTATAATTGTTGGTTTGGTTATTTAATTTTTATAAAAGAGATGGATGTTATAAAGATATAACTAGGGGGTGCCCCATAAGTAAAAACTTATGGGGCACCCCCTTCCTTCTTTGATAGATAACTGGTATGTAGCATTGTTCTTCAATTATAATTGAAGGAACAATCAGTTTAATCTCACCATAATCTAATAGTTTTTTCTTTTGTTCATATGCATCCGGTTGATGACTTTTATTTCTTGATACGACCATATCTAAATAAATATTGGTATCTAACGACAAATATTTCATTAATTTCTACCTCTAATCTTTGATTCATAAAATACTTTTCTTGCCTTTTGTCTAAGTATCCTTAAATTTTTTTCTTTCTGTGCATTAGTTTTTAATATAAAATTTTCTAATTCACTTTTTCTTAATTTTATACTGGCTTTTTTGCTATACTCATGAAAAATTCTTTCTAAATATTCTACTCTTTGTTTAGTGTTTAAATACGCACACTCGAATACTAAATTAAATCTAGATCTAAGTTCAGGAGGTACTTTTTCAAGGTACTCATTTTTACTAAAATTCGAAGTAAAAACAATTATATAGCCATTTAAATTATGAATATTTCCAATCGCATCATCAAATTTACCTTCTTCTAACAATTGTAGGAAGAAGTTATGTATTGCACTATCTGCTTTCTCAAATTCATCAATAATTAAAACTCCTGCATTACTAATATTAATTTTTCTAACTAAATCGCTTTCTTCTTTGCTCCCTATATATCCTGGTGGACTTCCTATAAGTCCAGATAATGAACTTTCACTTTTATAATTTGCCAGATTAATTTTAGCTACACTATTTACCTCATCTAAATATCTGTGTAAAACTCTACCTATTTCTGTTTTTCCTGTGCCAGAAGGACCTAATAAAAATACTGAAAATATTGGGTGGTCTTCAATAACTTGATTAAAGTATTTATAGGCTTCGAGTTCTCGAAGGAAAAGTTCTTTGAATGCTTCATGCCCGACTATATTCTGATTCAAATAAGTTGTTAATTCATTAACTTTTATAGTGTCATTAACTATTAATTTCTTACTTTCATTTAAACTATTCTTTGCTTGGGTTTTTTCATCAATGATATCTCTATCAATTTTTTCTCCCTCTACAAATTGGGGAAAGGAATTTAATAGCTCTTCTAAATATGTCTCATCTATGATGAAATTTGCATTCTTATCAACATCAATTAAATATATGATTTTTTCAAGAAAATAATTTATTGAATCATTCACCTTTGATAGTTTGACCGCACTTGTTAAATCAATATCAACTTCAGAGTCTATTAAAAGTTCATCAAGCTCATTTTGATGGAGTTCAAGTAACGGTATTGTCAAAATCTCTATACCTTCTTCTCTCCTGATTTCTATATATTCCCTGTAGTTGTTTTGAGAGTAATAATCAACTTTATATGTAAACAATTTATACGCCCCTTACATATGAATCTTTTGAGTAATTGCAAGAATATCTATGTAATGATATCTTTCCATAATATTAGTATCTTCACCCGTTTGACTATCTATAATTTGATCTTCTTGATTATTATTCCCTCTCAAATATGTAAATGTATTTTTTAAATCACTAGAACTTTTTAATCCATTATATATACCAATCAAAGAGACTTTTCCTAAAAGCAAATCATCTATTGTATAATTATTTTCAAATTCATTGTCTGCATTAGCTGGGATTTTAATAAGATAATTATCTTCACCTTTTTTTCCTGTTAGTTGATAAGAATAGTCACTTAACATAGGCTTCATTACTTCTCCTATTGATATATCTTCATGAACAAATCTATCTAATACTCCTTGCTTTACTAATTTGATTTGCCTAGTTTCTTCCTCGTTCACTAAACTTAGATTAACATCATCTATCAAAATCAATTGACCTTCTTGTGCATCGTTAATATTTTTATCACTTAACTTAACTTCTTCAATTAAATCTTTTAAAACCACTGAATTAGTCATTTTAATTTCTACAGTTTTTCGTAACTGCGAACCTTTAGAGTAGTCATACGCTATATCTGCAGTACCTTCAAACACCATTGCCAACATATTTTTTATTTTGGCAGCTAGCTTTAAACTATGATTGCTACTTTTTTGCGTTTCTTCGCCAGTAGTAACTTTGTTATCTAATAACATGGCTATTTCAAACACTTTATTAAAATTGATATAATATAAACAAAATAAATCGCTTTTTTTCTTTCTAGCCATATTTATACCTCTTCTCATTTATAAATAATTTTTTATCCTTCTAGCCCATTCAATACTATTACTCTTTGTATGCTTAATTCGTACATAATCATATTTCTTTAATTTTTCACTATTCCAAGCCCCCGAACTATATATCAATCCTTCCAGGATTTCCTTGATAACATATTCTACTTTATCTTCTGGTAAACTTTTAATCATTAATGTTGATAATGATTTATTATCTGGTGTTGCCACTTATAGTTTTGAATTTTTAGATAATTATTGCGTCATTTAGGTCTTTTTCAAATTTAAGAGTACGGGCTTTATAAACAATTGAAATACTTTCTCTCATAGTTAAGAAGAAATCTGTAGTCATAACAATTGGCGTACTTGTTTTTTGTTTTTTTATCAGTAGGATGATTAATTGCTAAATCTTCGGCTATTTGTAGTGTTAATTCTCGGTCTAGAGGGAACCGCTCAGGAATTTCTATTACGTTTTCTGCCCAGTCAAAGAAGCAAAGATATTTAAATTCTAATTCCAATAATAAATGATGTTCTCGCGATCCACGAAACGATGTACACGACCATTTGGAACATCCTGCATTGTTATCCAAGGGTTTAAAAGCAAGTTCACCTTGCCCTCTACCTTCCTTGATATACCGAAAGATTTTTGCTTCAGTCCAACCAGTTTGACGTTTTGGCAATATCATTCCCTCATTTCAATTTTTAAAAGTTTAAAGTAGGTTTTTCTGAAAATCCAAGTTCAGCAATTTGCATAATTGAAGTAAATAAAACTAAACTGATATATGTTTCTGGTAAATCTTTAATCCTAGAGTAGTTAGATAACTTCCATCCTTGCGCTAATGCTCTTTGTCCGTGACTTTCACAAGATGATATTACCGAATTTTGCGCGTGAATTAATGTAATTTCTCCAGTTTGATACCTTTGAGTGCTATTAGCCACAGATCTAAAAATAATCCCATAAATTTGAGAAACTGAAAAATGCTCTAATAAATACTCAAAAACCCTAATTGTCTTTTCGCCTGGGTTAAATGAGTAGCCTACCTTCTTCATTTGGTATAATAAATACTCTAAACATTCTTTGAGTGATATTTTTTTCCACATTTCATAGCAAAATTCTTTAAAATTCTCTTCGCTACTAAAATCAGGATACATTAATCTTTTAATCATTTCATTATAATCTGAGTCATAAGGTTGTACATTGATTCTATATCGTACCTTATAAATACCATATGTTATTTGAAAAACTCCATCATCCTCATATTCAATTTTAAAGGCATTTATATCTGATAGAATATGTGGAACCAAAATTTTACGACCAGTTAAAGTTTTAATTAATTCAATTTCAAATAATTCTATTGGTGCTAATAAATTTTTATTTACTTCTAAAGCTTCAATATACATTGTGTTTTCGGATAAAGAGCTTCTCAAAATGACCGCTAAGTACAATCTATCTTCTAGGGTTAAATCCCTTTCAAGTTTCAGCTCCCAATTAGATTCGTCATAAAAGCTAGCTAAAGTAGACCCCTTCTGCTCTATAATTTTCTTTTGTCTTTCTTGTTCTTCTAGTATTTTTTGACGTTTGATTTCCTCACAGTATTTACAATTACAATATCTTGAATTTTCGTGACCGCAGTTGATACAATACTTTCTATTTTCATTAATAAATGAAGACCAAGATTTCGATTCCCAAGGTTTTACTGTATTAGATTCACAATGAATACAAACTTCATCAGTAATTACTGGCGGAAATAAAGAATACAACTGAGATACACTAATTTTAACTTTATATTCCTCTAAGATTTTCGCTACTTTTTCTCCCCCGTAGTACTTCTCCATTAGATTTGCTATTTGTTCTTTAGTTAAATGTGAAATTCTTTTATCTAGTCTTGAAAAATCCATATTTTCAGTTTTGATTTCCAATTACTATCCCTCCAAAACAAAAACATCCGTTCGCTTATTTTAATTATAAGCGAACGGATATGACCACACAAATATTAACAACTTTAATACTCTTTAACAATTATTGTACTGTACAAATAAAGTTGGAAACATAATTCCTTATGAATTACGGTTTCAAGGGCTATGTAATTTTGCATTAATTAAAATAAAGTTAGAAAAGTATATATTAAAAATAAAGAAACGGAAAAAAGGAATGCAAATAAAGTTGGAAACAGAATAGCTTTTATATTGTTCGCCAAACCTTTCTCCATTAATTTGAATTCCCTCTTAGTATCCGAAAGGGCTCAGAACGTATTTCACATTCAGAGCCCTTTTTATATGTATTAACCTATGAAGAAATTCAACAAATGCTTTTGTTTCAATACTTACTAAGCAACCGAAAACCTATAAGCTAGTCCAAAAAAAATACCAAATTAATTAAACTAAAAAGGTCTAGGCTTAAGAGTTAAATACCTTCTATCAACTATTTCCACCTAGACGATAATCTGACAGAATTCATCATACTTTACTCAGAGCGGTTTTCAATGTTTTTTTTCGATGTACTGCATTTTTTAGCAACATCTTAAAATTTCTAGCGATGTTATCTGCGGAGTATTCATCGTAACAATTTTCAGCTAAAGCATAAGCTGAAATTTCAATTTTTTGTTTATTGTTTAGTAAAGAATTAGTTAAAGTACTAAATTTTTCATTATAATATATAGCGATTACTTTTTCTAACTCTAACGACAATTCGCTCAACTCTTTTATTTCATCTCTTATATTTTCTTTGTTTTGAATAAAAACCCATTTAAATAAATGTTTATTTTCAACACCGTTTATATCTATTAAATCTAATACTATTTCAATCCCTTCCCAGCTTATTTGAAGGCTCTTAGCTATACCTACTATTGTATAGTAAATTTCTTTTGCTTTTGCTCGGGGATTTATTATGCCTATAGGAGTGATAATAAAAAAATACGAGGAATTATTTCCTTCATTTTTCTTTATATAAAGCTTAAAACCATTGTCTATTCCACTTTCCCCTTTATAGCTGAATGTAAAGGTCATGTTACTAAGTACTGCAGCTTGATCATTATAAGAGTCAGAGAAAGACAATACATTAAAATTCATTATTAGTGCCTCCTTTCAAGGACTAAATATTAGTGGCAGTACAAATGAATAAAACAACAACACTAGACAAGTATTTTTATTCAGTACTTTATCATATGTTTAAATGTGATTTTCTGCAACGGTATAGTAAAAATTTTTCAGCTATATTTGATAGTATACCCATAACATATCTAAAACATGCCAACTAATTACTGAATCATTTTAAAATAACTTTTAATTATATATAATTAAAATGAGAGCTATGGTATGGTAATAAACCTTCGCTCTCTAAAATTTGCTTCTAAAATAAATCTTCGTAAGTACTGCGAATAACCCCTACGATTTGATCAAAATAACTTTCGGCATCATTATAACTTTCAACCATTTTTTGTACAGGTGGCCCATCATGTTGAAGTGGATGTCTAGTTCTTTTATATTCGTTGTAAACCCTAAGTAAAGCAGACTCCTTAGCAGCTAAAACGGCATCATCTTCCCCTAACTTACTTTTTAAACCAGTTTTCAGAGTGGAACCACCACCTTCAAATACCCAGCTGAAATTAAACTTTGGTGTTCCGTTAGGTTTTAATTCTTCTATCTCTGTTTCTGTATAAAATCCTAGTTCAACGATTACTTTCTTCAAATAACCTTCTAAAACTCTTAAGGAAGGTGCAATATAACAATAATAATCACCATAGTCGACTTTTGACAAAAGCATACATTGAGAAGATGCAATCAGCTTTTTATCATGATCATATAAAAAGCTATACGAATTACCTAATCTATCTTGGATCAATTTTTGTCCGTCGTTCTTTAAAGTAGAAGTAACTACATCAGTTAGAGATGCACCTTCTTTACTCATTAACCGAATTAACATATCCTCCATAGAAACATCTAGAGCTTCATCGATCGAGTTACAAATTTCATCCCAGACTTCCCAACTTCGACCTTGAACCATTAACTTTCCAGATTGAAAACAAGAAATTGTGACTTTGTCTTGTTTTTTATCATGATTTATTTCTATTATAAAATAAACATGTGAAGCAGGCTCTTTTTTACTTATAATATAATTATTTTTAGTGGCACTTTTTTCAATAACTTCTTTGATTTCTTCAAATTTTTCTTCCTTCAAATCATAAATTGCAGTCTTACTTTCAATCCTTGACCCAACACCTTGACAATATCTATCGGTAAATAACGTTAAAACTAAGTCATTTATTTCTGTATTACCACCTGAACCATCTAATGTCTGACCATTTTTTTTTGTTTCATAAACACGAATTACTCCATCTGAAACTTCTGGTTTTATGAGTCGCAGCACTAAATGATCTTTTTTTTCCTGTTGCTCGATCTTTAAATCCATTTCACTTGCAATGCTTTCTATATGTGAAATACAAATTTCACTGGAATAACGGATTTTTGTTAATTTCATGACTTTCCCCCATGATAGCAAAATTTAGTGCTTTTTCGCAATTAATACACAAAAAAGCTACCCACTATAAATAATTGTATTTTTACAAGCATTTAATATTAACTGCCTTCCAAGATTCTGTCTGTTTCTTCTTATCATAGGTCGGTACAGCATCGAACTTGACCTTTGAACCCTCTTTTACTTCATTTTTAATGTCAGACTTATAACAAAAATATGAATTACTGTTCGTATTTATAAAACAAAAAGGTTTGTCCTCTTTAACACTAACTAAATTTCCGGTCAAGTCCTTTTTCATCTGTCTATTACTTTTTATTTCTCTCTGACTGCTTTTTATTGTAGTATTGGAGTTCCAATAAGTTCGACATCGATGTAGCACTTCTCTATAATTCATATTTTTGTGTTTATCTATTTTGGAATCCATTTCCTTCAGGAGTTTTACTACTTCTTCACTTACTGCCCACTCTCTCTTTTCTCGAATAAGTTTATACAATAATAAATGGTAATATGATTCTTCAACTCTATTTAATTCTTTGCATAACAACGCTATATCTAGTATCAATGCCACAATAGCTTCAACTTTAAAAGAGCGGGATGCTGCATCATACATCTTTAGAAGAGCAAATTCTTTCTCTCCCTGGTTCTTTAGCACATTAGCATGTTGGTGAACAATCCACCAATCTACATTCACGTTCTTACTAAGATCAGTTAGTATTTGTAAAGTTCTCTCTGGTTGCCCCTTTTTTTCATATGCTTGTGCTTCTAAACATCTAAAATATTTAGATACTTGCTTGGACTCCTTTTTGATACTTGCAATCAATTCAATTGCTTCATCATATTTTTTCTGATGAAGTAAGATTCTTACTTTATGATGGTGCCAGATTAAGAAACTACTCCATGGAGTAGTACCTTTTTCAAGGGCTATTGGTTCTTTATTTAAAGTATCTGGTTTAATCTGGTCAACCCACTTAGAAGCAACGTCCCACTTCTTAAACTGCTTTGCTTTTTTTAAAACTAATAAGATAGTTGTATTCTTCTGTAAATCATCAGGACTTAAACCCATTATTTTTGTAGCACTCGGTAATATACTATTTATATGAGTATTTTCACTTTTCATCTTTAAAATCCCAATATATGTCCAGATAATTTCGATTCTAAACCAATTAAAGTTCTTATATTTCTCTTCAGATTCTTCCGCCAAAGCCAACGCTTCTTCGTACAGTTTTAATTTACGAAGACAATGTAAATACCCGGCAACATCAAATTTATCTCTAGTAGAACTTGCACACAATTCTCTGTAAACAGGGAGAGCATCTTCTATTAGTCCTTGTTTTCTCAACATGTTAGCCTTTTGTTTTTGTTGCTGAATATTATTCATTAAATCACCTTCGATTCTTATAATTGTTCAATGGTCTTAAAATGAAGTTTAGCGACATTGACCAACTCCGACTTACCATATTGAGACACAAACTGCTTTCCTATTTGTATGGTGTTCGGTGATGCACCTTTAGGTAAATTCAACTTATACTTTGTAGATAAATGGTTCATTCGATTAACAAATTCATTTCTTGCAATGATACTAGCAGCTGCTACAGAGATAATTTCTTCTGCTCTTGGGCGTTGGAATAAAGTTATATCTTTTCCTTTACTTAATAATGCTTTTTTTATTAACATTTCATCTCCGAACTGGTCGGAGAGAGCATAATGACATTCATTTTTCTCTAACAAATTCTCAATTGCTCTGGCATGCCCCCAAGCAAGAAGCTTATTCAAATTTTTTATTTTATCATAAAGCTCATTATATTTTTTATTACCTATAACAACTACTGTACAGGAGCAATTTTTTTGAATTTTATCAGCCAAATAGGCAATTTGACTATCAGATAATTTTTTGCTGTCCATAACACCTATTTCATTTAGTATCTTCGCCTTATTCTTATCTACAAAAACACCAGCTATAACCAACGGTCCAAAAAAATCTCCTTTACCTGACTCATCAGTTCCAATTATTTCTTCTGGGTAACTTTCAGATGTACTCGATATTTTTTTAGAGGTTCCCTTTTGCTTAGATTGATTACCTCCATTTGAAACAAACGATTCAATTTTTGAAAGTAAATCTCTATCTTTCACTTGAGAAAAATCAAACCGTACACCTTTCTTTCCCTCAAAAATTCTAATTACTCCGCTTGTTTTATCAACTGTTAAGTGAAATTGTAAACCGTAATTTATTTCTTTGATATTCTTAATCAACCATCCTTGTGATTCTCCAATTGTCTTAAATTTATCTAACAACTCAAATTTATCTTTTCCGTTCATCATTATGGGTTCCCCTACTTAAATTTATATTTTAGGTATCCAATCAAAGAAACAATTTAACATATTATAACATTTTACATAAAAAAAAACATCTATTGTATTATACCCCATTTCGTTTCATTCGGATTAAAAAATGTAAGTAAATAGGTTATTTTTCATACTCAAGAACCCATAAGACCCTCTTCTGATATGTAAGAAACATTTATACCTATATAGAGTCTAAAATTAGCTCAATTATTAGAAACACTATTTCAAAGGCTATATTAAGAACGAGGTTTCAAGTATTAGAAACCATCCATCATCAGAGAAATGAAGTTACGGTGAACGATATGATAATTAAAGGGAATTTAATTCCCAATATAGAAACGTATAATATTCTTGATTATCTAAGTTTACCGTTTAAGGTTATTTCTTTAATCAACTAAAGGGGCAGCATTCCTATAATGAATGAAATAAATGGTTTCCTTATTTCATTAGGGAAAATCATCATGGTGAAAGAATGTACTTAAACTAATGGGATATTCGTTTAAAAATTGTTGATGTATTACTTCCATTCTATTTGTCTAGACTGTTAAAAATAGAGAAGGAGAGTAATAGAATGATACTATCTGAAGCTTGGAAATTATACAAAGCTGATAAACAGATCCAAGGGTATTCACCTCAGACCTTAAAGGCATATAATATCCAATTAAACTTGTTGATTAGGCATTTGGGTGATATTTCTCTTGATGAAATAACTACTGATTCTTTAAAGCTATATCTTGGGAAAGTTGCTGAACAATTAAAGGCAGCTAGCTTAGGACATAGGATACGTTTTATTAAATCATTGTTTCGGTGGGCACAAGATGAAAATGTTTTGAATGGTAATCCAGCTTCTAAGATTAAGGAGCCAAAGTTAGATATCAGAATACCAAAGTTTTTATCTGAAGAAGAAATCGAGCATTTAAGAGAAGCCTGTTACACGCCATTAGAAAATGCATTGTTCGAATTTATGTATTCAACTGGCTGCAGAATAGGTGAGGCAGTTCATTTAAATCGCCAGTCTATCAACTTTTCTAATCAATCCGTAATAGTATTAGGTAAGGGCAATAAAGAGAGAGAAGTCTATTTTAATACTAGGTGTGATATTTGGCTAAAGAGGTATTTGAACGAAAGAGAGGACGATCAGGAGGCTTTATTTGTGACAGTTCGTGCTCCTCATAGGATGAGTATTCCTCAAATGAGATATGTTATTAAAAGGATATCTAAGAGTTCTGGTATTAATAAAAGTATTCACCCCCATCAGTTGAGACATAGTTATGCTACTACTTTATTGAATAATGGGGCACCTTTAGAAGTCATTCAAAATTTGATGGGACATGAAAAGAGTGAAACGACTAAGATTTATGCTTATTTAAGTGGGACACTCAGACGAGAGCTATATAAAAAGTTTTTCTGATATAAACAGAGCATTAGATCAAAAATGATTAATGCCCTTTTCTTTAGATAAAAGGGGAAATTATATCCATTTTATGGTATTATTAGATTAAAGTAGCTTATTGAACAAACGGGGCAGTTTAGTTAAATAAGAAGTCCGAAAAAAAGTGAATTAGGGGATATTTTATGAACATTAGAAATTCAGCAAAAGCAATTATAATAGATGGAGAAAAGGTATTACTTACAAAAAATCAAGGTAAAGAAGGTTTCTTTTATCTATGCCCTGGTGGCGGTCAAAATCATGGGGAAACACTTTTTGATGCCTTAAAGAGAGAATGTATCGAGGAGGTTGGGTTACATATAGAAATTGGAAAACTGCTACACATTCGAGAGTATATAGGGAAAAACCATGAATACTCAACACACGATTATGATGTTCATCAGATTGAATACTATTTTATTTGTAAACTGAATGATAATGAAAGTAAACAAGTCGAGCCTATTAACCCTGATAGTCATCAAGTAGGAATCGAATGGGTGCATATTAATGATTTGTTACAATACAGACTTTATCCAAAGGAGATTAGAAAATATATTATAAAACATACAAAAAAAGAAAAAGCTCCTGTTTATCTTGGAGATGTTAATTAGAACTTATTCAAGTAATGGGAACGTTGATCTAAGAAGGGGTTAAGTTCTCTATTGTTGAACTAAAGGGGCAGGATAATTCAAGAAGCATAGATAATATATATGAAAAACATACCATTGAATAGAAAGGGTGAACGTATTGCAATGGAGTAAGACAAAATCAACATTAGAACGATTTTTATGTTACAAATTAAAAGGACGTCTCAAAATACATGCAACGGTATATCGTAAATTTCATGATAGTCCAAGTAGAGTTTGGTTTACATTCGATAAAAAAGAGATACTAAGTGCTTCTGATGCTACATATGCCGTAAAGCATCAAAAGTTATATCAACAAATAAAAGAAAATAATAACCTAAAAGCTATTCCCTATAACGCAAATTGGGATGTAATGTTTAACTCTGAAGAACGACAGAAACTAATAAGGGCATCAGATGATGTTGAAGAAAGCTTGATAAATCAAAACATCTTTGAAAGTTATCATCTTTATGCACCTTTAATGGATTATGGTTCTTTATCTATTAATGAGGCGATGAATTCAGATAATATAATTATTAAAGCATATTCAATGTTGGATAGAAGATTAGGTAAAAGAAGATTAGAGAAAATAGAATTTA
Source organism: Psychrobacillus sp. Z3-81 (assembly GCF_056620325.1). Taxonomy (NCBI): domain Bacteria; kingdom Bacillati; phylum Bacillota; class Bacilli; order Caryophanales; family Bacillaceae; genus Psychrobacillus; species Psychrobacillus sp. Z3-81. The sequence goes on from NZ_JBWQPU010000019.1 coordinate 19,358, forward strand.
CTAATGAAACACATCCATTGATTGTGAAATTCTACAAAATAAGATGTGGTGTTGAAGGTATTACGCCTAATGATAAGTCCATCCTTTATTGAAGTAACGGTTGCGTTGATCCAAGAAGGGATTAACGCTCTTTTTGTTGAATTTCTTATTGTACAAAAGGGGCAGGTTTGTTGTGCGAAACGTTCCTAGTTTAAATGGAGGATGGTTACATCTCTCTGGTAAAGGCTAGGCAATTCCTTATGGAATTGAAGGATTATATCGAAGAATCAAATGAAGAGGTAACGCTCGGAAGGGTTCTCTCTTAGTCGAATAGCACAGGATTTAGTATGGATGATCGTGTTATAAGCTCGGTGAAAAGGCGTGAGAAACTACCGTACCAGTTCGGCTGACGAAAGCCTACTCGATGGAGGGGTGTAGTTCATGATGCTTGAGTTGAATGAATATGGTGAGAATGCGAATAAACCTACCAGAAAAGGTTAAGCTGACGAACTTCTGAATGTACGGGTCTAGAACTGCGATACATAGAAATGTGTATATCACCAAATTGTGAGGTTAGATGTGGATGAGTAAGACTAGCTAATATGAAAATCCATGATACGTTAAAGGCGTATGAATGCTAACAGGCTTACAGGAAGCACCTAAGTTCATTCTATAATAGATATAATTCAACGTTGTAAGCTGATAACGTGAAGGGCTTACTCCCGACGAAACGTTGGCAAGGAAAACAATTATGATATTAGTAGTTGTATAACTTGTCTTTATATTAGTGAAAGTGGTGGTACAGTACCGATGAAATGTTTAATCCACATGGAGGGATAGCCACTAGACTAACGAAGAATCATTTAATCATGCAAGGCAAATCTTTATCGGTTAATAAGGTTCTCGTGAGACTAATAGAGGTTCACCTCCCATGCCATATGCCTGCACCTACCAAATCATATACATCAGGTGTTTCCTTATCGATGCCCCAGCCCCATAATACAGAAAGCGACACAAACACGCCTCCATAGACAGCGTAAACTCTACCGAACGATGGAAATGCCTGCCATGTAGCGATGATGCCGTATAAAATTAATGCGATTCCTCCAAATAGCCCCCTAAATATATAGATTTCCCTTCTCGTAACCATTGCCATATAAGATATCCACCGCCAATTTCAGCTAGACCTGCTAATAAAAAATCATTGCTGCTTTAAACAAAACATACTCACCCTTCCATTACTTTAACTATATAACATTAGAGTTAAGGTAATGGAAGGGATTAGTTGAATTAAAAATTCATTAATTATATCTTTTTATTTCACTATAAGTGCTGGACATTGTACACGTTTCATCACTTTATGACTTACGCTACCGAGAACCATTTCTTGTAAGCCATTTAACCCTCGGCTACCTATAACTACGATATCTACTTTATTTTCATTGGCATACTTCACAATTTCAGGTCCTGGCGTGCCATGTAAGATTGTTAATTTAAACTGCTTGTCAGCTGCTTTTAGTACTTCTTCTATTGGTGCTACTTTACGTTTACGCTCTAGTAGTAAGCTTTCACTAGATGCTGCATGTAAAACCTCTGTTTTAGCCTTGTTAAAATCGGCCACATACACCATTTCAATTAATGAATCGTTTGAAGCAATTTTTACTGCTTCCTTTGCAGCACGAACGGCATTTTCAGAACCGTCGACTGCTAATAAAATGTGTTGATACATCAATAATCCCCCTTTAATGTGCATTACTCATGCCAAGTAATTTTTTATATAACTTTTCACTTGCAGGATTCATCCCAATAACTTGGACTGTTTTACCCTGTTCTTCTAGCTTGGTAACGACCTTCACAACAGCCCCTACCGCTGATTCGTCCCATAAATGACTACTTGATAAATCAATCGTCACGTTCGTTTCCTTCGCTTCCTCAATCGTTTGAATAAATTTTTGCGTCGATGCGAAGAATAAAGGTCCTTCCACAATAAATACACCGTTATTCTGTTGAATGCGAACCTTTGAAACGGATGCGACGAAGAATAATGCACTTAAGATGACGCCCAGTACAACACCAATCGCTAAGTTATGTGTATACACAACAACTGCTACTGTTGCAAGCATCACTATGGCATCTGTTCTAGGGGCTTTTACGACATATTTAAATGAACTCCATTCAAATGTTCCAATACTTACCATAATCATAATACCGACTAATACAGGCATCGGAATATCCACAACAATATTCCCAAGCACTAAAATTAAGAACATTAAGAACACCCCTGCAACAAGTGCAGAAAGACGTCCACGCCCACCTGATTTAACATTAATAATCGACTGACCAATCATCGCACAACCAGCCATTCCACCAAAGAAGCCATTGATGAAGTTCGCAATACCTTGCCCACGTGCTTCTTGGTTTTTATCCGACTTCGTATCTGTCATATCATCCACGATTTGAGCTGTCATCAACGATTCCATTAAGCCAACTAATGCAAGCGCTAAAGCGTATGGGAAAATGATTGATAATGTTTCAATGTTAAATGGTACGTCTGGGATAAAGAAGCTCGGTAAACTTTGTGTAATCGTACCTAAATCACCAATCGTTTTCATTTCTAAATTCATCATAAATGTGATAGCTGTTAGTAATACAATCGCAATCAAGGGAGCAGGAATCGCTTTAAAATAACGTGGCACGACATAAACAATTACCAATGTGATCGCTATAAAAATATATGTTAGTGTACCCTCTCCCAAAAAATGTGGTAACTGTGCCATAAAGATTAAGATGGCTAGTGCATTAACAAAGCCAATCATCACGGCATTTGGGATAAAACGCATTAATTTCGCGATACCAAACACTCCGAAGATAACTTGAATAATTCCTGTTAAAATCGTTGCTGCTAATAAATACTGTAAGCCATAATCTGCTACTAAATCGACTATCACCAGTGCCATTGCACCCGTTGCAGCAGAAATCATTCCAGGTCTACCGCCAACAAATGCTATAATAACAGCAATAGAAAATGACGCATAAAGACCGACCATTGGATCGACACCAGCGATAATGGAAAAGGCAATCGCTTCTGGAATGAGCGCTAAGGCGACGACAATCCCTGACAAGATGTCCCCACGCACATTACCGAACCATTGTTGTTTTAAAGTTTGCATGATATTCTCCTTCTAATCTAAAATAAATTCTTTGAATATCATAGCACACTTTTCCCAAAATGGAACCTTTATAGGACTAAAATGGAGTGAAATTGAATGATTTATGGTTATCAACGACCACTATATAACGATGAGGATATGCAATTACAAACAACTTCCTTAAAGGATTGCGATCAGATTTTTACAGAAAATCATAGTCGTGCGAAAAAGCGTATAGCTCTAGAAGATTTACTGATGACGATGGAAAAAGGCGATACCATTAGGGTACTTCGTTTCTTTAGTATTGCCGATACGACAAGGCATTTAGAAGAACTGCTAAAAATCTGTAAACGTGATGGGGTAACAATTCAATTTATAGAGGAAAATATTACATCTATACAAATCCTCGAAAAATCGTTAGAACAAGTTTTACAATTCTTTTTAACATTTCAAAGCGATATCGTGAAGCAATCTACTACTTTGGGAATGGCTGAAGCCAAAGCAAAAGGAAAATCAATCGGGCGACCTAAAAAATCTGATGACAATATAAAAAAAGCGATTGAAATGTACCAGACTGGAAATTTTACGTTGCTTGATATAAAAAATGAAACAGGAATTAGTAAATCAACACTATATCGTTATCTAGAGTCAATCGAAGCCAAACAACAGTAAATTAAAACCTAATACCAATGTCAAAAAAAAGCCTGCTTAGATTAATATTGAGCAGGCTTTTTTTAACATTCTTATTCTCTAGACTAGGATTTCGAACCTATGTTATAATTAAATTAATAAAATATACGATGCAAGACAAGGTGGAGCCATAGTCAACTATGGCTCCACCTTGTCTTTTTTTGCGTCGAAAGGGGAAATATTGTGTTTATTCTACAAATTGTACTTGTTTTAATTGCGACAAAACTTGCAGGTCATCTGGCTGCGAGGTTAGGGCAACCGTCTGTTTTAGGCAAAATCCTTGTAGGGATTATTTTGGGACCTGCTTTATTGGGGTGGGTTCACGATACAGAATTATTAACAACATTTAGTCAAATTGGTGTTCTTTTATTGATGTTTTTAGCGGGGCTTGAAACAGACTTACAAGAAATGAACAAAAATAAGAAAGCAGCAATCTTTGTGGCACTTGGCGGTATTATCCTGCCAATTATTCTAGGATATTTAGGTTCTCAATATTACGGAATGTCTGTTGGCGAATCGGTTTTCATTGGGTTACTATTATCTGCAACATCTGTAAGTATTTCTGTCCAAGCACTACGAGAGCTTGGTTGGTTAAATAGTAAAGAAGGTTCTACATTACTAGGAGCTGCTGTAATAGATGATATTGTTGTTGTTATTTTAATCGCATTTGCTATGAGTGCATTTGCAGGATCTGATACAAATATTGGCTTACTTATTGGGAAGAAAATTTTATTCTTTGTAGTATTAATATTAATCTCAAAATGGATTATTCCACACTTTATTCGAGTATTTATGAAGTTCAAAGTAACTGAAGCAGTGTTGAGTGCTGGATTAATTATCTGTTTCGGTTTATCGTATTTTGCAGAAATTTTAGGGATTGCAGGCATTATCGGAGCATTTTTTGCAGGGATTGCGATTGCTCAAACGAAATATAAAAAAGAAATTGAGCATAAGGTAGAACCCATCGCTTATGGTGTTTTTGTTCCATTTTTCTTTGTAAACATTGGATTAGCCGTTTCATTTGATGGTATTGGTGATCAAGTTGGTTTTATTTTAATCTTCTCGATTATTGCCGTTGCCTCTAAATTTATAGGGGCTGGTGTTGGCGCAAAATTAGCAGGGTTTAATACGAAATCCTCAATGGGTGTTGGCGCAGGAATGGTATCTCGTGGGGAAGTAGCATTAATTTTAGCTGCAATGGGATTAGAGAGTGGTTTACTACCAGCAAATTACTATACAGCAATGATTATTGTCGTGATTGTCACAACAATTGTTACACCACCACTATTAAAGTTAATTTTCGGTAAACGTGATACACTAGAAATATCAAAATAATGAAGAGCGTTTAGTATGTTATAATTTAAATGTACTTTATCACCAATTACAAGAGACATCATAGCGAGTCCGCTATGATGTTTTTATTTGTTTTTTCATTGTTTAGCTTTAGCTACCAATCTTTCATTTGGGAATGTTGTAGTTCATAACCTTGTGAACGCATAAAACTAATTACATTCGTTACTCAACAATCGGGGGCGTTAGTTGAATAACATATTAAAACAAAAAAATGAGCTGAGATATTATTCTCCAAGCTCATTTTTAATTTGATTTCCTTTTTACTAAAGCACGCATTAGTTGAATAAGAAACGCCATCTCTTATTCACGTAATTTCTTTAAAGTTATCTATTGCTTATAGATATGTAAATTTTCATTATACCGATCTGACAATTGATAAGGAATGGTTAGATAAATTCCAAACACAAGAACTTGAATGGTAGGACTAATAGCCAAGGAATGTAATGAAAAATTAAAAAAACGTAATATGCCTTATAATAAAGATGAAATTGAATTATCAATAATGTTTATTAACCTTAAATTTAAGTAAATCAATAAACACTGTCACTTAAATTCCATCGATATTAAACAAGGAAAAGATACAAGTTCTTTTTTACAATTTTTTACTAGTATTCCTAGTAAGGGGTTTTGGTAGCATCTTATTAAACCAAACTGAATCATTTCTATTTAGCCATCTATAATCGGTTCTAGCCAACTTTTCTATTTGCTTTCTTGTAAAAGTAGGATTTTCATTAATGATATTTATGATATTTTGCCTTCTAAGCAATAATAATTTATGATTATAATCCGTAGCAGATACTTCACTCATACCCGCCTCTATTTCAAGGATTGCCTTTTCTAATACACCATTACTAGATCCTATCCTTAAATTCATACAATGTAAAATTCTACTAGTTTTAGGATTAAATCTTTTTTTATACTCTTCCTTCAACTTTTCTTTCAAAAATTTTGCAATTGATTCCTTAGTTGTGCCTGATTCGATTAAATTTGTTATTTCTTTTAAAGACAATCCTTGATAGTATAGCTTCGTAACTTCATCCTCTAATAGTCCTCCCCACTTTAATAGAAAAGGCTTTTTAATTTCTCCCCCTCTTTCACCCTTATTCCATATCCATTTCCGACCGTATGTATAATTACATTGTGGGCATGAGAATATCCCGCTAACATACATCGGATAATACTTTTTTTTGTATTTGCTTATTATTGGCCTATTATAATAATCACAAATTTTATTTAAGCAGGGCTGAGGGTTATTTTTAAAAGGTATGTCTACAGAATAGCCCTCAGAGATATTCAGAAAGGTTTCTACAGTATTTAAAGTAAATTGAGTTAACAGTAAATATGCAAATATATTCGGACGAACATTGCCTTTCTTACTTATTAGCAAGTAGAATATCCTACTCAAATTAAAATCCTGAATATTAAAAATCCTACTCTTACTTATTACAAAATCAGAAAAATCCTCCTTTAACTTTTTTAGTTGAATACATTCAGAATAAATTTCTCCATAGCCTTGTTTACCAAGTGCTGAATATAATATGTTAACCACCAAGTCTCTATCTATTTTCTCTGAGTACGAAATTAAGACCTTAATATCTTGTAACATCCTTTTTAGCGATTCGCTATCCTCAATATAATCTGCACTCATAGTTAAGCAATGTCCATTCTTACAAAATGGAATAGTTAGAAGTTCCTTGTTATTATGATTGGAAAGACTAACATGGCATTCTGGACATTTATCAATAAGTTTAGTATTATGCTTATCACAACAATTTAAAAAGTTAATTTGATGCAGCCTATGTGAGAATACTTCACCATAATTTTCATAGTCATCTTTCAAACATGTGGGACAGTATCTCGTTTCTTTTGATATATAGTCTAGAAAAATTTTCTTGTTTCTTAGAGAATCTTTTAGCCATAGACTTTGTATAATAAAGTGTTTTTTTTCAGTAGATATAAAAGGACTAATAAGAGGAAAAATTGTGTGATTATCCAAAAAATATAAGACCGTATAATCTTCACTCAATAAACTAACTAATTCAATAATATTATGATGGAAATAAATATTTCTTTTTGATTTTACATTAAATAATTGTTTATTTGTTTCTTCGAATGACATATTACCTGCTCGCACATGATATCTGTGTATGATACTTCTAAAATCCTCTTCCGGATATGGCTTTGGGAAAAAAGCAATCATCCTGCTTCACCTCTGTAGATTGATTTCATCTTTAATTGCCCTTTGAACGATTTCATTGGAAATTCCCTTAATACCAGCAATTCTAGCTAGACTAGAAATAGAGAAATTAATATTTTTTCTTCTAAGTTGCTCTCCAAAATACTTAATTTTACGCACATAATAGTCTTCGATGGTTTCAGTAACTTCCTCAAGAACGTTCTTACAACCAGGTAATTTATCTCCATTTTTTTCAAATCTGGAACGTAAATCTAATCTTTGATAAATAAGTGTTTTTGTAACGCGTACTAATGGGATCTCTAAATACAAGGCATTAGCTTCTATAGTTATAAGTTGCGAATATTCCTCATCCCTTTTCTCCCAATCAATTTTATTCTTTGTGCTTGACACTTTCCTTTTAACGGGTGGTAACTTATCAGTAAACCATTCAATATCATTTTTATATAACCATCCGTATAATTTTGGTGATACTTCCCTCAATTCCGTTCTACTATAATTAGGATATTTTCTTCTCAACTCCTCGAATATCTCTCTTTTTTCATTTATGACATTCAGTTCATTATTTGGAGAAGGATTCTTCTCCTCGTTTAAGAGAAATTTCTTTGTTGTTTTTGAATCCACTCCTAATAAAGATGAAATTTCTCGTATTGACAAAGTTTTATTCGCATACAATTCATTTAACCTACTCTGCCATACCGTACCAAATTTTTTTATTCTCCCAATTCTATATTTATCTTCTTCCGAGGTATCTGGCCCTGAACGAGAATAAGAAAATCCACATTCTTTACATGTGAAAGTACCAATTGGCTTTCCTCTTTTGTAGTCCATAGTTATAATGCAATCCGTTATAATAAACTCTCTGTAGTGTTTTGCAGCTTTATTTAGGCAAGGCCAAGATGGTAAACCAAAAAAATTAAGCTCTTTATGTTTTATTAATAATTGATCCTCAATTCTTTGGTCCAAAAATAACAGTAACAATATATGTCTCAACGGATGACAAGTTACCTTTGGCTTTCTTAGTACCTTATGTAACCATGTGTCTTCGTCATAATAATCGAATTCACTATTCAATAAATTCAAGAAATAACTAGGGAAAAAATCTAAAAAATCTCTAATTAGTTTTTGAATTCTAATATTTCCGGACGGGGTAAGATAATTTCTTTCACGTAGTTTTCTAAGATAGAATTTGTCGATATTCTCTACTCTCAAAAAAGACAAGTTACTATTTATTAACGCATAAGACTGTTTTGCTATGAACAATAAGTAGGGATAAAATTCTGTGGGAATATCACTCACTTTTTTCCCGTTATCTACACAACTTTGTACCAGTGGAAAAAATCTGTGCCTATTAATTTTATTGCGATAAGGTACATCTGATATCCATAAAGTGTCTTTATGGATAGGACATATATAGACACCAGGTAATTGATGAGTTCTATGCCAATAAGCTTCGCCATATAACTCCTTTTCAATTAAATAACAATGTAAGCAATATCTAAAGTAATCTGGTCCTTTTACTTTACTTGCTGCTAAACCTAGTGTTAGAAAGATTGATTCCGAGTTGCCAAAAGTCATTTGTTCAATAATTTTTTGAGCTACTTTTTTAGTTATATACGGATTGTAATACGGAAATAGTGTATGTTGATGAATGAGCAACTTTGGTTCTTGATTTACCTTTCTGGCTAAATTATCAAGATTACTAGGAAAATCTATCACAGCGCTTGTTGTTCTATTATCAAACAAATTCATTAACGTATCTTTATCATTATTATTTCCACTCCTTAAGTGGAAGCGTGCTAAAGTGCTATACAATAATTCGTCTTCATACATATAAGGGAAAAACCCTAACAAATCTATCACCTATTTCAAAAATTCATTAAACGGCTTAATAATATCCAAATTTCTTAACTCTTCTTCTAAGATTCTCTTCTCTTTTTTTGCTTTTAAGCCAATTACCTGAAGAGCTAAAGGGGTATTAGCTTTAACATTTTTTATTTTATCTTCTCTAGGTTTGGCAACCAAACTATTATTAAATAGAATTTTTTCAGCTATTAATTTGTTTATACTTGCACTATTATTATCTACATTTTCTAGAACCTCAGATACAAGGTCTACCGACTCTTTTTTTGACAACCCTAGACTTTGCGCGAAATTAGTATAATGTATAAATTCTTTGATGGAAGATAAAGCATTTTCATGTTCTTTTTTTAATTTCCCTTCAATCATTACACTTTCTGGTATTTCTCTTAAGTAATTATTAATATCTACCCATTCAGGTTTTAAATCTTCGATTTTTTTTAGTTTTTCTATATCTCCAGTTCTAAGAGCAGTTAGTGTAGGCTTAAGGATTTTTAAATTGGTTTCTGCAGCTTGTTTGATAAGATTTAAACTAATTTTCTCTTTTCCTGTTGAAAGCGCTAACAATTGTACTTGAATAAATAAGTTAACAACTAAATCCGTGATACCCTGTGTCTCTTGATAAAACAATTCATTCATTTCATCAGACAAGACCGTGAATTCTTTAAGCCATTGATATTTCCATAACCTCTCTATAAGTAATTTCCATTTTTTATCTTTTTCCATCCTGTCAAAGAGCAAAATTCCCATTCCACTAGCCCTTCGCGCTGTCGCTAACAAGGGGGTAAAGAGATCTAGAGACGAGTACGTCCCAATAAAAATCATGGGCACACCTAGCTTGTTGTGCAGTTCCACAAAAAAATTCATCGTCGGTATACCTTCGTTACCTTTTTTCATTCGCTGAATTTCATCAAACACCAGCACTCCTATACAGTGTAGAGCTGCAACGTGTGCCATCTTATCAATTAAGTCAGATTCATTGGTTCTAGATTTAACAAATTGCTTGTAATAGCTTGTACCTAAAATATTATCTACGGCCATAAAAAAATTTTTACATAAAGAACCTCTAGATGCGTTAAAAGGGCATTCAATTACTAACCAGACGATTTGCTTTAAATAACCTATTGAAATTCCTTTATGTTCATAATCATCATGAATTATTACTTGCGGATATAATAAAAGGATTTTCTCGATAGCTGTAGACTTCCCAATACCACTTATTCCTATAATCGAAAAATTTGTTGCTGTGGAACGGTTTCCTAATATATTTCCCTTATCAAAATCATAGTTACCTTTTAAAATTTCAGAAACACCAACCGCAAACTGTTTTGTGTATAAGGGACTAACAGGGTTTCTCCCGACATATCCAGTCCTAAGCATTGAAGAAACTTTCATTTCTAGCTCTAAATGAATTGGCATCACTTGTATAAATTCATGTTTTATTTGCTGAATAAGGTGCATTCTGATTTCAGGACTTTCATCGATTTCCTCCTTATTAAAATTTGGTGTTTCTATTAGAAGTTCAATTACCTTCTGTCGAGACAATATACCTGGCAAGGCCTCGATCAGAGGATTATGTTTATAGGCCTGGACTTGTTGCTCCCGATAAACCGCTCTAGATTGTCTGCCCATAAGGACATTAGTTGGTTCCCTTTTGGACTCTTCGCCACTTACCCGCACTTATTTTCCCTCCTTAGTGTCGTGTTCAATAATTAGACTTAATAGATAATCATCTTCTTTGTTAATATCTTTAAATTTCTCTAATTCCAATACATCCGTTGTAGAAATATCCTTCTCTTTCTCAAAGGTACTTCCCCAATGTTCTAAATCTCTTATTAATTCCTTTTCATTTTTTCTATTTTCTCGTATATTCTTTACCTTCGCCGCATTACTTTCACCTTGATTGCTCATTTTGTTAGTATTCCTTTTCTCTTGTTCTATAATCTCTCTAATTTGAGCTTGAGTATCGATACTTAGTTGCCTTTGGGTTGTTACATATAATCCTTTATTTACATCTACAACAAACTGCTGCTCTTGTATTTCCTCTAACCTGTAGTCAGAATATCTTTTGTCACTCTCTACCAGATAACATTTGATAAAATTTTTGTCTTCCTTCTTTAAATAAATATGTTGAATATCTCTTGGATCATAGAAAACAACTATTTTCCACCTTTTTTTTCTCGCCTGTTCGAACCATCCATTTCGTAAACAAAATTCACTTGAATATCTCATTTTATTAAATAAGATACCTTCGGCCGTTACACTAACTTCTTTTGAGGGGAGTAAATTTAATCTTATTAAGTCTCGGTCAACAGTTTTTAGTAATCCGGATCTATGTTGCAACCCCCAATTCCATAAATTTAAAGGTGTTGGTAGCAAGTTAACTTCTAGCATTTCTTTCTGTAATCTGTATCCATTTATAACGCTATTATTATGCTCTAGTATTGTTAGTACAATTACACGTTCGAACGCTTTAATAGTTAGCTTAGCATCAAGCCTGTAGTCCCTTTCACCTCTCTCTTTAAATTCTTTATGAACTATTCCAGGCATCCAACGTTGCTTAATTTGGTCGTTGAGAATTCTAAAGTGACGTTCGACAATTCCTTTTAAATCTGCTCTATAGGGTGGAGTATTAATAATTTGTATACCAAGTGACTCTACGAGATTATCCGCATTCTTACTCTCCATTTCCCCTCTATCAGCCTTAATTCTCTTCGGCAATTGTTTACAAGGCCAATCCTCCTCTTCAATATTAATACCAAGCTTTTTACAATATTCTTTTTTATCAGTCGATGTGTTTTCCAATGCCATCATGGCTGCTATCCATGATGGGCCCTCTAATCCAACGTAAACACCAACTACCATTCTTGAATACACATCTTTTACAATATAAATAACAGGTCTTCCTATAATTCGTGATCGATCTAATTCACTTACCAAGTAGATATCGCCAATCGTAGCATCAATTTCGAAAATATCTCCGGGTCCTGAAGCTTTATTAGTAGCATCTCCTAGTAGTGATCGATGATTTAGATTAAATTTTCTTTGACCATACTTGTTTATAAGCTTTTCTTTGGCATTATAGGTTGAGTTATACCAATTCAGAAATTGTCGATAATTCGGCACTTTATCTGCCTGCTTTGTTATAGGAACTAAAGCTCCGTTTACATTTTTGTATCCATCAATATAATATTTTGACAAAATTTCTTGATATACTTGCTTTAATTTTGTCCCTTTTTCTTGATAGAAATTTTTAATTCCAATTTGAAATATCTCTTTATCTTCCTGTGTAATATTAACCCCTTGAATCCCTTCTGCAATAAATAGCTTTGAAGGTCTTCCTATCTTTTTATCCTTCAAGTTTTTTGGTTTTCCACGTCCACCACTACTAATATAATTTGGTAGTAATGCGTTAATTGTTTTCCCTCCCCTCCAATACTCTCTTAATATAGAGTATATTCTCTTGCTTTTTTTACCAGATTTACTTTTCATTTCACTTACCATTTCTTTTAAAAATTCTATATCGTAAATAGATGGCTCGTTCTCAATAAAATCTTTTATTATTTCCCATTTTTCATCTCTAATCTTCTTATGCTTTTCTAAATATTGTTTTTCAGGAGCATTTAACGTTTTAAAAGGATCAGCTTCAAGGAGTACCAAGTAAGGAGTGGATAGCTCTTTCTCCAGTTCATACATAGATTTAAATTTAGGTAAATGCGGAAAATTCTTATCAATATTAAAGAGAACAACTTCTTCTAAGTTAGGTGATATCCATAGAACTCTTTCAATAGCAGTCAATTCTAATTCATTATTTCTAGAACCAATAAGCGCATTAGGATAGATTTTCATAAAATACCTCCAAGTCTTTCTTTTTTTTTATGGTTTTTCTATTAATTATCTCTATTCTTTCTGATGGATTTATTAGTTTTTCCACTAGGTCAACTTCCCACCATTTATTTACTATTAAAAACTTGATAATAAATAAACATGAACCATATTCCAATCCCATAATTTCATCGTATTTTAAAGCAAAATTAGAGAGCCCCAGTTGTTCGTTCCTTATTGCTTTATATAATTCTGGTTCCAACCTTTTTATTAGTGCAAAATTAATATTGGCTCTATTCTCTAAATTTTTAGCGTCGTATAGCCAGCTAATATTTCTAATAAAGGTTTTTGGTACGTCTGTATCAGTAACAATTCCCCAATCCGTAATCCCTAACTCTTCAAAAAAGGTTCTCTCTATTTCAAATTTTTCAAGCTCTCTTATGGTAAGCTTTTCGATTGGCTTTACACTCCTAACAACCGTCTTTAGTTCACTTTCGGTTTTTACTATTAGGTAAAAATCAGTGGTAATTACTTTTAAATCCCCTTTACTTCCATTTTCTCTAGGATGTTCAACGTTAATCCTATTTGCAATTTCTATAGTTCTCTCAATAGGGAGTAATGGATATTGTTCTCTTATATCTAAAACATATGGAGACCATTCTAGTGTATAAAAATAGTGAAGCTCTAAATCCGACAGAAAGTGATGTTTACGTCGTGTCTTCCAACCTAAATTTCTTGTTGAATAACCGTTTGATGCAACATCTTGAATTTCTAACCATGGTCTATAGTTATAACCTTCGCCCTGCCCTCTTCCTTCTTTTATCCATTTTTCAATTTTCTTTTCTGATGAATTGTCCCTTTTTCTCTTTACCATTCTTTAACTTCACCTCAGAATAAGATTGCTATCTTATTATTTATTTGTTTTTTTATATTTTTTGAAACGGAACTGATATTAGTTCCTATATATAGGAACTATATAAAACAAAAAAACTCCACCCTTTAAAAAGGGTGGAGTTTTTTTAATGTTTGATTATTAAGCTTCATTTGTGTTTTCAAGAGAAAAACCTCCGTTTGAAGACTTTCTATCTCACACTTATCCACTATTTCCAACTTTATTTGTTCTTTTCTATCTTTTTTTGTTTATTTCCAACTAAATTTGACTTATACAATTATACTTGCTCGAACTATTCTACTACTCTACCGTAACAGATTTCGCTAAGTTTCTCGGTTTATCTACGTCACAGTCTCTGTGAAGAGCTGCATAGTAGCTGATTAGCTGTAATGGAATTACGGCTACTAGTGGAGCGAAGAATTCATGTACTTTTGGTAGGATGAAACGGTCTCCTTCTTCTTGGAAGCCTTCCATCGAGATAATGCATGGATTTGCGCCACGTGCTACTACCTCTTTTACGTTACCGCGGATATTCAGGCTTACTGCTTGCTGTGTTGCTAGTGCAATTACAGGAGTGCCATCTTCGATCAACGCGATAGTACCGTGTTTTAATTCTCCTCCAGCAAATCCTTCTGCTTGGATGTAAGAGATCTCTTTTAACTTAAGAGCACCCTCTAAGCTTACATAGAAGTCTACATTTCTTCCGATGAAGAATGCGTTTCTAGTTATAGAAAGGTATTCTGTCGCAATTTCTTCTAGCTCTTCTTTCGTATCCACAATTGTTTGCACAGCGTTAGCTACAATTCCTAGCTCTTGAACTACATCGAAGTCTAGCTCTTTTCCTTGCGCTTTTGCAAATACAGAAGCTGTTACCATCAATACCGCTACCTGTGCAACATAAGCCTTTGTAGAAGCTACTGCGATTTCAGGGCCTGCATGTAATAATAACGTATGGTCTGCTTCACGAGAAAGCGTAGAACCAGGAACGTTTGTAATAGTTAAAGTTGGATATCCTTTTTCTTTAATCTTTACTAACACCTGGCGGCTATCAGCTGTTTCTCCAGATTGTGTAATAAAGATGAATAAAGGCTTTTTCGATAGAAGTGGCATATTGTATCCAAATTCACTAGAGATGTGTACCTCTACTGGAACACCTGCAATCTTCTCGAAATATTCTTTTCCGATTAAACCAGCATGGTAGCTAGTACCTGCTGCGATAATATATAGACGGTCTGCTTCCTTCAATGCTTCTAAGATAGACGCATCAATTGTAAGCTCGCCTTGTTCGTTTTGATAAGCTTGAATAATTTTGCGAAGAACAGCTGGCTGCTCGTCGATTTCTTTTAGCATATAGTGAGGGTATGTTCCCTTTTCGATATCGCTCATGTCTAGCTCTGCTTTGTAAGGAGCGCGCTCAACGATAGCACCATCTAATGTTTGGATTTCTACAGCATCCTTACGTACAATAACGATTTCTTGATCATGAAGCTCTACATATTGCTCTGTTACTTGTAGCATTGCCATTGCATCAGAAGCAACAACGTTAAAGCCTTCTCCGATACCAACTAATAAAGGAGATTTGTTTTTTGCTACATAAATCGTGTTCTCATCCTCGTTATCAATCAATGCAAGCGCATATGATCCATGGATAAGGTTTAGTGTTTTACGAAGCGCATCGATTGTAGACAAGCCTTCCTGAGAGAAACGCTCGATCAATTGTACAATTACCTCTGTATCTGTTTCAGAAGCCATTTGAACATCTGCCAAATAAGCTTTTTTCATTAAATGATAGTTTTCGATTACCCCATTGTGTACAAGCGTAAAACGCTTAGATGTACTTTGATGTGGGTGAGCATTTTCTTGGTTAGGAATACCGTGAGTTGCCCAGCGAGTATGACCAATACCAATATTAGCTTGTACTTGCACATCAACGATTTCACGTAAATCCGCAATACGACCTTTTTCTTTGAAAACCATTACGCCTTCCTCATTTAAAACTGCGATTCCAGCAGAGTCATATCCACGGTACTCTAATTTCTCTAAACCTTTTAATAGAATTTCTTTTGCATCATTTTCACCAATATATCCAACGATTCCACACATAATTTAAATTCCTCCATCTACATTCATGTCAAAATAAGCATGCTGGAAGCTGTCGAAAGCATACTTCTCCTGTAAAAACATGCATAACCTATGCAATACCACGAGAATTCTGGTTTCAAACATATTCTTCCTAAGCACATGCTTCATCTGCTAAAGAATGCCTTCTCTTCTGGTTGTTCACTCGATCACTCGAATGGTTTAAGAAGAGAATTACAACCGGGCATTGACGGTCGGGAGGCACCCGCCGAAATTTCGATAACCTCCACCTCGTCTGCTGAAGATTCATTCCGTCCAATTTCTTCAGCTCAGGCGCTATAATTGTTTTCCGTTTTTAACGCGTTTTCGTTCCTCCTTCTACGCGGCTACTTACTAATATTGCAATATAAGTAACTTTTTCATTATATCTTTTCACTATATGCAAGTCAATTTAATCAAGTATACTCTTTTAGACTATATCCCTGTAAACCGCATAGGGACGAGCTTTCAAGAATCATTCCAATTAATTGAATAAGTAGCTTTCACATCCTTTTCTTCTTTCTATATAATGATAGAAGAAAGCGTATGCGTTAGGAGCAGTGAACAAATGGACCAATCAATTAACCACATTCAGCAAGCTTTACTTTCTTCTTGGTCTTTACAATCCAGTTCAAAGTGGAAAGAGGAAAACCCTGCAAAGGGGCAGTGAAGTAACCTATAAACGATACACAGCTGATGCAGGCAAAACTGCTATGGACGAAGTGTTAAATGAGAATAGCATGGAGATAGGTGTTCTTGCAAAATACCTGGTTGCTCACTCTCTAGTAGAGCAACTCTTTAATAGTCACCCCTCAACAAACTAAGAGGAGATACTTGTCTTAATCTCCCTATACATACTAGACCCTGTTGATGAGAGCGCCAAGCGACGACTCCGGTGGGATGAGTGAGACAGGTGAGACATCGCAACGGCACGCTTTAGCGTTCGGCGATGGCTCACCGCTCACCCCACGGAAAGCGTTCGCCTAAAGCGAACATCAACTTTTAGCATTCACTTTTTCATAAGCATAAGACGCTTGCATAGACCTTATTATAAAAATCATTCTCGTTGATGTTATCGACAGACGATGGCTCATTTTAGGGAGGGAAAACTAAGAACGTCACATCGTGTGACAACGTTTTCCTGACCAACATCCTGTTGGCCTCCGGAAAGCGTTCGCCTAAAGCGAACATCATAACCTTATGCTGAATAAAAAAGAGACCCTTAAAAGGATCTCTTTTACACAATTACCGCCCCATAGACAAGCGCTAGCACAATGACAAACGCTGGATTCAGCTTCACCTTTTCTAAAAGCAAATAACTTCCTACCATTAAAATAAGCGTAGAAACGACTCCGAGACCACCTACTGACTCCTGTAAGAACTGAAGCGTCATCGCTCCAAGCAGTACTGCTATCACTGGACGTATAAGCTTCGTTAAATTCTTGACCTCTGGCGCATCCTTATATCTCAGCAAAATCGCCATCATACTAACCATTAAAATTAAAGAAGGAGCAACGGTAGCAAATAAAGCAATTACCGCTCCTAAAATCCCACCCTCTTCATAGCCAATATAACCGGCCATCTTCGTAGCGATAGGACCTGGCAGTGAATTTCCAAGTGCTACAACCTCACTAAATTCTTGTGTAGTCATCCACTCATAATTATCCACTACCTCATGCTCCACTAACGGAATCGACGCAGGACCTCCGCCATATCCTAAAATACCTGGAATGAAAAACGCTAAAAACAACTGCCAATAAATCATTTCGTGATCCTCCTCTTAACAGCTGGAAGAAACACAATAAACATACAAGCGAGAATAATAATGGCTGGATGGATATGAAGTAGTTCCATCAATATAACTGCCACTAAAATCACCAAGAGTCCCTTCCACCAGCCGAAAGATTCGCCAGACTTTTTCACAAAATCCCACGTCATTACTCCGAGCATCACTGCAACTACTGGTATGACCGCAGCAGTCATAGATTGAACTCTAGGAGAATCCTTGAAGTTTTGCAGAAAACCCAGTAAGGCAATCATCATGATTACCGTTGGGACAACGGATGCCATAATAGCATTGACACAACCCCAGATACCTGCAATACGATAACCAATATAACCTGCCATCTTGGTGGCAATTGGTCCTGGCATCGTATTTGCTAAGGCTAACGTATCACTAAATTCATCCTCATCCATCCAACCATACTTTTTTACCACCTCTTGATGAAAAAGAGGAATAGAGGAGGGCCCACCTCCGAATCCAAGCATGCCAACACGAAAGAAGGCCATTGTAATATCTTTTTGAAGAACTGGCTTTGGACGTACAACACCATCCTTCAAAGGCAGGTGTTCTACCACGCTGCAATCGCTCCGTCGGTTCGAGATTCCGTTCCTCCTTGAAGTACTCCTGTCACTGGATTACGCCAAATAATCTGTCCACGTCCAAAGCTGCCCCCATCCGTTGTCACTTGAATATCATGCCCTTTTCTCACCAAGCTTTGGACAAGATAATTAGGGAATTCCGGTTCCACATGTACCGTTTTTCCCTTGATCCACTGCCAGCGAGGCATATCAAGAGTGGCCTGAGGGTTTAACAAGTAATCTACTGTATTGGTCACTACTTGGAAATGACCTTGCGGTTGCATATAACCACCCATGACGCCAAAAGGCCCAACAGCCTCTCCATCCTTTGTAAGGAAGCCCGGGATAATGGTGTGATAAGTTCTTTTCCCTGGTTTTAAGACATTTGGATGCGCTTCATCTAATGAGAAGTCATGTCCTCTGTTCTGCAAGGAAATACCAGTGTCAGGAATCACAATTCCCGAACCAAAGCCCATATAATTGCTTTGAATGTAGGAAATCATATTCCCTTCTTCATCAGCAGCTGCTAGGTATACTGTTCCACCCTTTGGCAATTCATATGGCGAAGGATCGGATGCCCGCTCTCCAATGACAGCACTTCTTTTCTCTGCATATTCTTCTGATAATAAATGCTCTACACTTACCGGCATTTCTTCCGGCTCCGTGATAAAAGCCTGACCATCTGTAAATGCAAGCTTCATGGATTCTATTTGCTGGTGAATGGTAGCAGCACTCTGCCACTCTGGCTTATCAAGCTTTTTAAACACATTAAGCGCCATTAATGCGACCATTCCTTGACCATTCGGTGGAATTTCCCATGCATCATAGCCTCGATAATTCACGGAGATCGGCTCTACCCATTGTGGCTCATAAGCCTCTAAATCACTCTTTGATAGATAGCCGTCATGCTCCTGCATAAATGCTTCTATCTTATCCGCAAGCTCTCCCTTGTAAAATGCTTCCGCATTTGTTTCTCCGATTGCGCGAAGCGTGCTTGCATGACCAGGTGACTTCCATACCTCTCCTATTTCTGGTGATCGACCGTCCGGAGCAAAGGTTTCAAACCATGATTTAAATTCATCAGCAGTGAAGGTAGCTTTGAATTTATCATAAGCGAGTTTCCAGTACTTTCCGAGAATCGGAGTCAGTGGATATCCTTCCTCGGCATAAGCAATAGCGGGCTCCAGGACTTCCTTTAAAGGAAGCTTACCAAACTTTTCGGATAAAGCCGCCCACGCAGCCGGCACTCCAGGGACAGTGACAGGAACTACTCCATGCACAGGCATTTTCTCATGTCCCTTTTCTTTTAGCTTTTCTGCAGAAATGGATTGCGGTGCAGGACCAGAAGCATTTAAACCATGTAGCTTCCCCTTCGTCCAAACTAAGGCAAATGCATCTCCGCCTATTCCATTGGAGGTAGGCTCGACAACCGTAAGGGCTGCAGCAGTTGCAATTGCTGCATCAATCGCATTTCCTCCCTTTTTTAGAATTTCCAAGCCCGCTTGTGCTGCTAAGGGCTGAGAGGTGGCAACCATCCCCTTTTTTGCGAAAACTGTATGTCTTTTAGCTGGAAACGGGTGATATAAGTAATCCATGATGTCATTCCCCTTTTTAAATTTTTGTCCCTGCAAAATGGCAGGCTGCGAAATGCCCCTCCTCTATTTCCTCCCATGCAGGCTTCTCTGTTCGGCAAACATCCTGAGCAATCGGACAGCGAGTATGGAAAGGACATCCAGATGGAGGATCTGCTGGGTTCGGAAGATCTCCCTGTAACCTTATACGCTTCACGTTTTTATTGATAGAAGGTCGTGGAATTGCAGACAAAAGAGCCTGTGTATATGGGTGCAGTGGATTGGTGAATAAATCCTCCACCGTACCAAGCTCCACTGTGTTTCCTAAATACATGACAAGAACACGGTCGCAGAAATAGCGTACTACCCCTAAATCATGCGAAATAAAAAGATAAGAAAGCTGGTATTTTTCTTGTAGTGTTTTTAAGAGCTTCAGAACCTGTGCTTGGACTGATACGTCAAGAGCAGAGACAGCCTCATCACAGATTATAAAAGATGGGTTTAAGGCAATAGCACGAGCTATCCCAATCCTTTGTCTTTGACCACCACTGAATTCATGAGGATAACGGTCATAATGCTCTTCTCTTAGTCCTACTTCTTGTAAGAGATTAAAAACAGCTGTTCGTCTTTCCTGCTTTGTCATATTCGTATGCATGACGAATACTTCTTCTAATGCATGCCCAATACGCTGACGTGGATTTAAGGAGGCATATGGATCTTGGAAAATCATTTGCATTTCTTTTACGAACTTTAATTTCTCTTTTCGCTTTAAGTTTTGGATTTCCTGCTCCTGGAAGATTATTTTTCCTTCTGTTAACTCTTCTAATCCTAAAATCGCTCTTCCTAAAGTCGACTTTCCACAGCCAGACTCTCCCACCACTCCCAGACTCTCTCCCTCGTAAAGCTTGAGGTTTACTTCCTGTACAGCCTGCACATGTCCTTGGACTCTTTTCAATATTCCACCTTTAATAGGGAAATATTTTTTAACTCCATTTAGTTCAAGGAGGACTTTTTTCTGATCATTTTTGGGCGACAAGGTGACCATTTTTCATCTCCTCCTCTTCGTATAGCCAGCAGCTCACCATATGCCCTTCATTAGTAACTAATTCCGGTGGGGCAATTTCACTGCACTTCGCAGTTGCAAATTTACAGCGTGGGTGAAACCTACAGCCTTGAATGTTCTCATGTAAGCTCGGTAAAGATCCAGGAATGGGCTCTAGCTCAAAATCTGGGTCGTCTACATTAGGAACAGAGTTTAGAAGTCCCTTTGTATAGGGATGCTTAGGATTATTAAAAATATCCTCGACTTTCCCTTCCTCCACCTTTTTCCCTGCATACATCACCATCACCTTATCAGCAACTTCTGCAACGACTCCCATGTCATGGGTGATAAGCATGACTCCCATGTTTAATATCTCTTTTAACTCATTAATCAAGTCTAAAATTTGCGCTTGAATTGTTACGTCCAGTGCTGTGGTTGGTTCATCTGCAATTAAAAGCCCAGGATGACAAGCAAGCGCTATTGCAATCATTACCCGTTGACGCATTCCGCCACTTAACTCATGTGGATATTGGTTTATTCGTTTTTCAGGATAAGGAATCCCCACTTGCTTCAACAGCTCAATCCCTTGCTTCGTAGCCTCCGCCTTGGATAAGCTATGATGAAGCATTAATGGCTCTCTTAACTGATAGCCCACGGTTAACACCGGGTTCAAAGCAGTCATAGGCTCTTGGAATATCATAGAGATTTTATTACCACGCATTTTTCTTAATTCTTCATAAGGAAGGCTTTGAATTTCCTTCCCCTCGTATTTGACCTGACCCGATGCTATTTTCCCGTTGCTCGGCAATAAGCCAATCACAGAAAGGGATGTAATGCTTTTTCCACATCCCGATTCACCTACGATACATAGAGTCTCTCCTTTTGATATCGAAAAGGAGACATCTCGCACAGCTTGGACTGTACCGTCTGCTGTGCGAAATTCAGTTACTAAGTTATTCACCTCTAATAATGTCTCCTTCATTCTGAAAACCTACTTTCCTGTAACATGTTTTAATGCCCATTTACCATTAGGATCTAGCTCTAGACCAGTGTAAGCATTGTTCATAGCAGAGGTAACCACGCCATGGTACATAACTACCGCTACGTTTTCTTCTAGCATAAGCTTATTTGCTTGATCTAATAGTTGCGCGCGTTCTTCTTGATCCACAGTAGTACGAGATTTCATAACTACCTCATCAAATTCTGGGTTGCTATATTGTGCTCTGTTTGAGTTTCCTACATTGTCACTGTGGAAGTTTGGATAGAATAGCTCCGAGCCATCTCCTGTTACGTTTGACCAGCTCAAGAAAGTTAAATCGTATTCTCCAGCACGAGCCGTATCAAGGAATGTTGCCCATTCCATAGATTCAATTTCCACTTTAAAACCTGCTTCTGTTAACTGCGCTTGCACGATTTCAGCCATTAAAGTAGTGTTAGCACGGTTTGCTGTTAAAAGTTTGATTGGCTTGTCACCATATCCATTCTTCTCCACTAGTTCTTTTGCCTTTTCTACATCAAAAGGAGTTCCTGCATTGTCTGCTGTCTCGTTGTAGCCAAATACCTTTGGTCCGATAACACTATCACTTCTTACTCCTAGGCCATTTAACTTAGAAACAAAAGCATCACGATCAATTGCTGAAGCTACTGCTTCACGGAATTCTGGGTCTTGGTTCATTTCTCTTTGGTGATTGAACGTTAAATAGTAAACTGGTGAACCTTCGATTTTTTCTATCTCAATATCCTTCATCGATTCTAAACGACCAATTTGCTCTGTTGGCAGGTTATCAATTAGTTGAACCTCTCCAGTTTGTAGCATGGAGATTGCCGTAGACACTTCTGGTACTACTTTGAAGACTACTTTCTTTAAATCAGGAGCTCCATCCCAATATTCTTCATTCGCCTCTAGCTCTAATTGGTCTCCAGGAGTCCAGCTCACAAATTTGAATGGTCCTGTTCCAACAGGCTCCTTCATTAAGTCTTGTTTCTGATCAGCGGTGGGACTAACAATTGCTGCATTTGAATGTGTTAATCCAGCTAAGAAAGTTCCGTACGGATATTTCGTTGTAATTTTCAGTGTGTATTCGTCTTCTACAATAATTTCTTCTACTGGTTCAAATAGAGATGCACGAGGTGCAGCTGTTTCTGGGTCGCGCATTTTTTCAAAAGTGTATTTTACTGCCTCTGCATTAAATGGAGTACCATCGTGGAATGTTATTCCCTCTCTTAATTTAAATACCCATGTATTTTCATCGGGGTTTTCATAAGAAACTGCTAATTTCGGTTCAATTTCCATTGTTTCTACGTTTCGTGCAAAAAGTGTTTCATATACTTGCTCAGTTACATTCGCTGAAGCTGAGTCATTTGTTAGAATTGGCGAAAGTCCAACTGCATCTGTTGTAGAGGCATATGTGAATGTTTTTCCACTTATATCTGATCCCGAGCCGCTTTCTTTCTCGCTTGAATCACCACCTGAACACGCTGCTAAGATAACTGATACGACAAATAGTAGTACGACTAACCATTTTTTCTTCATTTTTTATTCCCCCAATTTTTATTGAATATCCATGTTTGGATCTAATGCATCTCGTAAACCGTCTCCTAAGACGTTGAACGCAAATACGGTAAGCATAATTGCTATTCCCGGTATGATCGTCAAGTGTGGAGATGTCCACATAAAGCTTTGTCCTTGCGAAATCATCGCACCCCACTCCGGTGTAGGAGGCTGAGCCCCTAATCCTAAGTAGCTTAAGGATGCGGTAGATAAGATTGCGGTACCCATACGCATGGTTGCAAAAACTATGATAGGAGCCATTGCGTTTGGCAAGATATGTCTGACCATAATTCGTAGGTCTGATGCTCCCAATGATTTCAACGCCATAATATACTCTTTTTGCTTGATAGAGAGGACGGAGCCTCGGACAATACGTGCACAGCTGGGTATAGACCAAATACTAATTGCAATTGCTACATTTACTAGGCTCGTTCCTAGAATTGCAATGATTAACATTGCTAGAAGAATACCAGGGAAAGAGAAAAGTAAATCTACTATTCTCATGATAATTGCATCTAGCTTTTTATAATAACCACCTAGCAAACCGAGGATAATACCACCGAAAAGCCCAAGACTTACTGCAGCCAATCCTACTAGAAGAGAAATTCTTGAGCCGTATACTAATCTTGACCAAACATCTCTCCCGTAGTTATCTGTTCCTAGCCAATGTCCTTCCGAAAATACAGGAAGCTCACTTGCCTTTAAATTCTGTGTAGCTGGATTATGTGTAGCTAACCAGGGGGCAAACACTGCCATCAAGACTAGCCCGATAATGAGAATTAGTCCGATAACAGCTAATTTATTTTTCAGTAGCCGCTTCATTGTTGTCACATAGACTTTGTCTTTTTTCTTTGGAGTCGTTAATTGATTCGGATGAACTGAAGCTGCATTCGTCATATGATGCTTCCTCCTTTCTTAGTCATAGCTAATTCTTGGATCTATAAAGGTATAAATAATATCTACTAAAAGATTCACCACTACAAACAGGGTTGCTACTAAAAGCACAGATGCCTGAACCATTGGGAAATCACGTTGAGCTATCGCGTCTATCATTAAACGTCCTACTCCATTAATCGCGAAAACCTTCTCCGTAATAATCGTTCCACCAAGTAATCCACCAAAGTTCACACCGATGACTGTTACTACAGGAATTAAGGCATTTTTTAAAGTATGAACCCAAATGACCTTGTTCTCTTTGACACCCTTCGCTCTAGCAGTTCGTACATAATCTGCTCTAGCTACTTCTAATACGGAAGACCTTGTCATTCTAGCTATCATGGCAGCTGCACTTGTTCCTAAAGTAATAGCTGGTAAGATCAATTGCTTAAACCCTTCCGTTGTATAAAACGGCTCTGATAGACCACCTACAGGTAACCATTGCAGATTCACTGCGAATACAAGAATTAATAATGCTCCAAGCCAGAAGTTAGGGATCGATATTCCGGCTAATGCAAGAGTTGTAGAGCTCACATCCAGCCAAGAGTTCTGCTTTAAAGCGGAGATAAGTCCAGCAATCACACCAATAATGATGGCTACAACCATGCTGGCAACCGCTAGCTTTAGGGTGTTTGGAAAGCGTATGGCAATAGCTTCTGATACCGACTGCTTCGATTGATAGGAGTAACCGAAGTCTCCCTGTACCGCATCTTTCAGATACCTACCGTATTGAACAAGAAAAGGATCATTTAATCCCAAATCGTCTCTGATCGCCTCTAATTCTGACTCTGTTGCTGTAGGTCCTCCCACCATCGTTGCCGGATCTCCCGGCGCTATGTACATGGACGAAAATACTAAAAAAGAAATACCTAATAACAATAAAACTAGTTGAATCCCTCTTCGGACAATTAGATTAATCATGCATTCACCCACCCTTCAACGTTTGTTAATCTATTTAACTGTTTTAATTAACAAATGTCTGTTTTTTAATATTTCTGATTATAGTACATAAAAAAGGAAAAATCTATATGAATTTTCAAATAAATTTATTTATTCTATATTTTCTTTACTTTTTGAGTTTATTAGTTATAGATTAATTACATTTTGCATATATATATTCCATTTCATTGTCACATTGTATAAATACATATGTACGAAAGGAGAAAACGCTTACATTCATTTTGTAAAAAAGACTACTTAGCTAATAATTGTCTACTTGCAAGATTCATTTATATTCTTTGGAATGATAGCTCTTATTTGGAGGACAGAAAAGAGTATTTAGGGAAAAGAGGAGTGCTTAAAAAGTAGATATTGACCTCGTGGGGTAAGGAGTATGGTGTTAATATGGGACAATAAAAAACCATAAACTCTGGGTTTATGGCAACAAGTTGTGCATTTTCAAAAGCAGAAGAAGTTAATACCATTCTTCCTTTTGGCATTTTATAGCTTCAAACCGCTCCTGCTCTTAAATCTACGCAACAGAATATGACTTTCTACTCTCGTAATCCCTTCAAGTGCATAAAGCTCTTCATTGATGAATTTTTCTAGGCTGACAAAATCGTCTACCAGCACATGCATATGTAATGTAGAAGGCCCAGTCATTTGATAACAGCTCGCTACACTTGGATTATTCGCTAATTTTTCTGCTACCTCTACAAGTGAGGATGGCTCACAATCAACCTCAAAGAAACCGGAAACACCTTTCCCTACCTTCTCCGAGTTAATAACTACTGTAAAGCGCTCAATAACGCCTTCCCTTTGTAGCTGATGCACCCTTTCTCTAACTGCAACTCTAGAAAGGTTTAATTCTTTTCCGATATCGACATATGATAAACGCGCATTTGCGGTCAGTAACTCTAGTATTTTACGGTCTGTGGCATCAATTCCCATTATTTCTCACCCCTTTAATATTCTATCTTAATGCATAACATGTATTTTTGAAAGAAAATTCACAATTATTTTACCACAATGTAAAATTTAATGAGCCATATCATTCTAAAAGAAATATTAGTAAGATATTGAGATTTATCCCCGTCTTATGAATTTAAGTATGTATAAAAAAAAACAGGCAGGAATGCTAGATCCCCACCTGCTCCATATCATTTTTAAGCCAATAGTTTTACAATTTCACGATTAAATGCTGGTATATCATCTGGTGTACGACTTGTTACCAATTGGTTTTGACATACAAACACTTCTTCATCATGGAATTTAACCCCTGCATTTTCTAAGTCTACACGTATTGATGTGTAACCAGTAGCATCTCTTCCTTCCAATGCTTTAGCGGTAATTAGTAGCTGTGGACCATGACAAATTGCAAATACTGGCTTCTTTGCATCCATAAATGCTTTTGAAAACTGAACAAAACGATCATCTGCGCGTAAAATATCTGGAGAAAAGCCTCCAGGTAGGAATAATGCGTCAAAGTCAGCTGGGTTTACGTCGTCAATATTATAATCGATGGTTACCTTTGCTTCATCATTTTTCCCAGTCACAACCTTGCCAGCTTCCTTTTCAATCGTAAATACCTCATGTCCTGCATCCGTTAACGCTTTAGCAGGCTCTGTATATTCTACATCCTCAAACATATCTGTGATTAATGTTGCCACTTTAGCCATCTTCTCACTCCTTATTGTTTGTTCTCTTTTATAATTCCACATTTAAAAGGGATTAAACATTCGAAAGAGATTCAAAGAGCTATGTTAGAATTTCATTTGGAGAACCATAGGAACGAATTCGTAGGAAAAAACGAAAGGGTGTTCCATAAGTAGAAAACTTATGGGACACCCCTTTTTATTACACTCTAGTATTTATCCCGCATTAAGGGACAGTAGACTCCGACTTCAAGCTGGCAAAAGACAGTAGACAGCGAAGTGGGAGATCAACTGTCCCTAAAAGCCCGATTGGTTCAACTAATGATTGGTGGGGGATGAAAGACCCCCCCACCAATCAAAGTTCACTTTATTCTTCTAAGCCCATTTCAGCTTTTACCACTTCTGCAATTCGATTGACATAGCTTTCACAGCTTTCTTCTGTCGAAGCCTCTACCATGACACGAACTAGTGGCTCTGTACCGGAAGGACGAACTAATACACGGCCATTGCCAGCCATTTCTTTTTCTACTTCTTGAATGACAGCAGCTACCTTTTCATTCTCTGTTACCGCATGCTTATCCGTCACACGTACATTCACTAGCTTTTGAGGGAAAACTTTCATTTCACCAGCAAGCTCTGATAATTTCTTTCCAGTAACCTTCATGATATTCACTAGCTGTACGCCTGTTAGTAGACCATCGCCAGTTGTATTGTAATCTAAGAAGATAATATGACCAGATTGTTCTCCACCAAGATTGTATCCATTCAATTTCATTTCCTCTACAACATAACGGTCTCCAACGGCAGTTTTCACACTATTCATTCCGTTTTCTTCCAACGCTTTATAGAAGCCCATATTACTCATTACTGTAGAGACAACTGTATTGTTATTAAGACGACCATTTGCGTGAAGATATTTGGCCAGGATATACATGATTTGATCTCCATCTACGATGTTCCCTTTTTCGTCCACTGCAATTAATCGATCTCCATCACCGTCAAAGGCTAGACCAACGTCTGCTCCTTTTTCCAGCACGAACTTTGCAAGACCCTCTGGATGTGTGGATCCCACTCCTTCGTTAATGTTTAATCCGTTTGGAGATACACCCATTGTAGACAAATCGGCATCCAAGTCAGCAAATACATGTGTTCCTAACGAAGAGGTAGCACCGTTTGCACAGTCAAGCGCAACGTGAATCCCTACAAAGTCCTCATCTATAGTTTGTTTTAGATATTGGATATACTTCTGACCACCTTCGAAGTAATCAGAAACTGTACCAATAGCTCCTCCTGTCGGACGAGGCAACTCATCCTGCTCCGCATCTATTAGACGCTCAATTTCCTCTTCCTGTGCATCTGATAGCTTAAACCCATCTGATCCAAAGAATTTGATTCCATTGTCTGCGACTGGATTATGAGAAGCTGAGATCATGACTCCTGCATCAGCACTCATTACTCGAGTTAAATAGGCTACTCCAGGCGTACTAATTACACCAAGACGCATTACTTCTACTCCTACTGATAAGAGACCAGCTACTAACGCGCCTTCTAACATATGACCCGAAATTCGAGTATCTCGGCCTATTACTACCTTTGCTCGGTCCTTTGCCTCTCTTGTTAAAATATATCCTCCAAAGCGACCTAGTTTATATGCTAACTCTGGTGTTAATTCTGAGTTTGCTACACCTCGTACGCCGTCAGTCCCAAAATATTTTCCCATTTGATCAACTCTCCTTAATAACCTGTTATCCTACGTTTTAAGCTTCTGTTATCATTAGTGTTGCTTCGGATTCAGATGTTTCCCACTCTATATTAGATGGGGCATCAATTTGAATAGGCAGTACTGTTTCTCCAAGTTCGGAGTTCTTAGCATCAACGTATATGGAAATGTTGTTAGCTTGTACTTTATCCAAAGCTTCCTGTGGCCCTTTCGCCACTACTGTGATTACCCCATTTTCAGGAAAATGAAAGCTACTTCTTAAATTTTCAGCAAGCCCATTCACCACAATTTGCACATTTTCAAATGATTTTTCGGTGATGGAGGAAGATACATCCTCTTCTTTATTTCCTTGTTCCTCGTTTCCTTGTTCCTCTGGTTCAACTACCGTCACTTCAGCCCTAATTTTTATTTTTTCCGTGGATAGCTTTGTGACACCTTCTGGTACTAAGAGTTTCAAGTCAAAATTGCCCGATTCCTCTATCTTGCTAATATCAACATCCACATTTAACTGTTTAATTTTATCTAGAACGGATTTCGGTCCATAAAGCCTAATTTTCTCCGTTTCCGTAGTCAGTGAACGGATAGTCACTCCTTCTTTAGGCGAGCCTTCTCTACCTAAAGCAATCGGAACTTCCTTACTATACTCCTCTACTCCGACCTTTACTAGCACTGTTCGAGGTTCGACCATGACATCTAGTTTGTTTAAGTCCAAATCTAGTACTCGAACGCTGGCCTGTTGTTCAAAGGATTTATTTATTCCATTCGAACCAGTAATGGTCGCTTTTACATAACCGATGCTATCTATAACGCCTTTTGCACCCGTAATTGTAACTACTCTTGGCTCTACTGACGTATCAGCAATCACGTAATTATCTGCTAGCAGGCTCTCATTCATGTCTAATTCAACTACAAATTCTTCTGAT
This sequence comes from Psychrobacillus sp. Z3-81, assembly GCF_056620325.1. Taxonomy (NCBI): domain Bacteria; kingdom Bacillati; phylum Bacillota; class Bacilli; order Caryophanales; family Bacillaceae; genus Psychrobacillus; species Psychrobacillus sp. Z3-81. The sequence goes on from NZ_JBWQPU010000019.1 coordinate 49,116, forward strand.
ATACGTTCATCTATTACGACATCTATATAAGCAGGCTCTACTTTAACTTTAAGCTTATCAGAAAAGGATTCAGTTGAAATAGCTACTCGGTGCTCTCCATAGGTTAATTCTCTTAAATCTACAAAGACTTTGTAATCCTTCATCACCTTTGTAGATTTAACCTGCTGAGCAGGTCCTTCTATGTTAACTGTTACAGTTTCAGGCGTTCCTGTTACGACTGAATTTTCATCATCGTAGTATACTTCTAAGGGAACATCTCTTAAGACCTCTACGTCGGTACCGCTTGTATTTTGATCGGAAGTATCAAATTCCGATTTAACAGAGACAAATAGCAGAATTGCTAAGGCAAGGGCAATAATTCTTAGAATCCATGGATTACTTAACATTTTATCCATTTTGCTTACCCCTCCTCAACCACTTGGAGGATGTCACCTGTTCCTCCGTTGCTCCGAACCAAAGTCGACTTAAATGCACCTTAAACTCATCCATGGAAAGATTCCGATGCAAATCACCATTTGAGGTTATGCTAACTGCACCAGTTTCTTCTGATACTACAATGGTAACAGCATCTGTTACTTCACTGAGCCCTATAGCCGCTCTATGACGTGTGCCAAGTTCTTTAGAAATGAACGGACTTTCTGATAGAGGCAAATAACATGCTGCAGAGGTTATTTTGTTCTTCTGTACAATGACAGCTCCATCATGTAACGGGGTATTAGGGATAAAGATATTGATCAACAGCTCAGAAGTAAGATTCGCATTTAAAGGTATCCCTGTTTCTATATACTCTGTTAGCCCAGTTTCTCTTTCAATAGAGATCAGCGCTCCAATTCGACGCTTCGCCATATAGCTCACAGATTTCGTCATTGCATCGATTAAACGCTCCTGCTCCTCTTGTTCATGTTGGGAGCCGCGAGAGAATAGCTTCCCTCTCCCAATCTGTTCTAGTGCCCTTCTAATTTCCGGTTGAAAAATAATGATAATTGCTAAAAAACCCCAGTTAATAACTTGACTTAATATCCAGCCAAGGGTATCTAATCCTAAAAAGTCAGTCATTATTTTTGTTACAACAATAATAAATATACCATTTAATAATTGAACAGCTTTTGTCCCTTTAATAAGGGTGATAATTTTATATATAACGAACCAAACCAATAAAACATCTAAAATATTTACAATTACGTTTACTGGCATAAAATCGGTAAATTGCTCCATAAACGACATGTGGCATCCCCCACTTTTCCTCACGAATCCATATGTTCTCATTATAACATATAAGCGTGTTTTAATTCTCTTTCGAAGAACGCAAAAAAAGTGCAGACATTAAAATATCTATCTGCACTCTTCCAGCTTGCCCTTATTCATCTTTCTTGAAAAACGAGCCTACTTCTTTCACACTATTCTTTATATGAAACCATAGCCAATCAAAGACCTCATTTATTTCTTCGGAAGTACCGGTAATATTTGCTGTAGAAGCCATGTACTTTGTTCCATTAATAACAGTCAAATTACCATCTAGCTCTCCATCTATTCGTACATTCCCATTCTTTACAACTAAGTCTCCCTTTACGACTTGTCCTTCAGGGATGATAACCGTTTCTCCTTCTACTATCACGTTTTCTTGCTTTGTGAAAGAGAATTGCTGGTCATCTTGATATGATGAGAATAGCATGCTGCTCATTAATACAAGAAATACTGCAGCAGCAGTCAAAACAGGATGATGGCGAAACCATCTACTTACACCGGTATGCGATTTTTCCTTTGGAAGTCTCGCCATAACAGACATAGTGAAATTATTTGGCGCCTCCACATGAGCCGCGCCCTTCACAAAAGCAACTACATCACTGAGCTCATGCATATGAGCCTGGCACTCTTTGCATGTCTGTAGGTGCGCCTTGAGCTCCAGCTCATGTTCACGACTTATTTCGCCATCTAAGTATTCGTGCATATAGTGAACAATTCGTTCTGGACACGCATTCATGATGATTCCTCCTACAATAGATTGGCTTGTTTGCTCAATTGTTTACGAAGTGCTTCACGACCTCGATGAATTCTCGTTTTTACAGTTCCCAGCGGCAGATCCAATATCTCACTTATCTCTTGTAAAGATAGCTCTTCCATATACTTTAAGACAATGGCTGAACGATACTTATCTGGTAGTCTGCTAATTTCATACTGTATTCTATCTTGCAGCTCTAGCTTCATCAATTCTTCTTCTGGAAGCTCCTCAGAGGCAGCTATTTGAGAATACATGTCTAATCCTTCTGTACCCTTTACTTCCGCGTCTAAATAATAATCTGGCTTTTTCTTTCTTATACGATCTATACATAAGTTCGTTGCAATTCTATATAGCCATGTGGAAAATTTTCTTTTTTGATCAAACGTATGAATATTGATAAATGCACGTACGAACGCTTCCTGAGCAATGTCCTCAGCCTCATGACGATTCCCAAGCATACGATAGCAAACCTGATATAACCTATGCTGGTAAAGGTCCACGATTTCCGCAAAAGCATCCTTGTCACCTTTTAACACTTGCTTTATTCTTTTGTTAACTAACGCATCCATTGAGATTTCCCTCCGCTCCATGCGGCTGTCTTACCTATACGTACGAGGTGTCAGCAGGTTTCATTTTTTTCATCTAAATTTAATTTTATCAAAGAAATAGCTCTTTGTGTTTAAATAAAAAAAGAAAAAGCAGACAAATCTGTCTACTTTTTGACTCATTTTTATATTAAACTTTCACCAAATAGAGAACCCATTAGTGCTACCGCTACATCAGCAGTCTTATTTCTTTCATCAAGTATAGGGTTTACCTCAACAAATTCAGCGGAAGTAATTAAACCAGAGGAATAAAGCATTTCCATTGCCAAGTGACTCTCTCTATAGCTTATTCCACCCGGCACCGGTGTTCCTACTCCAGGAGTGTACAACGGATCGATGCCATCTAAATCAAGTGATAGGTGAACCCCATCTACTTTACGAGCTAGAAAATGTGCGATTGTTTGATTCATCACTTCTGTCATTCCTAGCTTGTCAATTTCATGCATCGAAAATACTTTAATACCCTTTTCTTTAATAAGCGCTTTTTCGCCTGGATCAACGGACCTTGCACCAATAATCACTAGATTTTCCGGTTTTATTTTTGGAGCATACGCACGGATATTTACTAGCGCCTCATGTCCTAACCCCATGCTGACCGCAAGTGGCATTCCATGAATATTACCTGAAGGCGTCGTTTCCTCTGTGTTCATATCTGCATGGGCATCATACCAAATAACCCCCATATTTTCATAACGATCAGATAATCCAGCAAGCGTTCCAATAGCAATACTATGATCTCCGCCTAGCACTAATGGGAAATCACCTTTTGCTACTACCTCATGTACTTTATTAGCAAGCGCTGTATTACCCTCTATAACATCTTGTAAGTTTCTAAGCTTTTCATGAGGCGTCTTTTCTGGATTATTTTTACCGATAGGAATATCCCCTAAATCGTTCACATGATGGCCAAGTGCTTCTAGTCTCTCAACTACTCCTGCGTAACGAATGGCACTAGGACCCATATCTACTCCACGTCTATTTTGACCTAAGTCCATTGGAACTCCAATAATGGATAGGTTTAAATGATTCATGTTTTTAAGCCCCTTTCAATTCATACATCTATTGTAATTCCAAATTTCATATGGCTCAACAGCGCAAACTCACGTATATTTATGCAACAGTTGAAAAAGATGGGTTTTCGTTTTTCCCCACTCTTCATCAATGAAAGAATAAATAACGGTATTCCTTACCACTCCATTTGAACGAATTCTTTCATTCCGAAGAACGCCCTCTCTTTTTGCCCCTATTCGCTCAATCGCCCGTTGGGAGGAGAGGTTTTGTTCATCTGTTTTAAGTTGAACACGTATCAGCTGCAAATCTTCAAAACAATATGTTAATAAAAGATATTTGCATGCCGTATTCACATTCGTTCGCTGAAACCTTTTTCCGTAAAAGGTTGAGCCGATTTCACAAGACTTATTTGTATAATCGATACCATAAATCCGTGTAGTTCCCATTATCTCTTTAGTATCGGTATGCTCTACAGCAAAAGTAAGAGCCTTCCTCTCACGCATCTGGTCAATACCTGCCTGAAGCCACTTATTCAACTGATTCTGTGTTTCTACTTTATGTAACATAAATTCAAATATTTCCGGCTCAAACAGCCTCCATAATTCCACAAAATCAGTTTCTTTTAAAGGACGTAGTGTAACATTTTGATAATTTAGCATCCGTACACCTCTTTTTATATAGTGGAAGATAAATAATAGCTGTGAGTCGTGAATTGCTATTTCTAGCATACTTTCCTGAAAGCAAATTTCAAAGAGAACAAAATACATACAAAAGAAATACTTATCGTCCTATTAAGAAAGCACAAGGCATGCCTCGACAAGCAAATTAAGGACTGCGAGGAGGCAGTCGGCACCCATTTGACCTCGAGGTGCAAAGCGCTGAAGCTGAACAATAAGAAAAAATCCTTCCCGCCTGAAAGGTGGAAAGGATTTTTTAGGATGGAGCCTAGCGGGATCGAACCGCTGACCTCCTGCGTGCAAGGCAGGCGCTCTCCCAGCTGAGCTAAGGCCCCATATCAGGGTGATGTGTAAAATGGCTGGGGTACCTGGATTCGAACCAGGGCATGACGGAATCAAAATCCGTTGCCTTACCGCTTGGCTATACCCCAAAAAACTGGTGGAGGGGGACGGATTCGAACCGCCGAACCCTAAGGAGCGGATTTACAGTCCGCCGCGTTTAGCCACTTCGCTACCCCTCCAGGCTATATTAAATAAATTAAAATGGTGGAGGATGACGGGCTCGAACCGCCGACCCTCTGCTTGTAAGGCAGATGCTCTCCCAGCTGAGCTAATCCTCCATGTAGGTTTTATTGAAAAACCGGACAATAAATATATTATCATAAGCACCTTTTCGAAACAAGCACTTTTTTAAAAAAAGATATCTGTTTTCTAAAAAGAACTATGTAATCATTCTACTTTTTTATAGGTTGTTTGGCAAGAGTTTTTAGCGAGTTATCCAGGTAGTACTTTTCTTTCTGTTACCATTGGTAGATACTTAAACTAAAGCATAATTATGACAGAAAGGGTGTACCTTTATGCAATTAACCTTCCTTGGAACCGGAGACTTTCTACCAGATAGAATCGGACATAATAGCGCATTTATTGAATGGAACAATACTCGCCTATTTATAGACTTTCCAGCGACTAATCGACAGTCGCTTCAGAAATTAGGATTTGACTTAAATATTGTAGAGCATTTATTCATCACCCATCTCCATGAAGATCATATAAACGGTCTACAGCAGCTAGCACATTATAAGACAATCCTTGGGAAAGGAAAAATAAATCTCTATCTTGCAGAGGATTTGGTTGAAGGCTTATGGAATACATTGAAGGAGGGACTTGGGCTATCTACTAACGGTCCGAAAAAATTGGAGGATTATTTTCATGTAACGCTCGTTCGACCAGAGGAAGAATTCTATATAGCTTGCCAATCATTTCGTATTATCCGCACAGATCATATTCCCCAGATGATCAGTTACGGATTATTAGCAGAGCCGTATTTCTATTACAGTGGTGATTCCATAGTCAACGAGGCTTTGCTTCATTCTCTAAATGTTCATACCATCTTTCACGACTGTCATATGTGGGATCTTCCCATCCTTTCCCACCCTAGCTTACAGGAAATAAAAGCGCTTGACTCATCCTTAACTAAAAAAATGATTTTAATGCACTATCATAGTGGTTACGATACCGAGGACGCAAAGCTGCAGATAGAACGAAAAGAAAAAATAAGGCTAGCAAGACCGCTGTACTCTTATAAGTTTTCATCCTAAGTAAGGAGGGCGCTCATGTATTTAGAAATTTATCTTTATCCAGTAACTGAAGAAAATAAAGAACAATTTTTACAGATTAATCGAGAGGCCGAACGCATCTATAAAGAGTATGGCGCTATCGAAAGTGAAACATATGTCGCTACATCCATTCAGCCTGAATACGGTTGTGCCGGAATGGTATCTGCTGTAGAACTGCTTGAAAAAGAAATACTGATGATGGAAATTAACCGCTATCATAATAAGAGACATCAGATTCAGGTATTGGAGAAAGTTGATCAGGACGAACGGATTAATACGCTATATAACCAAATGACAAAGGTGATTGATATGAGCAGAACTGTCCGCGGCGAATTTGGAATGCCATAACGTCCATTTAAAAGCGACTTTGTGATTGTCTTAACAGAGCCAATCACAAAGTCGCTTTTTCATTTATGAACTAGCATTACTACCTATTGTTTAATACTTATCAATTACTCTCTGTTTGGACAGCATGGTAAATTCTAGACAGACAGAAAAAAGCGACTCTCCATTATCTTTGGAGATTCGCTTTTTGTTTTTCAATTAAGCTTCCAACCGGGCTCGAACCGGTGACCTCTTCCTTACCATGGAAGCACTCTACCTAACTGAGCTATGGAAGCAAATTAACATAAAAATGGCTCCGAAGGTAGGACTCGAACCTACGACCAACCGGTTAACAGCCGGTTGCTCTACCACTGAGCTACTTCGGAACGTCTAGATATAATTATAGGTAATTTAACAAACTTTTTCAAGTATCAATTTCTTTCATTAGTATGTTTTTGTACCCTTATTTTATACAGCTTTTTTTAAAAAAGAATATAAGAGAAAATAACCACGGTAACTATACCATGGTTATTTTCTTGTAAAAGGAGTTTTAGTTTACTCTCGTTTTACGTAGAATTTCTGCTGATTGATTGAATAGCTTTGTCTCTTCTTCATTCAACTTTAAGGTAGGAATTTCTTTCACACCCTCGTATGTTACAACGGCTGGGACACTCATATAGATATCTTCTTGGCCATATTCGCCGTTCAATAAACAAGAAACTGGAAGAATAGAATGCTCGTTATTGAGAATAGCCTTCGTGATTCTTGTTAAGCACATTCCTATTCCGAAATTCGTAACACCTTTACGATTAATAATCTCATAAGCAGCCCTACGAACTGCGTTAAAGATCGAGTTGAGTTTTTCTTTATCATTTGGATTATTTCGTCTTTCCAAGAAATCTTCCAGCGATTCTACCCCAATATTAGCTTGACTGAATACAGCTAGTTCACTATCACCATGCTCACCGATGATAACTGCATGAACATTCCTTGGATCTACTTCAAAGTACTCTCCTAAAAGTACCTTGAAACGAGCTGTATCCAAGGTAGTTCCTGAACCAATGACCTTGTTCGCAGGCAGGCCGCTTTCCTTGTATGCTACATAACTCATCACATCAACTGGGTTGGAAGCAATGAGAAGAATTCCATCGAAGCCGCTTTTTTTAATCTCCTGAACAATAGATTGCATAATTCGAGTGTTGCGTTCTACGAGTTGTAATCTCGTTTCACCAGGCTTCTGGTTGGCTCCGGCCGTAATAACAATTAGTTGTGCATCCTTGCACTCCTCATAGGTACCAACACTAACTTTCATGTTCGTTGTTGCCACTGCCATACCATGCACAAGGTCCATTGCTTCACCCTCTGCTTTTTCTTTATTAGCATCGATTAGTACAAGTTCAGTAACAACCCCTTGGTTAACTAGACTATATGCATAAGCAGTACCAACCGCACCGCAACCAACTAAAACAACTTTTCTCATTAAATCACCTCATATATAGAATCAAAAATAGTCAGATATACATTCAACGCTCGCTGTTAGTATGTCTTAAATTAAAGTATTTATTACACCAGTAAAAAGTATGTCGCACAGTAATGACTTGTATGTACTAAGAGTGAACTACTATTTTTAGGTAATCCTTTTCACAATACACCTGTCCATCCAAATTCAAGCTAGATCCAGAACAGTGTTCCATTTTGATTAAAAATTGGTTCAGGTGATGTAGTTGAACATACCGTATAGATGGTTCCAAATGGGCAACTACTTCTTCATATGTATCGCCGAATGCAATCTTTATTATAGTAGCTTATATTAGGGAGCGCAAACTTCCTTTTCTGTCCACAAGTCCTATGTTACAACAAATCATAGATGATTTTTTTGGAAATTAGATACAACTATTTTGCGCATAAATGTCGAATTTTATGTACGGGATTAAAAGATTTCCTTTTTAACTAAGAATTTTTTAGTCTGCAAAGAATTATTATTTTACTATCCCCATTATAACTTTTTTATATTGATAGGAATGCGGCACTGATATCCATTTATTTAGTCTGGCACGAACGAGAGTAAAATCGGCTTGTCTGAGAATAAATGCTCCGGGAACGAGAGTATTACTGCTGAATGAGAGTAAATCTGCTCTATCCTAGAGTAACCCACGGCTATACGAGAGTAACCACCATCTATCCGAGAGTATTGCTCCTCTGAACGAGAGTAAATCTTATGATGTCTCTGACAGGGATAGAATTTTGGAATCCTCCGCTTATCTAGGAGACTGGCAAGTTTCGGCCATGCCCTTCACCATACTAGTTTCATCTATTTATATAGTAGTTGCCGGGTGGGAGACTGCCTCGGGATATACTCCTCATTCTAGTCTGGTGCAAACGAGAATAAATTCGGCTTATCCGAGAGTACATGCTTCCCGAACGAGAGTATTGCTGCTGAACGAGAATAAATCTGCTCTATCCGAGAGTAATCCACTTCTATACGAGAGTGATCTGCATCCATCCGATAGTATTTCCGCCCTGAACGAGAGTATGTCCATTTACCAATAATGACTCTATCAGATAGGGCATAACTTTTCCCCTTCAAGGATATTCAGACCAATAGAAAAAAGACCGCCACCGATTTGACTCGGTGACGGCCTTGCTGTTGCCTAGCGACGTCCTACTCTCACAGGGGGAGACC